>NZ_CP070356.1:3870697-4186045 GCF_016919445.1 Pseudomonas sp. PDNC002 | reverse complement strand
AACAGGGTGACGTCCTGCTCGCGGGCCAGTTGCTTGAGACGACTACCCAGCCCAGCGTCCAGGCTGAAGCCGAGACTGCCGCCGCGGTAACTCTGCACAGCAGGACGCGGACGGTCGGCGGCCAGTTCCAGGACAGGTGTGTCCTGGCTGAGTTGTCCAGTCCACCAGTTCAGCTGACGCTGTCCCTCCTCGCCCGCCAGCAGCTCGCGCTGCCACTGGGCGTAGTCGGCGTACTGCACCGGCAGCGCCGGCAATTGCAGTTCCTCGCCAACGGCGAAGGCGCCGTAGAGGCGGCTGAACTCGTCCACCAGCACACGGATCGACCAGCCATCGGAGACGATGTGGTGCATCGTCAGCAGCAGCACGTGGTCGGCGTCGGCCACTTCTTTTGGAGACAATCGCATGAGGGTCAGGCGCAGCAGCGGGCCGTTGCGCAGGTCGAACGGACGCAGCGCCTCCTCCTCGGCCAGTCGGCGCGCGGCGCTTTCAGCGTCGACTTCGGCGGATAGATCGACACGCGCCAGGTCCAGCGGCTGCGCCGGCTGGATGCGCTGGAAGGCCTGGCCATCCACCTCGTCGAAGGTGGTGCGCAGGGTTTCGTGGCGCGCCACCAGGGCGTCGAAGGCACGGCGCAGGGCGTTTTCGTCCAGCTCACCGCGCAGGCGCAGCGCACCGGGAACGTTGTAGGCGGCGCTGGCCGGCTCCATCTGCCAGAAGAACCACAGGCGGCTCTGCGCGGCGGACAGCGGCAGGTCGCCGTCGCGGGCCATGGCACGCAACTGCGGGCGGGCGCTCGGACTCAGCGCACTGAGCCGGCCCGCAAACTCGTCCAGGCGGCTGGCCTCGAACACATCGCGTAGCGGGACTTCGCAGCCTAGGTCGCGGCGCAGGCGAGAGATCACCTGGGTTGCCAGCAGTGAGTGGCCGCCCAGCTCGAAGAAATCATCCTCGCGGCCGATAGCCGGCACGCCGAGCACTTCGGCCCAGACGGCGGCGACGCGGCTTTCCAGGCCGTCGCGCGGGGCTTCGGTAGCGCTCGCAGCGTCCTGTGGCTCAGGCAATGCCTTGCGGTCGATCTTGCCGTTGGCGTTGAGCGGCATTTCGCCAAGCACGAGGATGCGCGAAGGCACCATGTAGTCCGGCAGTTGCGCACGCAGTGCGGCTTTCAGGATGTCTTCGGCGACACTTTCACCCGTCACGTAGCCCAGCAGGCGCTTGCCGCGCTCGCTGTCGCGGGCGATCACCGCCGCTTCGCGCACTCCGGGCAACGCACGCAGGCGGGCTTCGATCTCGCCCGGCTCGATGCGGAAGCCGCGGATCTTCACCTGCTGGTCGACACGTCCGAGATAATCCAGCGCATCGTCTTCACGCCAGCGCACGCGGTCGCCGCTGCGGTAAAGGCGCAAGCCGTCCGCGTAGGGGTCGGCCACGAAACGTTCGGCGGTCATGCCGGCGCGCTGGTGGTAACCACGC
Organism: Pseudomonas sp. PDNC002; assembly: GCF_016919445.1. Classification (NCBI taxonomy): domain Bacteria; kingdom Pseudomonadati; phylum Pseudomonadota; class Gammaproteobacteria; order Pseudomonadales; family Pseudomonadaceae; genus Pseudomonas; species Pseudomonas sp. PDNC002. Next base: position 4,184,572 of record NZ_CP070356.1, on the reverse strand, counting down.
GCCAGGCCGTAGCCGCCGATGTACAGCTCGCCGGCCACGCCGCGCGGCAGCGGTTGCAGGCGGTCGTCGAGGATATACAGGCTGCGTCCGCCGACGACTTCGCCGATGGGCGCATAAGCCGCACCGCACGTGGTGCGCGCGTCGGCCTTCCAGAGCATCGGGGTGACCACGGTTTCGGTGGGGCCGTAGCCATTGATCAGGTGTTCGGGCTTCAGTGCCTGGTGCGCCAACTGGTAGGCCGCTTCCGGTACCGCGTCACCGCCAAAGCAGTAGATGCGCATACTCGGCGCGTGACCGTGGATCATTGCCTGTTCAGCCAACTGTTGCAGATAGGCCGGCGGGAAGGCTGCCACCGTGACTTCGTGGCGGCGCAGTTGTTCCAGGGTCTGCTCGGCGGTCCACAGGGCGTCGTTGCGGATCAGCAGGCTGCCGCCGTGGGACAGCGCGGTGAGCCAGCGCTCATGGGCGCCGTCGAAGGCGAAAGACATGAAGATCAGCTCGCGGTCGGCGTCGCTCATGGCGTAGCGCTGGCCGATGGCGCGGCAGTGCGCGGCGATCTCGCCGTGGGCGACGGCAACGCCTTTGGGCTGGCCGGTGGAGCCGGAGGTGTAGATCAGGTAGGCGAGGTTCTGCGCCTGGATGCGCAGCAGCGGGCGCACGGCCAGGGCGTTGGCGAGGTCGGCTTCTTCCAGCACCAGGCGCTCGACGCCCTCGGGCAGCGGCAGGCGCTCGGCCAGCGCGGCATTGGTCAGCAGCAGGTCCACACCGGCGTCCTGCATCAGCCAGGCGAGGCGCTCCTCGGGGTAGTCGACGTCCAGCGGCAGGTAGGCGCCGCCGGCCTTCATGACGGCCAGCAGGGCCAGCGGGATATCCACGCCACGCGGCAGCGCCACGGCAACCCGGCGCTCCGGGCCGATGCCGCGCTGGATCAGGCGCTGCGCCAGGCGGTTGGAGCGGTCTTCCAGTTCCGCAAAGTTCATCTCGCGTTGATCGTCGATCAGCGCGATCTTTGCCGGATGGCGGCGAGCCTGGGCGGCGATGGTTTCGCTCAGCGCCTCGAAGGCCGGTGCCTCGCCGGCCACGGCGATGCTCCAGTCGCCGGCGGGCAGCCAGTCGCGGGCGTCGAGGACGGCATCGGCATTCATTTGCGGCAGTGCGCGCAACAGGTCGAGGAAGTGCCCGACGAGGCGCTGCATGCCAGCGGCGGCGTAACGCTCGCGGGCATAGCAGAAGCTCAGGCGCAGGGTCTGTTCGCCCTCGCGGACGCGCAGCACCAGGTCGAAGGGGGTTTCCAGGTCGAGCTGTTCCAGGGCTTCCACGGTCAGGCCCGGCAGGCCGTTGCCGGCGCGCGGTTGCCACTGGTGGTCGAAAGCGACCTGGCACAGCGGATGGCGGCCGTGGCCGCGCTCGGGTTGCAGCGCCTCCACCAGTTGCTCGAACGGCAGGCCCTGGTGTGCCTGGGCTTGCAGCAGGTCGTCGCGCAGTTGGCGGAGCACGCCGCGCAGGCTGGCACCTTCGGGCAGTTCGCTGCGCAGCACCAGCAGGTTGACGAAGAAGCCGACCAGTCGCTCGCTGTCGAGCAGTTCGCGGCCAGCCTGGGTCAGGCCGATGCGCAGGTCGTGCTGGCCGCTGTAGCGCTGCAGCAGCAGGTTGTAGGCGCTGAGCAGCAGCATCGGCAGGGTTGCGCCGTGAGCCTGGGCCAGCTGACGCAGTTTGCGAGTCAGCTCAGCGTCGACTTCTCGTTCGATCAGCTCGGCGCTCTGGCCTTTTTCACCGGTGGCGAACGGCAATTCCAGCGGCGAGTGCTGGTCGCCCAGGCGCTCGCTCCACCAGTCCAGCAGACGAGCGCCCTCGCCTGCTTCCAGCTTGCTCTGCTGGGCGGCGGCAAGGTCGAGGTACTGGCGCGACAGCGTCGGCAGCACCGGCTCGCGCTGCTCGACGATGGCGCGGTAGCACTCGGCGAATTCGTCCAGCAGCAGGTTCAGCGACCAGCCATCGGCGATGATGTGGTGCACGCAGAGCAGCAGCGCCTGGCGGCCGCCGCCGAGGTTCTGCAGGCGCAGACGCAGCAGCGGGCCGGCGGCCAGGTCGAAGGGTTCGGCAGCGAAGGCTTCCGCATCTTCGCGGGCGGCGATGTCGCGGCGGGCGTTGCCCAGGGAGCTGAAGTCGCTCTCGGTCAATTCCACTTGCGTGTCGTTGGAGAGACTCAGCAACACTTCGCCGTCCGACTGTTCGATAAAGCGGCTGCGCAAGGTTTCGTGGCGGCCCAGCAGCACGGCGAACGCTTGCTCCACAGCCGGCCGGCGCAGTTCGCCGCGCAGGTTCATACGCCCGGCGATATGGTAGACGGCGCTTTCCGCCTCCAGCTTCCAGAGGAACCACAGGCGGCGCTGGGCCGGCGACAGCGGCAGCAGGCCGTCACGCGGGACCTGCGGTACAGCCTCGACCTGAGTGGTCGGCAACGCGGCCAGCGCGACGGCGAAGGCGCCCAGCTCCGGGGCTTCGAACAGCAGGCGCAGCTCGACCGCGCGACCGAGACGCTCGCGCAGGCGCGCCATCAGTTGGGTGGCCTTGATCGAGTTGCCGCCCAGGGCGAAGAAGTTGTCGTCGCGGCGAATCGCCGGCAGCTCCAGCACTTCGCTCCACAGTGCGGCGATGGCTTGCTCCTCGGCGGTCAGTGCAGCAACCGGCTTGGCACTGGCGCCATCGCTGATCGGCTCGCCGGCACGCTGGATGGCGTAGGCCTGCAGGCTGCCATCGAGCAGCTGCGCGCGGCACGCCGAGCGCTGCAGCTTGCCGCTGGAGGTCTTGGGCAGTGCGCCCGGCTCCAGCAGCGCCACCACCAGCGGCGCCTCCTGGAAGGTTTCCGCCACGGCGGCGGAGATGGCCTTGGCCAGCGCCTCGGCGGAGATCAGTTTGCGCACGCTACGGCCGACTTCGGCGGCGATGCCGATGCCGTCGCGGCCCTGGTGTTCGATGGCGAAGGCGGAGACGCGGCCCTTGCGCACCAGGTCTACCTCTTCTTCCACGCAGCGTTCCAGGTCCTGCGGGTAGAGGTTCTGCCCGCGAACAATGAGCATGTCCTTGAGGCGGCCGGTGACGAAGAGTTCGCCGTTGTGCAGGAAGCCCAGGTCGCCTGTACGCAGCCAGGTGCGGCCGTCCTTCTCGACGAAGGTGCGCGCGCTGGCCTCCGGGTTGCGCCAGTAGCCCAGCGCCACGCTGGGGCCGCTGCTCCAGATTTCACCGACGCGGTCCGGGCCGAGGGTTTCGCCGCTCACCGGATCGACCAGTTGCACGTCGTGGTCCGGCTGGGTGCGGCCGCAGTTGATCAGCGAAGTGCCGCGGCCCGGGCGGGCGACGTTTTCGCCCAGGGCGTTGAGGTCCACTTCCAGCTGGCCGATGCCCTCGCCGCGCACGCCGCCGGTGACGAACAGAGTCGCTTCGGCGAGACCGTAGCAGGCGTAGAAGGACGAGGCGTCGAACTGCGCCGGGGCGAACCAGGCGGCGAAGCGTTCCAGGGTGTCCGGGCGGATCGGCTCGGAGCCGGAGAAGGCCACGCGCCATTTGCTCAGGTCCAGGCCTTCCAGCGCGGCCTCGTTGACCCGCTCGCAGCACAGCCGGTAGGCGAAGTCCGGCCCGCCGCTGACGGTGCCGCCGAAACGGGCGATGGCTTCCAGCCAGCGGCGCGGGCGTTCGAGGAAGTAGCGCGGCGACATCAGCACGCACTCGATGCCACTGTAGATCGGTTGCAGCAGCCCACCGATCAACCCCATGTCGTGGAACAGCGGCAGCCAGCTGACGATCACATCGTCGTCACCGATGCCGAAACCGTGACGGATCAGCCGCTCGTTGGCGACCAGGTTGCCATGGCTGACCTGCACGCCCTTGGGCGTCGAGGTGGAGCCGGAGGTGTACTGCAGGAAGGCGATGTCGTCATCGGCCAGCTCGGGCATTTGCCATTCGACGGCCAGCGCGGGGTCGGCCTGGTCCACCGCCAGCAGCAGCGGGCTCTCGCCGTTCTCGCGGGCGCAGGCCGGGCGCAGGGCTTCGATCAGTGTGGAGTCGGTGAGCACCAGGCTGGGCTCGGCGTCATCGAGGATCGAGCGCAGGCGCGCCAGGTGCTGCGGGCGCACCGACTCCGGCGGATAGGCCGGCACGGCGATGATGCCCGAGTAGAGGCAGGCGAAGAACGCCGTGACGTAGTCCGGGCCGCTGGGCAGCAGCAGTACGGCGCGGTCGCCGTGCCGGCCGTGGCGCAGCATCCAGGCGGCCATGGCGCGGGCGCGCTCGTCCAGCTCGCGGAAGCTGATGGGCTGTTCGACGTTCTCGGCGATGAATCGCAGGGCAGTCTTGCGCGGCATTTCGCAGGCGCGTTGCAGCAGGGCCTCGACCAGGTTTCCTGCGGCTTCGTAACGGTCGTTCATGACATCACCTGTGCTGTCGGCGGGCGGTGGGTGCTCGCCGGAGGGAATTCGTTGGGTTCAGCTGGTTGTTCGGAGTGCCGTGACCAATCACTCGCTCCGATCAGTCCCCTCTCCCCCTGGGAGAGGGTTAGGGTGAGGGGATTACCGGCGACTTCGGTGCCCGGCCATTTCCCTCACCCCCGCCCTCTCCCAGAGGGAGAGGGAGTAGTTCGTGCCATCCGAAAACTCAGGCATCCGCGCCATGCCCTTCCGCCATCGCCACCACTACCTTGCGCGGCCCGCTGAACGGCGAGCGCGCATGCGCCGCCAGCATGTTGTCGAGCATCAGCACGTCGCCGCTGTACCAGGGGAAACTCACCTTGGCCTCCTCCAGCACGCCGCGCACTTCGTCGAGTACCGAGGGCTCGATGGGGCTGCCATCGCCGTAGTAGACGTTGCGCGGCAGGTCTTCCTCGTCGACGATTTCCAGCAGGCTCTCGCGTACTTCCGGCGGCAGGTTGGAGACGTGGAACAGGTGTGCCTGGTTGAACCAGACCCAGTCGCGGGTGACCGGGTGTTGCGCGACGGCCTGGCAGACCTGGCGGGTGCGCAGCTCGCCGTCTTCCTTCCACTCCCAGCCGATCTTGTGGGTCTTGCAGTAGGCCTCGACCACGGCCGGGTCGTCGCTGTTGAACACCTGCTCCCAGGCCACGTCCAGGCCGTTGCCGAAGTTGCGCGTGTACATCAGCCCGCGTTCGGTAAAACGGCGGCGGATGCCTTCGTCCACCCGGCGGTAAATTTCACGGCTGTCGGCGATGGGGGTCTCGCCGCCGCTCTGCGCGGCCTGCACGCAGTAGAACCAGATCTTCATCGGCCACTCGCGGGTGTAGGCCTGCTCGTTGTGCAGCGGGATGTGCTGGTGCGGCGGGTATTCGGTGGAGGTGTACACGCCGCTGGTGACGTTGCTGCGCGGGGTGGAACCGAACTCGTAGTTGAGCAGCGGATGGCCGAAGCCGGCGGCGAACTCGCGGAAGCGTTCCGCCGCGCCGGCCTGGAAACCACGGAAGAGGATGCCGGCGCACACCGGCAGACGCTCTTCAACCAGCGGGCGCAGTTCGGCCAGGGCATCGAGCAGGTCGATACCCTCGCCGCGCGCCTGCACCAGCAACGGCAGGCCGCCACGCGCTTCAGCCAGGGGAGCGATATCGAACAGAGTGGACGTGGGCATCTGGATTCTCCGCGTGGGGCGCTCAGGCCAGCGCTGCGCTGGACGGCTGCCCCGGTTGCTGCAGGCGGCCGAGCATCAGCTCGAGCAGGCGCGCCTCGTCGGTGTTGATGAAGAAGTGGCCGCCTTCGAGCATCTCCAGGGAGAAGCCGGCGCAGGTTTCGTCCTGCCAGGTCGACAGCGACTCGACGGACAGCCGGTCACCCTTGCCGCCGAACACATGGATCGGGCACGATAACTGCGGACGGCGGCGATAGTCGTAGAGGCCGCAGAGCAGGAAGTCGGCACGCATCACCGGGAGGGTCAGGGCGAGCATCTCGGCATCGGCGAAGACGGCCGCGGAGGTGCCACCCAGGCGCTGCATGCGCTCGATCAGTTGCGCGTCGCTCTGCTCTTCCGCCAGCTCGCGGTGGCTGTCGCGGCGCGACGGCGCGGAGGCCGCCGAGGCGAACAGCGCCTTGGGCATGGGCAGGCCACGTTCGCGCAGGGCATGGGCCAGCTCGAAGATCAGCAGGCCGCCAAGGCTGTGGCCGAACAGCGCGTAGGGCTGATCCAGGCGTCCGGCGATCTCGTCGGCCAACTGGCCGGCCAAGGCCCGCAGGTCGGTCTGCAGGCTTTCAGCGAAACGCCGGCCACGGCCGGGCAACTCCACCGGGCAGACCTCGATCCATTCCGGCAATTGGCGCTTCCAGCGCGCATAGATCATGGCGCTGGCTCCGGAGTACGGCAGGCAGAACAGACGCAGCATGGGTCAGTGCCCCGCCGCCTGGCCGTCCATCTTCTGCCGCAGGCTCAGCGGGCGCATGTCGGTCCAGTTGGCCTCGACGAAAGCCAGGCATTCGGCCTTGCTCCCGCGTTGACCGGCTTCGCGCCAGCCGGCCGGGACTTCCTTGTAGTCAGGCCACAGCGAGTACTGCTCTTCGCCGTTGACCAGCACCTTGTAAACCGCGTCTTCGCGATCGAAAGCCATTGCTCTTCTCCTCTCTCCAAATGGCGATGCCGGCGCTGGGCCATTACCCAGTTTTTCCAGCTCTGCCATGAAGACGAGGGAGGCAATGAAATAGTTAGTGTTCTCGGATGCGATTAATTCTCATAAGATATGTGCCGGCGAAATTTCGTGGCTTGTCCTTCACCTGTAAGTCGAGAGTTCTGACGAATGGATGCGAATGAAAAAACTTCACACTTGTGTGGGAACCCTGTTCCAGAGCGATAGTCGGAGTCTTCCGAATAAATTGATAATAATTATCATTTGATCTAGATTGACCGCCTCAACCCATGTGGACGTCCCCGCCTCCGCCGCCGCATAGGAACACCTTGCATGTCCAAGCTAATGCCCGCCGAGTCGCGCCCTGCTCTCCACGAGCTGTTCGCCACCCACCGGCAGACCTTCATCAATGCGGCCGCACGCATCCTCGGCTGCCGCAGCCATGCCGAAGACGTGGTGCACGATGCGTACATCAAGCTCAATGCGAGCGACCTCACCCCCGGCATCCAGTCGCAGAGCGGCTACCTGATGCGCGTGGTGCGCAACCTGGCCATCGATCTCTATCGCCGCCAGGCGCTGGAGAAGCGCTACTCCGGTAGCGAGGAAGAAGGCATGCACGTCGCGACGGCGTCCGCGTCACCGGAAATGGAGCACGAGGACCGGCAGACCCTGGAGGCCATCTCCAGCGCCCTGCAGACGCTGCCCGAGCGCACCCGTTATGCCTTCGAGATGTACCGCCTGCACGGCCGCACGCAGAAGGAGATCGCCGAGGAACTGGGCGTCTCCCCGACGCTGGTGAACTTCATGGTGCGCGACGCGCTGATCCACTGCCGCAAGACCCTCAAGGGCCTGGAAGAAGGCCGCCGCTGAGCAGTTTCCTGGAAAGCCGCCTCAACCTTCCGCCGCCAGGGCGCGGAAGGTCGAGCGATACTGCTCCGGCGTAGTACCTGACAGCCGCCGGAACATCGCGATGAACGCCGAAGGGCTGCTGTAGCCCAGGTTAAAGGCGATCTGCTGTACCCCTTCCCCCGATGCCAGTGCCTCGATGGCGGCAAGAAACCGCAGGCGCTGGCGCCACTCGCCGAATGACATTCCCAACTCCCGCTGGCAGGCCCGCGCCAGGGTGCGCTCGGTGCTATGCACGCGTTCGGCCCATTGCGCGAGCGTGCGGTTGTCGCCGGGCTCGGCCTGCAGCGTGGCCAGCACTTCACCCAGCGCGCCGCCTCTGGCGTAAGGCAGGTAATCGTCGTGGGGCTGCGCGGCCTGCAACTGGTCCATCACCACTTCGGCCAGGCGCTGATCCGCCGCGCTCTGCGGGATGTTCACCTCTCGTGCGGCGAAGTCGGAAAGGATCGCCTTGAGGATGTCGCTGATCGCCAGGGTGCAGGGGTTCTGCGGCAGCTTGCGCGCCAGTTCGGCGGACACGTACAGCGAGCGGTAGACGATGGCCTGGCGGTTATAGCAACTGTGCTCGCGCCCCGGCGGCACCCACACGGCGTACTGCGGCGGCGAGAGGAAGCGCTGGCCGTCCACCTCCAGCTCCATCACACCGTGGGACGCATAGTTGAGCTGGCCCCAGGCGTGGCGATGGCTGGGCGAATGGGTGCCAGCGTCGAATTCGTCGTAGCGGAAGTAGAGGTCGGCGGGCAGCCGGTCAGTGTCGGGAAGCGGGAGCGGCAGTACGCGGGTCATGTCCGAAAGCCGGGGTGGATTGTCCGTTTTTCATTATACGTCTGGATTCGGACGAGGCGAAAATGGGTGCCATCTGTGGAGCACCCTCTCCCCAGCCCTGGCTACGCGCCCCGCTCCAAAGGAAGTCCCGAGTGGTCGAGTGGCTATATACCCAGCCAGCTGGCTCCGCAAAATAGCTGAGCGCCGAACGGCTCCCTCTCCCTTCAGGGAGAGGGCTGGGGAGAGGGGCAAAGCAACCACTCCGACGTCACTTTGAGACCCGCAAGAATCCCATGAATTACCTGTTCCCCCTGCTGGCCGTGGTCATCTGGTCCGGCAACACCGTCGTCAACAAGCTCGCCGTAGGGCAGATCGCCCCGGCGGAGATCGGCTTCTACCGCTGGCTGCTGGCCGGTGCGTTGCTGACTCCTTTCCTGCTGCGCGCCACCCTCGCCCATTGGCCGGTGATCCGCGCCAACCTGGGCAAGATCGTCACCCTCGGCCTGCTCGGCATGGCCGTCTATCAATGCCTGGCTTACTACGCCGCCGCGCTGACCTCGGCGACCAACATGGGCATCATCCTGTCGCTGATGCCGCTGATGTCCCTCGCGCTGGCGTCGGTACTGCTGCGCCACAAGCTGAGCCTCGCTGCGCTGCTGGGGGCGCTGGTCTCACTGGGCGGTGTGCTGCTGGTGATCACCCAGGGCAATCCGCAGCAACTGATCAGCCACGGTGTGAACCTGGGCGACGGCATGATGATCGTCGCCACGCTGGCCTACGGCGTGTATGGCGTACTGCTGAAGAAGTGGAACCTGCCACTGCCGCCGCTGCTGATGCTCTACCTGCAAGTGCTGGTGGCCATCCTCGCGCTGGCGCCGCTCTATATCGCCTCGCCGCATTACGGCCTGAGCGCTGCCAACCTGCCGCTGGTGCTCTACGCCGGGCTGCTGGCGTCCATCGTCGGCGCGCTGGCCTGGATGCAGGGCGTGGCGCGCATGGGCCCGAGCCGCATGGCACTGTTCTTCAACCTGCTGCCGGTGATCACCGCCGCCATCGCCGCCGTGGTGCTGGGCGAGCAGTTGACCAGCTACCACCTGATCGGCGGCGCGCTGATCCTGGGCGGCGTGCTGCTCGCCGAGCTGTGGCGTCCGCGGGAGAAGCCCGCCACCGCCATCAGTGCCCGTTGAGGCCGGTGCTCTTGTAGGGTGCGTAACGCGCCAGCGTTATCCACCGCGAGTTGGCCAACAGACGGGCGATTCACAAGAGAGATTCGCGGACAAGGTCCGCCTCTACGAGATAGCCCTGCGCTCGGCCTGCCCTCACCCTAGCCCTCTCCCAGGGGAGAGGGGACCGTTAGGCGCAGGATGAAACCTTGGCGTCAGTAGGCTAGGACTGCCCCCTCTCCCTTCGGGAGAGGGTTGGGGTGAGGGCATGGGTTGGTACGGCCTTCCGAGAAGGCAGTTGCTCCTACAGGTCTGCGCCGGTGCGGAACTCGGCCATGAGGGTCGCCACCAGCTCCGCCGCCGGCATCTCCCGCGACAACGGCGCGCCCTGCCCGGCCCATTGCACGGCGAAGTCCGTGTTGCCCTTGGCGGTCGCTGCCGCAGTCAGCGCTTTCGCCGCGTCATAGGTGATCGGATAGTCCGGCAGCGCCGGCGCATCGGCACTGCCGACATCGCTGAACAGCCGATTCACCATCCCGCGAGCCGCGCGGCCGGAAATCGCCGCCGTCACCTCGGTACGCTCTCCTCGCTCACCGCGCAGCGCCGCCTTGAATGCGGCGTTGGCCGAGGATTCGTCGGCAGAGATGAACGCCGTGCCCATCTGCACGGCTTGCGCGCCCAGTTCGAACACCGCACGCATGCCCTGCCCATCCATGACTCCGCCGGCCGCAATCACCGGCAGGCCGGTGCCTTTCACCAGCGTGCGGACCAGCGCGAAGGTGCCGATACGCGCGTCCTTCTCCGGCTCGAACACGCCCCGGTGACCACCGGCTTCATAGCCCTGAGCGACGATCGCGTCGATGCCCGCCGCCTCGATGGCACGGCCTTCCTCCAGGCAGGTGGCGGTGGCCAGCAGACGGATGCCGGCGGCTTTCAGGCGGTCGATCCAGCTCTGCGGCGGCAAGCCGAAGTGGAAGCTGACCACAGCTGGGCGCGCCTCGATGAGGAACTCCAGCATGTCCGGATCGGCCAGGAAGCTGCGGTAGATCTCGGTGATCTGCTGTGGCGGCTGCGCATCGAACTCGGCGAACAGTGGGCGCAGGTGCTCCAACCAGGCGGCTTCGCGCGCTGGATCGGCGATGGCCGGGCGGTGGCAGAACAGGTTGAGGTTGAGCGGCTTGTCGGTCAGTGCGCGGGTCTGCTCCAGCAGCGCCCTGGCCTGTGTCACGTTACTTGCGCCCAGGCCAATGGACCCCAGGCCACCGGCATTGGACACCGCCGCGGCCAGCGCCGGGGTGGACACGCCAACCATAGGCGCCTGGATGATGGGGTGCTGGATGCCGAGCAGTTCGGTGATGCGCATGACGGGGTCCTCGTCGTCTGGGCCGGCGAAATCGCCGCTTGGCCGCTATTGCTTGACTTAAAATCTCATAAAGAGAATATTCATCGCAACATATTCTCTCTTGAAGATACTTTATGGACCTCTCCAGCCTGGAAATCTTCCGCTGCGTGGCCGAGGAACAAAGCGTCACCCGTGCCGCCGCCCGTCTGCAACGCGTGCAATCCAACGTCACTACACGCATCCGCCAGCTCGAAGACGATCTTGGCGCGGCGCTTTTCCTGCGCGACGGCAAGCGCATGACGCTGACTGACCAGGGCCGGGAATTCCTCCGCTACGCCGAGCAATTGCTGGCCCTGGCCGGCGAGGCACGGCAGTCGCTGCACCCGGACAGCGCCACCGGCAGCCTGCGCCTGGGCAGCATGGAAGCCAGCGCCGCCAGCCGCCTGCCCGAACCGCTGGCGCGCTTCCACCGCGCCTACCCGGAGGTGGAACTGCATGTGAGCACCGGACACAGCCAGAGGCTGCTGGGCGAAGTGCTGAACCGCCAGTTGGACTGCGCGCTGATCGCCCATCCGGACATCCTCCACACCGAGCCCGGCTTCGAATCCAGGCTGGAACGCGGCCTGCGCGCCGAACCGGTATTCCGAGAAGAACTGCTGCTGGTGCTGCCGGGCAATCACGCGCCGGTGAACAAGCCTGAGGAGGTGACGATCCGCACCCTGGCCTGCTTCAGCCGTGGCTGTACCTACCGCCAGTTGGCCGAAAACTGGTTGAAAGGCGCCCCGCTGGCAGTGCAGGAAGTGGGCTCCTACCACGGCATCCTCGCGTGCGTGAACGCCGGATCGTGCATCGGCGTGCTGCCGCGCTCGGTGCTGGAACTGCAGCGGGAAATGCCGGACCTGCAAGTGGTGCCGCTGGTGGAAGTGGATACCCTGCTGATCTGGCGCGAAGGCTACGCCACCGGCGCCTTCCAGCGCTGGCGGGAAACCCTGGAGGCCCGCCCATGAACCACACGCGCCGTCTGCCTGCCGCCTTCTCGGCGGCCCTTATCCTGGCGGTAGGCATGGGCTTCGGCCGCTTCGCCTTCACCGGGCTCTATCCGCTGATGGTGCGCGATGGCGTGCTCAGCATTGCAGGCGGCTCCCTGGCTGCATCGGCGAACTACGCCGGCTACCTGCTCGGCGCCCTGCTATTGGCCCGCAGTCATGAGCGACATGCCGCGCGCATCTGCATAGTGGCGCTCGTCGGAACGCTGGTCACCTTGGCCGCCATGGCGATTCCGGCACCCGCCGGGTTCGCCATCGGCGTGCGCCTGCTCGCCGGCGTCCTCAGCGCCATGGCCCTGGTCGGCGCCGCACAATGGCTGTTGCAGAGCATGGGGGAAACCCACGGTGCGCCGATGATGTTCGCCGGCGTTGGCGTGGGCATCCTGCTCTCCGCCGAGCTGATCGCCGCCGGCAACACGTTCGGCCTGGGCAGCGCCGCGATCTGGTGCGTGCTGGCGCTGGCCGGACTGGTGCTGTCGCTGCTGGCCGCTCCGGCATTGCGCCGGCCGGAAGGCAAAACCACACCCTCGACGGAGCACAATCCAGCACAGGCACCGGCGCTGTCCGCGCAGATCATCCTGCTGGTCTACGGTCTGGCCGGGTTCGGCTACATCATCACCGCCACCTACCTGCCGCTGCTGATGAAGAGCGGCCTGGGCGCCATCGATCCGCTCCAGGTCTGGGCCGCGTTCGGTCTGGGCGCGGCGCCCTCGTGCTTCCTCTGGCACCGACTGCACCTGCGCCTGGGCAGCCGCGTGGCGCTGGCCCTCAACCTCTTCGTCCAGGCGGTGGGCGTGATGCTGCCGGCGCTGGGCGACTCCGCTTTCCTCTATCTGGGCAGCGCGGTGCTCGTCGGCGGCAGCTTCATGGGCACGGTGACTATCGCCATGCCCGCCGCTCGCGCAGTGGCCAGTCAGGTCCGTTTCAACATCCTCGCGGCCATGACGGCGCTCTACGGTGTCGGGCAGATCGTCGGCCCTCTGGCCGCCAGTGCCCTGCGCGGCATGACCGGCAGCTTCATACCTGCCCTCGCCGCCGCAGCCAGCGCGCTGCTGATGGGCGCACTGTTCTGCCTGCCACTACGTCGTGGTTCCTGTAGGAGCGAGCTTGCTCGCGAACAGCATCAACATAGTGGCTGCCGGTAAATCCGTTCGCGAGCAAGCTCGCTCCTACAAAAGATGACCGAACCAGTTACGCCGGCGGCTGCTGGCGGAAGGAAACGCCCAAACGGTTCCAGACATTGATCGCGCCAATGGCGACGGTCAGGTCCACCAGCTCGCGCTCGCTGAACTGCTCGCGGGCGAACTGGAAGACGTTCAGCGGCACCTTGGACTCGGACAACAGCGTCACCGCCTCGCACCAGGCCAGCGCCGCGCGCTCACGCTCGCTGAAGAATGGCGACTCGCGCCACACACTGACGGCGAACAACCGCCGCTCGGTCTCGCCATTGCGGCGCGCCTCCATCGCATGCATGTCCGCGCAGAAGGCGCAGTGGTTCACCTGGGAAACACGCAAGCGCACCAGTTCCAGCAGCGGCTTCTCGATGGACAGTTCGAAGATGGCGGCTTCCAGCGCCAACACCGCTTTCAGCGCTTCCGGCGAGGCGGTGTAGTAATCCAGGCGAGGCTCCATGGCGACGCTCCTGCAAAGGCTTCGCGCCATTGTGCGCGCCGGGATTGCGCCGCCGGGTGACCAATTCGGAATTTTTCCACCACGCAGCTTCACCGTCCCTTCGCCCTGGCGCTACGCTTGCCCATCAGTCCCGAGCCGCCGGAGCCTTTCCTTGGAGCTGCACCTGATCATCCATGGCCAGAAGGACCTGGCCGGTCAACTCTATCGCCAGTTGCGCGAAGCCATCGACACCGGTCGGCTCGCCCCCGGCACGCGCCTGCCGCCCAGCCGACTGCTGGCCGAGCAACTGGGCATCTCGCGCAAGACCATTTCCGACACCTACGCGCAGCTCACCTATGAAGGCGTGCTGGTCGGCAAGATCGGCAGCGGCACCTTCGTCAACACCCGCGCCGCGCGCCCGGACCGTCGCCGCGAGGGCGTACGGTTCGCCAGCCAGGACAACATCGAGCGCTGGGCCAACCTCAATACCCGCCTGAGCCATCCCGGCAACGAGGGCACGGCCCGCGCCGACTTCATTGGCGGTGCCTCCACCCAGCTGCAATTTCCCCAGGAGGAATGGCGCCGCTGCGTGAACCACGCGATGCGTCAGATGAGCGGCCACCGCGGGCATTACAGCCGCCCCGAAGGCATCACGCCGCTGCGCGATGGCATCGCCCGGCATATCGCCTACGCGCGTGGGGTCAACTGCACGCTGGACGACGTACTCGTCTGCAATGGCGCGCAACAGGCGCTCGACCTGCTCGCCCGGGTGATGCTCCGCCCCGGCGACCGGGTGGCCATGGAGGACCCCGGCTATACCCCCGCGCGCCTGCTGTTCCAGACCTTGGGCGCGGAAGTGGCCAGCGTGCCGGTGGACGCCGAGGGCATCCGCGTCGACCTGATTCCCGACGGTACGCGGATGATCTACACCACGCCCTCGCACCAGTTCCCGCTGGGCATGCCGATGAGTGCGGCACGCCGCGAGGCGCTGCTGGCGCGAGCGCTGGAGCTGGGAGCGCTGGTGATCGAGGACGACTACGACAGCGAGTTCCGCTACGAAGGCCGGCCCACCGATGCCCTGCAGAGCCTGGACCGCCACGGCGTGGTGGCCTACATCGGCACCTTCTCCAAGGTGCTGCTGCCGGAGCTGCGCCTGGGTTATCTGATCCCTCCACCGAACCTGCTCCCGGCGCTGGTACGCGCCAGGCAGATTTCCGACTGGCACAGCTCGACTCTGCCGCAATGGGCGCTTTCCAAGTTCATCGCCGAAGGCTACCTGCTCAAGCATATCCGCCGCTGCCACGGCATCTATGCCGGGCGCCGCGAACGAATCCTGGCGCGCCTGGAGGGCGATCTCGCGCCCTGGCTGGAGACCGTGCCCTCGGTGGCCGGGTTTCACCTCACCGCGCTGTGCCGCACGCCGGTCAGGGTGCCGCTGCTCGCGGAGCTGGCGCGCAAGGTCGACGTCGGCCTCTACGGGCTTGCCTCCTTCTATGACCACGTGCCGCCGCGCGAAGGCCTGATCCTGGGCTTCGGCGCCATCGACACGCTGGACATCGACCCGGCGCTGGACAAGGTGCGCGACCTGCTGCAGCAGTTGGGCTGAGCACCGCTGCGCAGCACCAGGGGGCGTAGGAGCAACCGTCTTTCTCGGGAAGCCCGTGCCGATGCTTTCCCCTCACCCCAGCCCTCTCCCCAGGGAGAGGGAGCTGATCGTGCCGGTTGACGCTGGAGTGTCATCCTGCACCGTACGGTCCCCTCTCTCTCTGAGCGGGGCGCGCAGCCAGGGTTAGGGGGAGGGCTGACCCAAGCACGGACCGATCAGGCAGGAGTGGGTAGGAATTGGCCAGCGAGTTTTCCCCGGAATTGGCGGTTCAAGCGCAGGCGGTGCGCCCTTAACCTTTCAGCATCGGTTTTGAAAGCTGGTTCCGGCCTTTACCGGATTGCACCGTCAGCGCCCAATGGCCCCTCATCCGGCCAGCAGAAAGGAGCCTCGCCATGTCCCCGTCCGCCATTGCCATCGTCCGCGTCCAGGCATTCCCCGGCCAGGCTACCGCGCTGGGTTCCTATCTGGGTGAGCTGCTGGAACAGGTACGTCGGCAGCCCGGCTGCCAGTCCGGCGAGCTGCGGGCGCTGGCCGCCGACCGCTGGCAGGTATCGACCCGCTGGGCCAGCGAGGCCGAGCTGGAGGCGCATCTATCCGGCGCCAAGGCACAACAGTGGCTGAGCCAGCTCGGATGTGGGGAGCTGGCGCTGGGGCTGGAGTTCGAGAGCCGCAGCGCCGACTGAATCAGAACGGCGAGCGCACCACGCCGCCGTCCACCCGCAGCGCCGCGCCATTGGTGGCGGAGGACGCTTCGGAACAGACGTAGACCACCAGGTTGGCCACCTCCTCCGGGCGCGCGAAGCGCTGCAGCAGTGAACTGGGCCGTGCGCTGCGGAAGAACTCCGCCTCGAACTCCTCGAACGGCTGGCCGCCGGACAGCTTGTCGACGAACTCACTGACGCCTTCGGACGCGGTCGGCCCCGGCAGTACCGCGTTCACCGTCACCCCGGTGCCGACGCAGGTTTCCGCCAGCCCGCGGGACAGGCTGAGCTGGGCCGTCTTGGTGACGCCGTAATGGATCATTTCCACGGGGATCACCAAGCCGCTTTCGCTGCTGATGAACACGACGCGCCCCCAGTTCTTCTGCTTCATGCCCGGCAGGTAGGCGCGGGACAGGCGTACTCCGGAAAGCAGGTTGACGTCGAGGAAACGCACCCAGTCTTCATCTGGGATGTCCTCGAAGGGCTTGGGATCGAAGATGCCCAGGTTGTTCACCAGCACGTC
This sequence comes from Pseudomonas sp. PDNC002, assembly GCF_016919445.1. Classification (NCBI taxonomy): domain Bacteria; kingdom Pseudomonadati; phylum Pseudomonadota; class Gammaproteobacteria; order Pseudomonadales; family Pseudomonadaceae; genus Pseudomonas; species Pseudomonas sp. PDNC002. Next base: position 4,168,296 of record NZ_CP070356.1, on the reverse strand, counting down.
CACCGCCGGGAAACGCTGTACCAGCGCGGCGATCTGCTGCGGGTCCGACAGGTCACCGGCGAAGCCTTCCACCTTGGCGTCCGCCTGTCCCGCGCGCAGCCGGTTCAGTGCTTCGTCCACCGAGCCCTGGCTGCGGCCATTGATGATGACGTTTGCCCCTTCGCGGGCCAGGCCTTGGGCGATGGCGAAACCGATGCCCTTGGTCGAACCGCTGACCAGGGCGAGCTTGTCGGAAAGATGCAGGTTCATGCGTGTCTCCAGGGAAATGGCGAAGGGCGCGCGCGACGGGGTGCCGCAGCGGAAGTCGACGAATGAGGATAGGCCCGCCTGCCCCGACCGTGCCAGTCGACCCGCGATTCACCGTCGCCGGGGGCCGCACCGATCCCTGCTTGTCCCGCAGGCGATCCGGCCCCCGGCATGACGCATCCTGCCAGCAGGGGTGCCAAGCGTCTGAGCCGAGGCAGAAAGCCGGCCTGCCCAGCGATCTCAGCGCTCGCCGAGGAACCAGCGGTAGTAGGGATTTTCACCGTCTTCGCGGGCCACTTCGCGGGCGTTGCGCGCCCAGGCGTCGCGGTCGCCACGGTAGGCCGACAGGCTCAGTTCGTAGAAGCGGCGCAGGTGCAGCCACTCATCGTGTACCGCGCCACGCATCGACGCTTCCGCGTTCACCAGCGGGGGCTCGCTGCGCAGTGCCAGCAGCGTGGGCAATACGCGAATGATTTCCTTGCTGCGCACCCAGGGCGCGTATTCGATGCGTGGCTGATCATCGGTCACTGGCGCGACGTCACCGGCGAAACGCTCCAGGCCCTGCCGGTCGGTGACCCAGGTGGCCAGCAGCGCTTGTGTCGAGTCGATGCCCACTTCCGCCAGCGCCGCGCCGACCTGCGGCTGCGCCAGGCGCTCACGGATGCGCGGCACGTCCAGCTGGATCGGTTGCAACGATCCCACCAGCAGCATTTCGTGGAACTCGGTCGTCCACAGCGAGGCATGCGGGAATACGTCGATGAAGCTGCGCACCAGGGCCCGGCTGTCCTCCTCGTTCTGCGTCGGCAGCGGCAGCCATTGCGCGACGATGCCGCGGTCTTCCAGCCGGCTCGCGGCCAATTGGTAGAACTCGCGGGAGTAGAGGTTGACCACGCCGGCCGCGGACGGGGGCGGCGGCTCCAGGGTGATCATGTCGTAGCGCGCATCGCTGCGCAGCAGCTCGCGGCGGCCATCGCGCAGGCGGATATCCAGGCGCGGATCATGGATCGCGTCGAAGGTGCCCTTGAAGCGCGGCGCGGCGGCCAGCACTTCGGGCAACAGTTCGGCGACCACGGGGCGCTCCAGTGCGCCAACGCGCAGCATGGCTCCGGCGGTGATACCGGTGCCGAAGCCGATCACCAGCGCCGAACGCGGCTCGCCATTGTGGATCAGCAGCGGCAACAGTGCCTGCAAACGCATGTAGCGCAGCGAAGGCATCGCGTCTCCGGTGTTGGAGACGCCCTGGATATAGAGGCGGCTGAAGCGGTTCTGTCCCCTGCCCTGTTCCACGACCGCCACGGTGCCGCCACGCCCTTCCTGGTAGAAGGTGATCTCGCCATTGCGCGCCCCCGGCATCAGTTGGGCCAGGTGCCGCGGCGAGGTCAGCGCACCGCAGGTGATCGTCAGGCCGGCAATGGCCAGTATGCCCAGGCGCATCCCCTTGCCGACCCGCTCGCCGCGCCACGCGGCCAGAACACCGATGAAAGCGGCAAGCGCGGCAAGTACCGCCAGGGTGCGCACCAGACCGAGCATGGGGACCAGTACGAAACCGGTCAGCATCACGCCAACGATGCCGCCCAGGGTATTGAGCGCCACGACGACGCCAACGTCGCGCCCCACGTGGCGGCTATCCACGGCCAGCCGCAGCGCGAGCGGGAATGCCGCGCCCAGCAGCGTCGTGGGCAGGAACACCACGCACAGCGCGGCGATCAGGAAGCGTGCGCACATGCCGGCCAGCTCGCCGCCGCCCCAGCCCAGTACCAGCCATTCGGCACGCGATTGCAGGCCGACCAGCCAGGGGCCGATGCCGGCGATCTGCAGGATGGCCAGCAGGCCGGCAGCGGCGATCAGCAGGCCGAACAATCCCCAGGGATCACGGATCCGGTCCGCCCGCCGGGCATGAAGCGCGCTGCCCAGGACCAATCCGCACAGGTAGGTTGCCAGGACCACGGCGAAGGCGAAGGTGCGGGTGCTCATGAACTGCACGATCGACTGCGTCCAGACCACTTCGTATCCCAGCGCCACGCCGCCCGCGAGGCAGTACAAGGCAATCGCCAGGCGGCTGGCGGGGCTTCGCGGCGCGGCGTCCGGCGCTACCGCCGCCGTCCGCGGTGCAAGTTCGCGCCGTACCGCCAGCGCTCCCAGGGCAGCCAGCAGGTTCAGTCCGGCGGCCACCCAGGCGCTGCCCTGGACGCCGAAGGCCGGCAACAGGACGAACGCCGCGAGCAAGGTCCCGCAGATCGCCCCGCCAGTGTTCGCCGCGTACAGGCCACCGCCGGCGCGGGCCGTTTCGCCCTCTGTCGGCCCCAGTGCGCGGACCAGCACCGGCAATGTGCCGCCCATGAAGAATGCCGGCAGCCCGACCAGCACGAATGGCAGCGCCCAGGCGAGCCAGCCGAGGCTGTCTTCCAGGCGCGCAAAGGGGCCGGCGGCATGTGCCAGCAGGAAGGTGGCGGCGACGCTCAGCACGCCCACCAATACCTCCAGCCCGGCGTACAGACGGACGGGGCGCGCCAGACGGTCTGCCCAGCGGCCAAACGCCAGCCCGCCCAGGGCCAGGCCGGCGAAGAAGGCGCTGATGGCGGTGGTGACGGCATAGACCTCGACGCCGACCACCAGGGAAAGCTGCTTGACCCAGAGGACCTGGAACACCAGCGCCGCGCCGCCAGAGGCGAACAGCAGCAAAGCGGGTATCAGCATCGAGAGTCGGGTGTGGGGGGAAACCGATTCGGCTAGCGCCTGGCGACGGCTCATACGCGAAGTCGTGACAGCTGGTGGCATCGGGACAGCCTTGTCTTGCCAAGGAAAGCCTGCGGCGGCAGCACCACCGCAGGCTCGGAAGTGGACGCCAGAGAGCTGGCGTCCGGTGTGACAACCACTATTTGGCGCCCTGCTTCATCTTCGCTTCGATCTTCGCGTCCACATCCTTGCGGATCTGATCGATGCTGAAGCTCGCCGGACGTTGGCTCGGCGGGTAGTCGACGAAGGTCTGGAGGAACTTCGCCGCCTTCTGCGTCCCCTGGAACAGCAGGTAGTCGTTCTTGGTCAGCCAGTCGTAGTACTGGTCGGAGACCACGTCCGCCCGCTCGTAGGGGTCCATGCGCAAGTTGAACAGCTTGGGCACCCGCAGGCAGGTGAACGGTTCGCTCCAGACCTGGAGGCCACCTGGCGCGCGCTGTTCGCACCAGACGATCTTCCAGTCATTGAAGCGCATGCCCACCAGCTCCGCGTCGTCGTTGAAGTAGTAGAACTCGCTGCGCGCCCCCTTGTCGGTCTTGCCGGTCAGGTAATCCAGCTGGTTGAAGCCGTCCAGGTGCACCTTGAAGTTCTTCCCGCCGACGTCGGCGCCCTTGAGCAGACGCTCCTTGATGTCGGTGTCGCCGATGGCGGCCAGCAGGGTCGGGAACCAGTCCAGCCCGGAGAACATCTGGGTGGAGACGCTGCCCGGCTTGATGTGGTTCGGCCAGCGGATCATCGCAGGCACCCGGTAGGCACCCTCCCAGTTGGAGTTCTTCTCGTTACGGAACGGAGTCGTCGCCGCATCCGGCCAGGACCACTGGTTCGGCCCGTTGTCGGTGGTGTAGATGACGATGGTGTTGTCGGCGATCTTCAGGTCATCCACGGCCTTGAGCAGCTTGCCGACGTCGCCATCGTGCTCGAGCATGCCGTCGGCGTACTCGTTGCCTGGCATGCCGCTCTGCCCCTGCATGGATTCGCGCACGTGGGTGAAGGCGTGCATGCGCGTGGTGTTCATCCAGACGAAGAACGGCTTGTCCGCCTTGACCTGCTTGTCGATGAAGTTGATGGCGGCCTGGGTGGTGTCGTCATCGATGGTTTCCATGCGCTTGCTGTTCAGCGCGCCGGTATCCTCGATCTTGCCGTCGGCGGTGGCCTTCAGCACGCCACGGGGCGAAGCGGCCTTGGTGAAGGCCTCGTCGTCTTTCGGCCAGTACGGGCGCTCCGGCTCTTCCTCGGCATTGAGGTGGTAGAGGTTGCCGAAGAACTCGTCGAAACCATGCTTGGTGGGCAGGTATTCATCCCGGTCGCCCAGGTGGTTCTTGCCGAACTGGCCGGTGGCGTAGCCGTGCGATTTCAGCGCCTGCGCGATGGTAACGTCGCGGTCCTGCAGGCCGACTGGCACGCCGGGCATCCCCACCTTGGAGAGGCCGGTGCGCAGAATCGTCTGGCCGGTGATGAAGGTGGATCGACCCGCGGTACAGCTGTTCTCCGCATAGTAGTCGGTGAACATCATGCCTTCCTTGGCGATGCGATCGATGTTCGGCGTCTGGTAACCCACCACGCCGAAGGCATAGGCGCTGATATTGGTCTGCCCGATATCGTCGCCGAAGATCACCAGGATGTTCGGCTTGTCAGCGGCGCTGGCAACCGAACACCCCACTATCGCGGTCGCCGCCAGGGCGAACCGCGATAACCATCTTCCCGTACGCTTCATTGGTATTTCTCCATTCCAGTTACTCGTCGTAATGCCACGACTACGTTCACTGGAGATGCCGACTGCACGGCTGGAAATCCCCTGTGCTCCTGCGGTGTTCAGTTGCTCTTGCCTGCCTGATCGAACGGATAGATCCGCTTCCATTCCCTGGCCATGTCCACCAGCACCCACCCCTGGGCCTTGGCGGCATCGAGGGCCTTGTCCAGCCTGCCGACGTCGCTCTGGCGGTCATAGGCCCATTCGCGCTCGGCGTCGGTGTGGTGCACCAGTCCGGCGAAGCGCTTGCCGTTGCCGGCCATGGTCCATTGCAGCATCTGCAGGTCGCCGTCGGAGTTGCCGAAGGCGAGGATGGGCCGGCGGCCGATGTACTGGTCGATGCTCTCCGGCTTGCCGGGACCATCATCGTTGTGGGCCAACGTGGGCAGGCGCTGGATCGACAGCTTGCCGCCGTTGTCCTCGAAGCGGCTGCCGAAGGTGGTGCCGATCACCTGCTCCGGCGGGATGCCGTAGACCTCCTCGGCGAACACGCGCATGAAGGCGACTTCGCCACCGGACACGATGTAGGTCTTGAAGCCGTTGTCGCGCAGGTAGGCGAGCAACTCCAGCATCGGCTGGAACACCATCTCGGTGTAGGGCCTGTGGCTGCGCGGGTGCGTGGCCGTCGCGAGCCAGCGCTGGGCGTTGTCGTGGAAGGTTTCGCTGCTCATGTTGGTGTGAGTGGCGATGATGATTTCCATCAGCCCCTTGAGCCCGCTGGCCGCCAGGGTCTTGCGGTCGCCTTCGAGCACGGCCTTGAAGGGTTGCCGCTCCTTCCACTCCGGGTGCTGCGGCGCCTGTCGCTTGACCTCGTCCAGGGCGAACAGGACCTGGAAGTACATCGGCTGCTCGCTCCACAGGGTGCCGTCGTTGTCGAACACGGCAATGCGCTCGGCGGGCGGCACGAAATCCTTGCCGCCCTGCTCGGTCACCGCCTCGACGAAGCTGATGATCGCTTGCCGCGACGCCCCGTCGTTCCAGGACGGCAGGACCTCCGCCGCCTGGGCCAGCAGCGGCAGGCTGACGAGCAAGGCCAAGGTCCAGCGTGTGAGCGATCGAGCAAGGTGTGGATGCATGTGACGTCCCTGGTTCACGGATTCAATGGCCTGAGGCTGTGCCCATCGGTGGAGCTTCGCCGGGCGCCGCGCAGATTCCGCCGCAACGCCGGCAGTGCCGCGACGAGCTCTGCGGGCGCACTGTCCTTTCCGGCTTGCCCACGCCCGTAGCGAGTCCTGAGAAAAACTAGCAAAGGTTCCTGCAGGTCGACGGATGTTTGTTCCAGACCTGTACGCATTTCACGATGGCCGGTCGACCGGCGAAGCCACAGATACAGGGCACCCAGCTGCGCCGGCCGGCCACGGAGCTGCGGGCCGACCTGGCGCCAGGCGTATTCGGGCGATGCCAGCCAGGCGCTGCGGCGCCGCTCGCGCCAACGCGCCAATGCCATGCGCACGGGAGCCCCCCACAGGCGAACCGCAACGGCGACGCCCGCCAGGACCAGCAGCGCCGCGCCAAGCAGCAGCCAGTGGCCGGCGACGCGAACCTGTGCCCGGCGGCCCAGTTCGCGCAAATCCTCGCTGATGGAAAATGGCGCCTGATACGTCGCGACGCCGCTGGCACTGACCTCCAGCGCGGGCAGCGTTGCCTTGTGCGCCGCGCCCGTGCCGGCTTCCCACCACGACAACTCGATGGCTGGCAACTGGAAGTCGCCCTCGCGGGTAACGACGTAGGTCACGGCGTCGTCCCGCATGCCGCCCGTCACGCCGCCCCGGCCATCGCTGACCGGTTTCACCGTGGGCGATTGCACGTAGCGCTTGAGCCCGTCCACGTCGGCGAAGGCAGGCGGAGGAATCAGCATCGCTTGCGCGCCGTCCGCCTGTACATGCAGGCGGCGGGTGACGCTGTCGCCCACGCGCAAAGGTTCGTGCGATGCCTGCAATGCCTGGGTGAAGGTGACCGAGGTGGCCACCAGGCGTTGGTCATCGGCGGTGGCGCCTGCCGGCGGTCGGGCGACAAAACGCAGGGGCGGACTCTGCACGATCAGCGGCCCACTGGCTTGCCCCGGCTGCAAGCGGATGTCCAGCGCCGGTATCGCGAAGTCCTGCGCCCGTTGCGGGGTTATCTGGTAAGCGAAGCGCAGGCCGAAGAACGCCTTGCCATCGATCTTCTCGTTTAGATGGCTGGCCTCGCCGCTGGGTGCGAAAACCACCGCGCCGTCCAGCGTCAGCCTGGGCAATTCCGGCGGCTGGCTGAACCAGGTATCCACCAGCAGGTCGATCTGCAACGTCAGGGTACCGCCCACCAGCACGGAGTCCGCCGGGAGCAGCCGGCTGCGGACCTTCACCTCGGGCTCGGCGGCGATGGCCAGGAGCGGCACCAGCAGCAGAATCAGGGCCAGCCGTTTCATGGCGCCTCCTTTGGTGCGGCGTCCTGGAGCAGGAACTTGCGCCTGAGGAACTGGGTCGGCGAGGTGCTCAGGTTGTCCAGCCATTGCTCGTCGGAAGCGGCCTTGCCGGCGGCCAGCTTGACCGTCTTGCCCTGGTCGGCGGTGTTGTCGAAGACCTCCTGGTCCGGCTTTTCCGCCGGCGGCCCTGCCTCCTGCTGCGCCTCGCGGTCTTTCTTCAAGGCCTCGGCCAGGACCAGGTTCGCCTTCGCCTCCGGGAAGTCCGGCTGGCGCGTGAGGGCCTGCCGGTAGGCATCGATGGCCTGTTCGAACTTCGTCAGCCTCACATACGCATTGCCCAGGTAGAAGTACGCGGGTGCGGTATCCAGGCGGGCAAAGCTGGCCAGTGCGACGTCGTACTCCGCCGCCTGGTAAGCGGCCAGGCCCTTCCAGAATGGATCGTGGAAATGCGCCGCGGCCTGGGGATAGTGGCCGTGCTCGTAGGCCCAGCGTCCCTGCTGGTCCGGCGTGAAGAAGGCATCGGCGAGGGTCCCGGCATGGGCGGGCTGTCCCGGCCAACCCATGCCGACCGCCAGTAACCAGGCACCCAGCCAATGGACTTTCCAGCCCTTGCGGATGCTCACCAGCACCAGGGCCAGCAGCGGCCAGCACAGCCAGTAGCCGGCATCCTTCCAGTTCAGTTGCTGCTCGTCCTCCTGGGCGGTCTGGAAGTGCTGCTGTGCATGCAGCTCGATCCAGTCCAGGTCATCGTCGTTCAGCGTCAGGCTGCCCAACGGCGCATCGGCGGCATCGGCGAGCCTGCGGATCGCCTGCGCATCGAAGCCGGCCAGCAGCGGCCGACCCTCGGCGTCGCGCTGGCCGCCGCGCAACAAACCACCGTCCTGGCTCCCCACCGCCAGGACCAGCACCTGCAGATCGCTACCCGACAGCGCCTTGTCGATGCCCTCGAACTGCCCCGCATCGGCGCCATCGGTCAGCAGTACCAGGGTGCCAGGCGAATGCTCGGCCGCCAGCAGGCGCCTGGCGACGCCGATGGCGCCCAGCGCATCCTTGCCCTCGCGCTGGATCAGGCCCGGCGTCAACGCCTGCAGGAAGCTGTCCAGCAGCGCCGGGTCCTGGGTCGCCGGCAGCACCAGGTGGGCGCTGCCGGCATAGGCGACCAGCGCAACGGGACTGCCCGCGCGCCGCGCTATCAGGTCGTGGACCTTGTGCTTGGCCGCTTCCAGGCGCGACGGCGGGACATCGTCGGCGGCCATCGAGGGCGACAGGTCCAGGGCGAGGATCAGCGGCGCACGGTTCTCCAGGAAATCCGGACGGTCCTGCTGCCAGGTCGGCCCGGCCGCGGCTACGCCGCCGACCACCAACGACGCGCAGAGCAGATGCACGGGGCGGACACGCTGGCCGTCCTGGGGCGTGACCACCAGGTGCTCCAGCAGGTGCGGCGCGATGATCCCGTCCAGCCGCCGCGCCAGGTCGTGCCGTCGCCCCCAGAGCCAGGCCAGCAGCACGGCTGGCGGCACCAGCAGAAGCCATAGCGGCCGCAGGAAGTGGAAGGCGGACAGGTCGATATCCATCAGCCCTTCGCCTCCCCCGGCTCGCGCCGCTCGGCGGGCACGGCGAAGCGCCCGGCCAGGGCCGCCAGGCCATGGGCAAGCAGCAAGGCCAGCAGCGCCGCACCCAGCGGCAGCCAGAACAGATCCTTCTTGGGTTGATGGCTGAGTGTCTTCACCTTGTGCGGAGTGATCCTGTCCAGGGTTGCGTAGACCGCCTGCAATGCGCCGCTGTCGCCCGCCGTGAAGTAGCGGCCGCCGGTGGTCCGGGCGATGCCCTGGAGGGTTTCGAGATCCACCTTGGCTTCGCCGCTGGCCTGCGGATCGCCGATGCCGATGGTGTGCACGACGATGCCCCGGTCGTGGGCCATGGCGGCGGCGTGCTGGGGAGTGATGGCGCTGCCGGTGTCGTTGCCGTCGGTGAGCAGGATCAAGACCTTCTCCTGCTCGGGCGTGTCCTTGAGCAACTTGATGGTCAGGCCGATGGCGTCGCCCAGGGCGGTGTTCGGCCCGGCCATGCCGATGCCCACCTCGTCGAGCAGGGTCAGCAGGCTGGCGTGATCACGGGTTGGCGGTGACTGCGCGAAGGCGCCGGTGCCGAAGACGATCAGGCCGATGCGATCATCCTTGCGCTGGGCGATGAAGTCGCGGACCACGCCCTTCACTGCGCTCAGGCGGTCGACCCGGCCGCCACCCGGCGCGTTGTAGTCGCGGGTTTCCATGGACTGGGAGATGTCGATGGCGAGCATCAGGTCGCGCACCGGCTGCTGGAGCTCGATGGGCTTCTCGACCAGTACCGGTCGCGCGCAGGCGACCAGCAACAGCAACCAGACCACCAGGTTCAGCGCCACTTGCCAGCGGCCGCCCGCGGCATTGCCGTCTCCGGGAACCTGGCCGACCGCCCGGCTCATGGCGGCAAAGAACGGCACGCGCAACGCGCTGCGCGACTCGCGATAGGCCGGCAGGTAGCGCCAGGCCAGCCATGGCAGTGGCAGCAGGCCCAGCACCCAGGGGTAATCAAGCTGCCACACGGTGCACCTCGACCCACTTCCGGCAAGCGGCCAGCCATGCGCGCGCCTCGCTCTGCTCCAGTTTCTCGATGCGTTCATCCGGCGCATAGGCCAGCAGTGCGAGGTGGCGACCGAGCCCCGCCGGCAAGGCTGCAGCGCTGTGGCGTTGCAGGTAGGCCTGCCAGTCATCGCCAGCGAGCGGTGCCGCGCCCTCGCCCGCCTGCATCGACAAGGCCACCCGTTTCATCAGCGCAGGCAACTGGCGCAGGGCGGGCAGGCGCTGGCGAGGGTCATCCAGCGACCGGCTCAGCTCGTCCAGCTGCGCCAGGGCTTCGCGCCGATAGCGATCGCGCCGCCAGCGCCGGTACCGCCAGAACGCCCAGGCACAGAGCGCCACCACCAGCAACACGGCCAGTACCAGCCAGCCCCAGGTCTGCGGCCAGTAGCTCACCAGCGGCGGCGGTGGTTGCAGCTCCTTGAGCTGGTCGATGCCCGGCACGCTCATCGCGGCGCCACCGCCAGCCGGCCCAACTCGCCGCGCAGTTGCTCCAGGCTGTCCCGTCCGCTGCTGAACATCATCAATGGCACCTGGCTGCGGCGCAGCAGCAGCGCCACCTCCTGCAGGCGCCCCGAGAGGAACTCGCCCAAAGGCCGGTGCACCTGTTTCCGTCCGACTTCCAGCTCCACCTGCAGCTCGCCCTGGCTGACGGTGACCCGACCACGGTCGGGCAGCTTCACCGCGATGGGATCGAATACCAGCGAGGCCAGCACGTCGTTATGCGCGCTCAACTGGCGCAACAGCTGCAGCGTCTGCGGCGTCACCCCGGCGAAGTCGCTGATGATCACCACCAGGCTGTCGTGCCCAGCGACGCCCAGACACTCCCGCAGCGCGCGGTCGAGCTGCCCCGGCGAGTCCTCTTCGGTGGCTGTCGCATGCAGCGCGTGGTTCTGCCGGACGACGGCGGCGCACAGCGCTTCCACCCGCGCACGGCTGCGCAACGGACGGATGTATTCGAGGTGCCTGTCACCAAAGACGATGCCGCCGACGCGGTCGCCCGCCTGCAAGGCCATCCAGGCGCCAAGCGCGGCGAGTTCGGCGGCGATCACCGACTTGAAGCTGCGTTTCGAGCCGAAGTACATGCTCATGCGCTGGTCCACCAGCAGCAGCGTCGGTCGATCGCGCTCCTCCGTATAGCTGCGCACGAACGGTTTGCCGTAGCGCAGCGACGCGCGCCAGTCGAGGTGGCGCAGGTCATCGCCAGGGTTGTACTGGCGCAACTCGTCGAAGCTCAGGCCGCGGCCGCGCAGTCGTGCGGCATGGCTGCCGGACAGCACACTGGAGAGCGGCTGGCGGGACAGGAAGCTCAGGCCGCGCACGCGGTGTTCCAGCAGCATCAACCGATCCAGCGAGGCGTAGACGAAACCGTCGGCAACCGGCGGTGGCGCTTGCATGAGCCTTCTCCTCGGTTCGCGCCTCAGGCGGGAATGGCGACCTTGTCGAGCAGCCGGTCGATCACCTGGTCCGTCCCCACGCCGTCGGCCACCGCGTCGTAGGACAGCAGCAGGCGGTGGCGCAGAACCGGATGCAACACCGCGCGGACGTCGTCCGGCGTCACGTAGTCGTTGCCCGCCATCCATGCATGGGCGCGGGACACGCGGTCCAGACTGATTCCGCCGCGCGGGCTGGCGCCAACCTTGAGCCAGCGCGTCAGGTCCGGGTCGTACGCCTGCGGGTGGCGGCTGGCGTTGATCAGGTCGATCAGGTAGCGGTCGATGGCCTCGGATACATGCACCTCGCCCACTTCCCGGCGCGCGGCGAAGATCGCCTCCTGTGCCAGTGGTTCCGGCGCCTCCACCGCTGCGCCGGATTGCAGGTTGCGCTCTTCGGAGCGGACCAGTTGCAGCACGCGGGATTCATCCTCGACCTTGGGGTAGTCGATCAACAGCTTCATGAGAAAGCGGTCCATCTGCGCCTCGGGCAGCGGGTAGGTGCCTTCCTGCTCGATGGGGTTCTGGGTCGCCAGCACCATGAACAGTCCCGGCATCCGGTGTGTCTGCCCGGCCACAGTGATCTGCCGCTCCTCCATGGCTTCGAGCAGCGCCGCCTGGACCTTGGCGGGGGCGCGATTGATCTCGTCGGCGAGGATGACGTTGCCGAACAGCGGCCCAGGCTGGAACTTGAGCTGGTTGCCCTGTTCGGTCTGCTGGAGGATCTCGGCCCCGGTGATGTCCGACGGCAACAGGTCGGGGGTGAACTGGATGCGGCTCATGCGCGCGTCGAGGTTCGTCGACAGGGCCTTGACCGTGCGCGTCTTGGCCAGGCCGGGAAGGCTCTCCAGCAAGACATGACCGTTGGCGAGAAGACCCAGCATGATGTGCCGGACGGTTTCTTCCTGGCCTAGCACCTGGGCGGACACGGCCGCTTCCAGGCCGGCAATCTGTTCACGAATGGACACAGGCTGTTTCCTTGATCCGTCGGATTCGTTTCCTGCCGAAGACGTACCGGAGACACGCTCCCTGCACACTGCCCTGCCACGGCCTGCCGGGTAACTGTAGCTTGCCTGCAACAGATGACCAGACGCAGCGGCAACCCGCGCCCGGGACATCGTCGGCCCGGTCGAGCAACCGTCAGGCGGCCCGGCGATAGCTCAGTCCCGGTCCTCCGGCTTGGCGGGCGCCGCGTGCCATTGCTCCCTGGGCACCCATTTGGGCTGCTCCGGGTCGCCCAGATAATGCGGCGACATGATCTGCACGCCGTACTCGTTGAACACGTCCTGGATGTTGGCGTGCAGCAGGCTGAGCAGTTCCGCGCGGGGACGCGGTTCGCTGGGCACCGCCTGGGCGACCAGGCGATATTCCGGGTAGAAGTCCGAGAGCGCGGTCTGGAATACCTGCGGCCGGGGCTTCTCGAGGATGCCCTCGGTGCGGCGGGCCGCCTCCACCAGCATCGCCTCGACCTGGCGCCATGGCGTGTCGTAGCCGATGGTGACGACGGTATCCACCACGTAGCCGGTTCCCTGCACGGTGCGCGAGTAGTTCTTGGTGACCGAGCCCGTGATCATCGAGTTGGGCAGCGTCAGCACCTCGCCCAGGCCCGTGCGGATGGTGGTGTTGAACACGCCGACCTCGGTGACCGTGCCTTCATGATCGCCAACCCGCACGAATTCGCCGACCCGCAGGGTGCGCGAATAGGTCAGGATCAGTCCGGCGGCGGCCTGGCCCACGACACTGGAAGCGCCGAGGGAAATCATCAGGCCCAGCAGCACGGAGAGCCCCTTGAACGCCTCGGTGCCCGAGCCCGGCAGGTAGGGATAGGCCATCACCAGCGCGAACAGCCAGATCGCCAGCGAGGTCAGGCGGGTGGTCGGCTGCAGGGTTTCCTCGGTGAGCCAGCGCAGGTTGCCGGGGCGCGCCATGCGTTGCAGTACATGCCGGGCGAATCCACTGATGGCGCGGGCGATCAGCAGGATGCACAAGGCGACGACCAGTCCCGGCATCGCATCGAGCATGCCGTTGAGCAGGTAGCGAACCAGGTTCACCAGGTGGACGTTGAGGCTTTCGCCCCAGGGCCGCGTATAGGGAAACTGCGAGAGAACGAAGCTCAGCCACTGGTAGCTGAACAGGAACGCCAGCAGCCAGTAGACCAGCCAGATCAGCCGGCCAAGCAGGTAGTACAGGTAGTTCCTGCCCAGCAACGAGGTTTGTCCGACGCGCAGCTTGCCGGTGTGCCGGCTCATCAACGCCGGCAACTGGCCGAGTAGTTTGCTCCGCACGTAGCGGATGACGCGCAACAGGAACAGGTACACGACCGTGGCCAGCGCGGCGAAGCCCAGGGCGGTGAGCAGGTAGCGCGCGCTGCGCGCCTCGGCGCTCTCGGCGACGACCTGGCGGAGGTTCGCGGCCGCCTGCTCGGCGGCGGCGCGCACGGAGCTGCCGGGCGGATCGACATCCTGCGGCGAAAGGATGAAGGCGCGGCTATAGCCGAGCAGCACCATGTAGCTGCTCTGGATGGGATCGATATTGACCTTCAGGTCGCCCGCGCTCTGCAGCGCGTCCTCGATCGATGCCTTGGCGCGGCGGGCACGGACTTCCGGCGTCTCGCCCAGCAGGGTGCCGCGGAGCACAACGATGCTTCGATTCTCGATCTTCAGCTCCGCCGGCTCGGAGCTCGCCTGTGAGACGATTTCCGGCGCTTCCGCCGCCAGCCCGGTCGCCGCCCAGAATGCGGCCAGCAGAGCAAAATGCCACCATCGCGCAACGAGCCCCATCCTCTCCCCCTTTCCTGTCCCTGTCCGCGAAACACCGCGCGCGCCGGACACCCTGCCCCGCGCCGCTTGCTCAAGCGTAGCCAATGCCGGCGATGCGGCAGCCTTCCGGCATACCTCCGGCAATACACCGCCCAGGGCTGGAAACCGCGTCGGACCCAGAACCCTGTCGTTTTTATGTAGGAAATTCGTTACGAATATCAGGTAAATGTCGCTGCTATTTGTCGCATATGTCGCTGTTCTACTTGCGATAATTCACATTGGTACTAGCGTCAATTGCGTAAGCAGATATGCGTAGGACTGCTTTTCTCTAGGGGATGTAATCAGTCGGAATCAGGGAAAATGCAGGCCAAGTACCGCTCTAAGATTTTTCAGCCAATGTCCCATGCCCTGGCGCTGGAACAACGCATTCTGTTCGACGGCGCAGCCGCTGCCGCCGTCGACCAGCAACACCACGACACGACTGCCAGCGCCGAGGCCAAGGACACGGCCAAGCCGGCCACCGCGGTCGAAGCGCGAGCGCAGGCTGCCGCCCCACCCCAGGCGACGCCACGCAACCTGGTGGTGATCGATGCCCGCCTGGAAAACCGCGACCAGCTGGCTGCCAACCTGCCGGTGGGCACCACCGCCCTGGTAGTCGATGCCGGCCAGGACGCCATCGCGGCGATCAGCAATGCGCTGGCGCAACTGGGCAAGGTCGACTCGGTACAGATCTTCTCCCACGGCGCCACCGGCCAGTTCACCCTCGGCAACCAGACCTTCACCAGCCAGACCGTCGACCAGTTGGGCGAACGGCTGAGCGCCTGGCGCAGCGAGCTCAACGCGGGTGCCGACATCCAGCTCTATGGCTGCGACGTCGGCGCGGGGAGTTCCGGGCAGGCACTGGTCAATGAACTGGCGCGCTGGACCGGCGCCGATGTCGGCGCCTCCAGCAACGCCACGGGTTCCACCAGCGCCGGTGGCGACTGGAACCTCGAAGTACGCTCGGGCGACGTCGACAAGGCCATCGCCCTCAGTGCCACGACCCTGGTGGACTTCCGGGGCCTGCTGGCTGACGCCAGCCCCACCGTCAGCATGGGCAGTGGTGGTTCGGCCGTGCGCCTGGGCGACGATGTCACCTTCACCGTGAGCTTCAGAAACGTCTCCACGCAAGTGGGCTACGCCCCCTACATCGATGTCTTCCTGCCGGCCACCGGCCGCGACGGCAACGACGGCGCGAGCTTCGTCAGTGCGACCTACCTTGGCCGTGCGGTGAATGCCACGGTGATCACCTTCGACGCCAACGGCAACGCCACCCACCCGCTGGCCAAGGACGCCAATGGAAATCCGCTGGTCATCAATGCCGCCACCGTCGGCATGAAGCCGGGCGACCAGATGGTGGTACTGCAACTACCCTACGCCAGCGTGATCAACGGTCAGCCGAGCATCGACATCCAGGTCACCGCGCACCTGAGCAACCTGGCCGACACCACCTATTCCGACGGCGCGCCCAACCTCACTATCAATGCCCGCGGCGGCTTCGAGTACGGCAACGATTCGCTGAACAACCCCGTGCAAGACCCGAGCGTGGTGGAAAACGCGCTGCATGCGTTCGTCATCACCCCGACGCTGCTCAGCGTGACCCAGACCGTGGACATGCCCGAGGGCGAGACGGTCACCGGCCCGAACTTCACGCGGACCGAGACCGTCACCGTCACCCCCGCCACCGGCCAGACGCTGACCAACGTCACCGTTACCCAGACGGTTCCCGACCAGGTCCATGTCAGCTCGATCACCCCTGGCGCTGGCGGCACGCTGACCTCGGTGACCCTGCATGACGGCACCGTCCTGACCGATCCGGCGCAGATCGCTGCCGCCCTGGCCAACCCCAACGCCTTCATCAGCAGTTACTCCGTCCATTACGACACGCTGAGCGGCCCCAGCACGACCCAGGTCAGCTTCTATGTGCCGGAAATCGACGCCAATGGCCGGCCCGTGATCGATCCGTCCACCGGCAACCCGGTGACCATCACCTTCGGCACCGCCACCGTCAACGGCAACTGGAACCCGCTGGACCCGCGCGACCGCCCCACCGACCCGAACGGCTACCCGTTCACCGAGACCGGCAACGGCGCAGGCGTCACCTTCGTCGCCAAGTCCATCACCCTGCTCAAGGAAGTCAACCTGCAGAACGATGTCGGCCAACCCGGCCTGACCCCGGGCGACACCTTGCGCTACAACATGGAAATCGCGATCTCGGACTTCTTCGCCTTTGGCGAGAACATCTTCCAGCAAGGCCGTTTCACCGTCACCGACCTGTTGAGCGACGGCCAGACGTTCGACCCGAGCAACCCACCTACCATCGTCCTCCAGCAGCACGGCGGCACGCAGGTCATCCCGGTGATCTACACCGTCACGACCAACGCCGACGGCAGCACCACGCTGGTCTTCGATATCGGCGCCTCCATCGCCGCGGCCGTCCAGGGGCCTGGCTTGTATGCCTTGTTCGGTGACCTCTGGCACGACAGCCTGCAGGAAGGCGCGACGCGCATGACCATCGTCTATGACGCGGTCGTCGACACCACCTATACCAGCGACCATCCGCCCCACGACCAGCTCAACGAGGGCGACAGCGTCGGCAACAATGCGACCGTGGCCGCCACCGTGTTGCGTGACTCGGTCAACCTCGGCGGAGAACAGACCGACGGTTCCACCACCACCAGCACCATCCAGACGTCCAATGTCGACATCGAGCTGAGTACGGTCAACGGCGGCGCACCGCCGGGGAACGGCGAATTGCGTCCCGGCGATGTGGTGACCTTTACCATCACCTACGACCTGCTGGTCGCCGACTACGAGAACTTCACCCTCACCGCCTACCTGCCCCTGCCGCTGCTGAACGCCAATGGCATCAACTGGAGCCAGGGCGCGGGTGTTGGCCAATGGACCTTTGGCATCGGCAACAACATCAGCGACGTGCCCGACAGCGTCACCACCGGGCCGGGCAACTCGATCATCTTCAACTTCGGCAACTTCGCCTCGGGCGGCCTGAATGGCGGCCGCGTACAAGTGCAGTTCACCATGGTCGTTGGCGACCAGCCCTACGCCGACCAGCGTTCGCTGGACGTCCTGGCGCAATCCAGCCAGACCACCACCATCGACAAGACAGTGCTGGTTTCCTCGGATGTCGCCGAGATCGCCTCGGTGGCCGAACCGGTGCTGGACATCAAGCACGGCGTGGTGTCCAGCAGCAACGGCACGGTCACCGGCACCACCGGTAGCTGGACCGCGCCGGGCTCCAGCGGCGTGCCCTTCGGCGGCAACGTCACCGCCATCGCGGCGGTGGATGGCAACGTCAGCGGCATCGACGGCGCCGACACCCTGCGCCTGGCCACCGCGATCAAGAACAGCGGTGGCGGCGGCGCCTACGACGTCAGCACCAGCGTCACCCTGCCCCCGGGCCTGGCGTTCGTCGGCGGCGGCCTGGCCGGCGCCAACCTGCAGATCTACCGGGGCGATGGCACGCCGTTGACGCTCGGCGTCGACTACAGCGTCAGCGGCAACACCATCACCTTCCTCGACGCCAACGGCCAGGCCACGCTGCTGGCCGGCCGCGCCGGCACGGCCAACGACACCAGCGGCGCCAACGTCGTGGTGATCACCTACGACGTCACCGTGGACAACGCCATCCTCGCCGCGCGCACGCTGCAATCCAGCGCCGCGCTGACCAACTATGCCAGCGTCAACGGCGGCCAGGACTTTACCCCGGTGGACCTGGTGGAAGTGGCAAACCAGCAGGTGGCCGCGCCGGTCATCACCAAGACCTACCAGAACGGCAGCCTGACCCCCGACGATTCCAGCGCCTCGCACACCACCGGCAGCAATCTGGTGATCGGCGAGAGCATGACCTACGACATCGTGGTCACCCTCCCCGAGGGCTCCACCGCCAACCTGCGCATCGACGACCTGATTCCGCCCGGCCTGCGCCTGGACCCGCGCTTCAACGGCAACCTCGGCTACCTGATCATTACCACCACGGCCGGCAGCACGGCGCTGGCCCAGGACTTCGGCGGCACGCTCAACGTGTCCAGCTTCAGCGCCGACGGCAGCGATGGCGGCGACATGCGCCTGGTGTTCAGCAGCGCCGGTTCCACCGCGGACAACAACACCGGCAACAACGCCTTCGTCATCCGCCTGGTGCTGGTCGCCAGCAACGTCCCCGGCAACCAGCAGGGCGTGACCCTCAACAATGGCGCGCAACTGGTCTATAGCGACCCGGATGGCGACACGCCCAACGGTGCCACGGCCATCGACCGCACCGTAACCAGTGCGCAGCAACCCAGCGTGACCATCGTCGAACCCACGCTGACGGTCACCCAGCAGATCACCACCACCCCGGAATTCGGCGGCTTCGACCAGGGCGACGTCGTCAACTTCGACATCACCATTGCCAACAATTCCGGCACCACTGCCTTCGATATCAGCCTGCAGGATCTGCTGCCAACGCAGATCGACAACATGACGTTCAACGGCACCATCACCTACAACGGCGGCGCCACCAACAACGGCACACTGGACTTCGTCATCCAGAACGGCCAACTGATCACCGCCAATGGCGCCAACATCGACATCGCCAACGGCGGCAGCATCGTTATCCACCTGACCGGCGTGGTGAACGCCAGCGCCGCCGGCCTGGCGGTGATTCCCAACAACGTCGAGGTGCGCTGGACCAGCCTGGACGGCACCAGTAGTGCCACCGACACGGCCAATGGCGAGCGCAGCGGCGATGACGGCCTGCTCAACTCCGGCGCGCTGAACGACTACCGGGTGCGCAACGCCCTGCTCATTCCGATTACCAACGGCATCCTGGTCTCGCGGATCGGTGGCGTCGACGCCACCCCGCCTGCCACCAACTCCTCCGGCGCCACCGATACCACCGGCCTGCAGGAAACCGTAGTGGTCGGCGAGATCATTCGCTACCGCGTCACGGTACTGGTACCGACCGGCGACAACCCCAACTACCAGATCCGCATCGAGTTGGCCGCCGGCCTGGAGTTCATCCCCGCCGACCTCAACAACATCCTCATCGCCCTGGGTTCCAGCGCAATCGGCGGCCTGACCACCGATGCCACCAACCTGATCAGCAGCGGCACCCTCGGCATGATCGGCAACCAGGCCAGCGACGTGGCGCAGCCGATCCATCCGGACCTGTCCGGCGACCACCCCACCGGCGTCTTCAACATCAACAGCGGCCGCCTGAGCATCGTTACCGACCCCGTCAGCGGCCGCCAGACCGTCACCTTCAACCTCGGCAACCTGACCAACTCCGAAGTGAACGACGGCGATCTGGAAGGCGTGATCCTGGAATTCAACGTGCGGGTCACCAACGTCGCCAGCAACCAGGCGGGGGCACGCCTGGGCATGAACGTCTTCGAGCATGTCGGCGACGGCAACGGGGTCGACCGCGGCAAGAGCGACACGATCTTCGAGCAGGTGGTCGAGCCGAGCTTCACCGGGCTCGATAAGCATGTCACCGACATCGTTGCCGGCGCGAACAGCACGACCGCAACCGTCTCCGTAGGCTTCACCCAGAACGGTGGCGTGCCGGCCTACAACGTCGAGCTGCGCGACCAGTTCCCCAACGGCAGCAACTACCAGTTGCAGAGCCTGGTCATCAATGGCGTCACCTACCTGCCCGGCGCGTTGCCGGCGGGCGTCACCGCCACCGTGGTCACCGATGCCAACGGCCAGCACCTGGTCATCGACTTCGATCAGCTGAACGTCAATGACAGCGTCCAGGTGGTCTACAAGGTCGACCTGCCCAACACCGTCATCGCCGACGACGCCAACAGCGCCGCCGTGCTGACCTGGACCAGCCTGCCCACCGATTTCGAAACCAACGGCTGGGGCGGCTCCAAGCCGCTGACCGCCGGCGGAGCCGACGGCGAACGCACCGGTCAGGACGGCACCGCCGGGTTGAACAACTACATCCTCAGCGAAGGTGCGGGGATGGGTGTGATCCAGGGCACGCTGTGGGACGACACCAAGTCCGCCACCAACAGCACGACCCCCGATGGGACCGGGCTGGACGGCGTGGCCGTACAACTCACCTGGGCCGGTGCCGATGGCATCTTCGGCAACGCTGACGATCGCGTGTTCAACACGATCACGGCCAATGGCGGCCAGTACCAGTTCGCCATCCTGCCGGCCGGCAACTACCTGGTCGCCGTGCCGCTGGATTACCAGTTGGCGGCCAACAACCGCTTCCACGTGCGCATCGACACGGATACCGGTACCGCCGCCGGCGGGCTTGGCTCGGTGAATGTCGGCCTTGGCGAAGGTGCCATCGGCACCGCCGATACCGGTTACGTGCACCTCAACGAGGCGCCGATCAACACCGTGACCGACCAGCACGGCGTCGAGGACACGGTGCTGCATATCGTCGGCCTGGCTACCAGCGACGTCGACGTGAACGCGGGCAATGCCAACGGCATCATGACCGTCACCCTGACGGTGGTGCATGGCACGCTCTGGCAGAGCGCCACGACACCCGGCCCGACCGATGCCCCACCCGCCGGTGCCGGACGCACCCTGGTGCTGACGGGCACCCTGCAGCAGATCAACGTGCTGCTCGGCCAGATCTATTACAAGGGCGACCAGGACTTCAACACCTTCCATACCGCCGAGACCCTGACCATGGTCACCAACGACCAGGGCAACTTCGGCGATAAGGATGGCGACGGCATTCCCGGTGAAAACCCCGACGACGCGCTGACCGACACCGATGTGATGAACATCGTCATCGACCCGGTCAACGACGCGCCCATTGCCCAAAACGACATCGCCATCGCCGTGGAAGCGGGCGGCCTGCTCAATGCCGATCCGGGTGTGAACCCCACCGGCAACGTGCTCGACAACGACACCGACGTCGATATCGCCACCAACAACGATGTCCTCACGGTCACCCATGTCGCCAGTTCGGTCACGCCGGCGGGCGTGGATATCCCGGCAGGCGGCCTGAACATCATCCAGGGCAAGTACGGCACCCTGCTGATCACCGCCACCGGTGGGTTCCAGTACATCGTCGACAACAACAATGCCGCGGTGCAGGCACTGCGCACCGCCGGCAACTTCATCATCGACGTATTCCAGTACACCATCGTCGATAGCGGCGGGCTGAGTAGCCAGGCCCTTCTGTCGGTGGACATCCACGGCGCCAACGACACCCCGATCGCCAATCCCGACACCGGCACCGCCATCGAGGCCGGCGGTACCAACAACGGCAGCGGCGGCCAGGACGCTACCGGCAACGTGCTCACCGGCGCCCCAATCACCGGTGTCGGCGCCGACACCGATGTCGACTCTGTGGCGCTGGGCGAAACCAAGGCCGTCAGTCTCGTACGCTACGATGGACCTGGCGGTGGTCGCATCTTCCCGGTCACCAGCGGCCAGGCCACCAGCCTGCAGGCCGCTTTCGGCAGCCTGACCATCAATGCCGACGGCAGCTACCGCTATGTGATCGACAACAGCAACGCCGCCGTGCAGGCCCTCTCCCCCGGCCAGACACTGACCGAGGTCTTCACCTACCAGATGACCGACGCCGGTGGCCTGAGCTCCATCACCACCCTGACCATCACCATCCAGGGCGCCAATGACGCGCCGGTGGCGGTGGACGACCACAACACCGCCACCGCCGCTGCCAGCGACGGCACACCGGGCCCGGTCAACGCCAATGGCAACGTGATCACCGGGGACACCAATGGCGTCGGTGCCGACACCGATGTCGACAGCGTCGACCAGCCCAACGCCACCCAGCTCAAGGTCGACGGCGTGCGCTCGGGTCTGGAAACCGCTGGTGGCGCGCTCACCCCGGTCACCACCGGCACACCCGCCGACATCTTCGGCACCGTGGCAAGACTGGCCAACGGCAGCCTCATCAGCGGCAGCTTCGGCGAACTGACGCTCAACGAGGACGGGACCTACAGCTTCATCGTCAACAGCGCCGATCCGGCCATCCGCGCACTCACCGCCGGGCAGAGCCTGGATGTGATCTTCACCTACCGCATCCACGACGTCGGCGGGCTGACCGACCAGGCGCAACTGGTGATCACCGTGACCGGCGTGAACGACCCGCCGGTGGTCAACCCGGTCAGGGTCGACGCCATCGAGGCCGGCGGCCTGAACAACAATATTCCGGGCGTGGACCCGAGCGGCAGCATCCGCTCGTCCTATACCGATCCTGACGGCGACACCCTGACCATCACCGGCATCATCAGCCCCACCGGCAACACCGGCACCGTGGGCCAGAGCCTGGCCGGCAACTATGGCAGCCTGGTGCTCGACGCCCAGGGCAACTACCGCTACGTGGTCGACAACACCAATGCCGCCGTGCAAGCGCTGCGCACCGACGCCAACCAGCTGACCGAGGTGTTCCAGTACAGCGTCAGCGATGGCAACGGCAAGACCATCACCGCCACCTTCACCGTCGTCATCCACGGTCGCAACGACACGCCCATCGCGGTGGACGACACCACCACCGCCATCGAGGCCGGCGGCACCAATAACGGCACGCCCGGCCAGAACGGCACCGGCAACGCCCTCACTGGCGTACCTGGCAGCGGAGCCGGCGCCGATACCGACGTCGATGCGGGCGACAGCAAGACCGTCGATGGCATCGGCTTCGGCGTACTCAACGCCGGCGGCAGCTTCACCCAGGTGGCGGCGGGGTCCACCGCCGTCGCGGGCGCCTATGGCAGCCTGAGCATCGATGCCAATGGCAACTTCGTCTACGCCGTCAACAACGACCTGGCGGCGGTGCAGGCACTGAAGCTCGGCGACTCCCTGGTCGAGACCTTCACCTACCGCATGCACGACACGGACGGCGCCAGCTCCCTGGCACGGATTACCATCACCATCCAGGGCCGTTATGACGCCCCGGTGGCCAACGACGACATCAACTATGCCGTCGCCGACCTCGACGGCAGCGGCGGGCGCAACCCCACCGGCAACGTGATCACCGGCCTGACCGGGATCTTCGACGGTGTCGGCAAGGACACCGATGTCGATGCCGGTGACCACATGCGCGTCACCACCATCGCCAAGGGCCCCGAGGGCGCGCAGGTGAACACCGTCGCGGTGGTGCCGGGCAGTCCGCAGACCATCCTGGGCGCCTTCGGCACCCTGGTGATCAACGCCGACGGCAGCTACCAGTATTTCGTCGACAACAACAACGCGACCATCCGGGCGCTCGGTCCGCTGGCCTTCGCCATCGAGGAATTCACCTACCAGGTCACCGATGACGGCAACCTCAGCGACCAGGCCACCCTGGTCATCCTGATTCGTGGCCAGAACGACCCGCCGATCACCTCGCCGGACTTCGGCACCGCCGTGGAGGACGGCGGCCTGCACAACAACGTGCCGGGCAGCAATCCCTCGGGCAACGTGCTGGCCAACGACACCGACCCCGACACCATCACCACCATCCCGCAGGACGTGATGCACGTCGTCTCGTTCTGGACCGGCGACCGCCCGCTACCGGCCGACGCCAGCGTGCCCGGCCAGTCGCTGCGCGGCCAGTACGGCACGCTGACGATCAACCAGGACGGCAGCTGGAACTACGTGCTGGACAACTCCCTGCCGGAAGTCGAAGCCCTGCGCCAGAGCGGCCAGACCCTGACCGAGACCTTCACCTACCTGGGCGCGGACATCTGGGGCGGCGCCACCCCCGGCCTGCTCACCATCACCATCGATGGACGCAACGACACGCCCATCGCCAGTGACGATACCGCCACCGCCGTCGAAGCCGGCGGCGTGAACAATGGCACCCCCGGCGTCGATCCGCGCGGCAACGTGCTGGACAACGATACCGACGTGGATGGCGTGCAGTACGGCGAAACCAAGACCGTCGTCCACTACACCAGCGAGAATGGCAACACCGTCAGCGCCGGCCAGGTACTTCAAGGGCTGTACGGCAAGCTGACGATCAACGCCGACGGCAGTTATCAGTACGTCGTGGACAACGCCAACCCGACGGTGCAAGCCCTGCGCACCGCCGGCGAAACCCTGCGCGAGGTCTTCACCTACCGCATGCGCGATACCGCCGGCGCCACCTCCGACGCGCGCCTGACGTTGACTATCCAGGGCGCCGACGACAACCCGGTGGCGCGCGACGACAGCAATGTCGCCAGCGACGAAACCCCGGCGCCGCAGGCCACCGGCAATGTCCTGCCCAACGACAGCGATGTCGACGGCGGCGACCGCCTCACCGTGACCGGCATCCGCACTGGCGAAGAAACCGGCAGCGGCACGTCGGGCACCGTCGGCCAGCCCATCGTCGGCCGCTACGGCACCCTCGTGCTCAACGCCGACGGCAGCTACACCTACACCATCGACATGAGCAACCGTGAAGTCCTGGCGGCCGCCGGCCTGGGCCAGATCCTCAAGGACTACTTCACCTACACCATCAGCGACCTGGCCGGACTCACCGACCAGGCCCAACTGACCATCACCCTGAACATCGCCACGCCCTACATCCCGCCGGGCCCGCACTTCGACCGCTTCGGCGACGACGGCTACCCGCGCGACCGGCTCCCCGACGTCGACCCGGCGATCTTCGTGCAGCCGGTGGTCGAGCGCATCGATGATCGACTGTCGCTGTCGGCCTGGGGTGCTGACGGCAGCAACATCGACATCTTCGCCACGCCGGAGATCGAAAGCCCGTCGCTGGGCGCGCAACTGGGCCAGGTCAAAGGTCAGTTCGTCGCTCGCGCCGTGGCCGAAAGCCGCCGCGCCGCCAACCTGGACACGCGCTGGGTCGACGGCCGCCATGGCGTCATCAGCCTCAGTGCCGACGGGCTGTTACCCGATCCCTCGCTGTGGGCACCCTTCCCCGGCGACATGGTGGCCAAGGCCGAGAAGACCGCGCAGCAGACCGCGCCGGGCTTCCGCGCGCAACTGCGCGACGCCGCCCAGCGCCGGGGCGGCAGCCAATGAAACAGCCGCACTTTTTACGGATGGACCAAGGACAGAACATGCCCGTATTTGCCCTGAAGACCCTGACCGCAGCCGTCGCCGCCAGCCTGTTCCTGACAGCCTGTTCGGCGTTCCAGCCCAAGCCGTACACCGAGGACGAGATGCGTCAGCGGGTGATCGAGGACCAGGCGCGGATGTACAAGGAACAGGAGCCGGTGAACGGCCCGATCACCTTCTACGAGGCTTCGGCACGCGCCCTCAAATACAACCTCGACTACCGCCTTAAGCTGCTGGAAAGCGCGCTGGCCTCCGACCTGCGCGACGTCAGCAGCCACGAAATGCTGCCGCGGGTGGTGGCCTCCGCCGGCTATGCCGGGCGCAACAATGACTCCGGTGGCACCTCCATCGGCATCGAGGATCGCCAGGTCAGCTTGCGCCCGTCGACCTCGGAAGAGCGCTACCGGCAGCTGTACAGCCTCGGCCTGTCGTGGAGCCTGCTGGACTTCGGCGTCGCCTACTTCCGCACGCAGCAGAAGAACGACCAGATCCTGATGGCCGAGGAGCGCCGCGAGAAAGTCGCGCAGAACGTCCTGCAGGACGTGCGCAACGCCTATTGGCGCGCGCTGGGCGCGCAACGCCTGCTGCCGGAGGTCGACGGCCTGCTGCTGCGCACCCACCGCGCCCTCACCTCCGCCCGCGAAGCCGAGGGCAAGGGCCTGCTACCGCGCCAGGACATCCTCGCCTACCAGCGCGCCCTGCTGGACTCGGTGTACATGCTCACCGTGCGCCGCCAGGACCTGGAATTCGCCCGCGCCGAGCTGGCCGCGCTGATGTCGCTGCCGCCCAACACCAAGATGGTGCTCGCCGACGTCAACGAGCAGCCGCTGCCGCTGGTGACCAACAACGTCGAGCAGCTCGAACGCCTGTCCCTGGAGCGCCGTCCGGAAATCATGGAGGAGTGGTACAGGAAACGCGTCGACATGAACGACCTGAAGATCGCCAAGGCCCAGCTGTGGCCCAACGTGAGCTTCAACTACGGCTACGAGTACGACTCCAACAAGTACCTCTACAACAACGACTGGAACCAGACCGGCATCAACGTCTCGATGAACCTGCTGCGCCTGTTGCAGTACCCGGACATCAAGGCCGCCGAGGCCAGCCAGGAAAAGACCGACGACATGCGCCGCACCGCGCTGTCCATGGCCATCCTCACCCAGGTCCGGGTCGGCCTGCTGCGCTATCAGTTGGCCCGCCAGGAAGTCGAGTTCGCCGACGAGAGCCTGCGCGTCGACCAGAGCCTGCTCAGCTACGCGCAATCCGCCCACGGCGCCGCGCTGGGCAGCGAGCTGGAGCTGATCCGCGCCGAAGGCCGCTTCCTGCTTTCGCGCTACCAGCGCGAGGCCGCCTATTCCGACGCCCAAGCCGCGTGGGGCCGCCTGTACAACTCGGTAGGCTTCGAGGTGATGCCCAAGGAAATCCAGAACCACGACGTGAAGACGCTGGCCCGCGAGATCCAGCGCACCCTCGAGCAACAGACCAGCACCAACCTGCTCGCCAGCAATGGTTCCAGCAGCAATCTCTCCAGCAGCAGTCTCTCCAGTAACAATCTTTCCAGTACCAACGTAGCCAGCAGTACAGAAGGAAGTGCCAATGCCGCACCCGCGCAGTAAGTCGTCGTACCTGTTCCTTCCGCTCTGCCTGATGATCGTTTCCACCACCTGGGCCGCCGACCCCGCGGCCCCGCTTCCGCCACCGGGCGAAGGCGACGATCCGGGTGCCATCCGCGTGCTGCTGGTGTCCGACCTGGAAACCACCCTCTCCGCCCAGATGAACGGCACCCTCGGTGCACTCAAGGCCAGCCTCGGCGAGAAGGTCGCCAAGGACGCGCCACTCGCCCAGCTTAACTGCGTGGAGGTGAACGCCCGGGCCAAGGTCGCGGCCGCCGAGCTGAACATGGCCCGCGCGAACCTGGCGGCCAAGCAGAACCTGCGCAAGCTCGACGCGGTCGGTGACCTCGAAGTGGCCATGGCCAACACCGAAGTGCAGAAGGCCGACGGCGCCCTCACCCTGTCCCGCGCCCAGGCGGGCTACTGCCTGGTGGACGCGCCCTTCGCCGGCCGCATCGCCAAGGTCTACGTCAAGCCTTACCAGACCGTTTCCGCCGGTACGCCGCTGTTCGACCTGGTCAGCGATGGCGCACTGAAAGTCCGTCTCAACGTACCCTCCTCCCTGCTGCCACGCCTGCAACCGGGCATGCCGCTGCAGGTGGATATCCACGAGACCGGCAAGCACTACCCGGCCAGGATCAGCGCGATCAATGCGCGGGTCGATGCGGTGGCGCAGACCGTCGAGCTGGAGGCGAAGCTGGACGCCAGCTACCCCGAACTGATCGCCGGCATGAGCGGGGTTGCGCGCTTCCCCGATGCCCATGAGTGAGCTGCTGCCGCCACCCCAGCTGCTGCTGAGCCTGGCCAACGTACGCGACAAGGCCCTGGCGGCCGACTCGCTCAATGGCCTGGCATTCAGCATCGCCAACGACCTGTTCCCGCTGCTGCGCTTCCACCAGGCCCTGGTGTTCGCCTGCCATGACGCGCGCAACGAGCTGCTGGCCGTTTCCGGATTGGCCAAGCCCACGGAAGACTCGCCCTACCTGGTCTGGCTGGAACGTGCGAGCCGCTGGATCGCCGCGCAGGTGCCCGATGCCACGCCCAGCTGGATAGCCCGCGACGCCATCGAACCGCCCGCGGATATCGCCGAGGGCTGGAGCGAATGGTGGCCGGCCGGCGTCTGGTGCGTGCCGTTGCACGACCGTGCCGGCAGGCGCCTGGGCCTGGTGTTGTTCCTCCTCGACGAAGCGCCGGCGCGCAACCTGCAACCGCTGCTGCAAGGCATCTGGCAGACCTGGGCGCACGCCTGGGCATCCTTCGGGCCGCGCACCCGCCTGCGCTTCTGGCGTCCGAGCAAACGCCAGGTGCTGGTCGGGGTGATCGCGCTCGCCGCGCTGCTGCTGATCCCGGTGCGGCAGACCGCCCTGGCGCCGGCCGAAGTGGTATCGCGCAACGCCCAGGTCATCAGTTCGCCCATCGACGGGGTCATCGCGAAAATACTGGTGCGGCCCAACCAGGCGGTGGAGGTTGGCACGCCGCTGTTCGAGCTCGACGAAACCACCCTGCGCAGCCGCGCCGACGTGCTGGCCAAGGAAGTCGCGGTAGCCGACGCCGAACTCATGGCTGCCAGCCAGCGTGCCTTCGACAACCCGCAAAGCAAGGGCGAGCTCTCGGTGCTCGACGGTCGCGCCCGCCAGCGCCGCGCCGAGCTCGCCGCGGTGCAGGTGCAACTGGCGCGCACCCGCGTGCTCTCCCCGCGCGCCGGCGTCGCCGTGTACAGCGACCCGAACGACTGGCTGGGCAAACCGGTGGTGACCGGCGAGCGCATCCTGCAGATCGCCGATCCCAAGGCGCCGGGCATGCGCATCCAGCTGCCGGTGGCCGACGCCATCGCCCTGGAACCGGGCGCGAAAGTGGCGCTGTTCCTCACCGCCTACCCGCTCGACCCGCTGCACGGGGAAATCCTCGACACCAGCTACCAGGCCAAGCCCAGCGACGAGGGCGTCGCCTCCTACCGCCTGCTGGCCAGCGTGGACAACACCCCGCCCCACGCCCGCCTCGGCCTGCATGGCACCGCCAAGCTCTACGGCGAGCGCGTCGTGCTTGGCTACTACCTGTTGCGCCGCCCGCTGGCCTCGTTGCGTGCCTGGACAGGCTGGTAACCATGGACGTCACCGCCGAAGACCTGCCCACCCCGCCGCTGCGCGATGACCTGCGTCTGGACGAAGCCGCGCCCGGCCCCAACGGCGAGCCGGTCTGGGTGATCCACGACAGCGTGCTCAACCGCTTCTACCGCATCGGTTGGCTGGAGTTCGAATGCCTGCTGCGCTGGGAACAGACGCCCCGGCAGATCAGCGAACAGATCGCCGAGCAGACTGCGCTAAAACCCGACGCCGAACAGGTACTGGGCTTCCGCCAGTTCCTCGAACACCACCAACTGCTGCGCCCCGGCGCCGACGCGCTGGCACGCCTGCAGGCCCGCAGCGACGGCGCGCAGTGGATGACCTGGAACTGGTGGCTGCACCACTACCTGTTCTTCCGCATCCCGCTGCTCCGTCCGCAACGCTTCCTGCGCGCCATCGCCGGCAGCCTGGACTGGCTGTTCAACCGCTACCTGGCGATGCTGGTGATACTCCTGAGCCTGGCCGGCATCGTGCTGGTGGCACACCAGTGGGACACCTTCACCCACGACGTGGTGGAATCCTTCTCCTTCGAAGGCTTGCTCAGCTTCGCCGCCGCCCTGGTGGTGGCCAAGACGCTCCATGAGCTGGGCCACGCGCTGGTGGCGACGCGGCTGGGGCTGAAGGTCGCGCACATGGGCATCGCCTTCGTGGTGATGTGGCCGATGCTCTACACCGACACCGGCGAGAGCTGGAAGCTGCGCAGCAACCGCCAGCGCCTGGCGATCGCCAGCGCCGGGATCATCACCGAACTGGGCTTGGCCGGGCTCTCCACGCTGGGCTGGGCGCTGGCCGATCCCGGCCCGCTGCGCAACGCCCTGCTGTACCTGGCGACAACCAGTTGGGCGCTGTCCCTGGCACTCAATGCCAGCCCGTTCATGCGCTTCGACGGCTACTTCATCTTCTCCGACCTGCTGGACTTCCCCAACCTGCACGAGCGCGCCGGCGCCCTGGCGCGCACCACGCTGCGGCGCAAGCTGCTGGGGCTGGACGAACCCTGGCCGGAGCACTTTCCCATCGGCAAGCGCCGGGCGCTGGTGGCCTTCGCCTTCGGTACCTGGGTCTACCGCCTGCTGCTGTTCCTCGGCATCGCGGTGGCGGTCTACTACTTCTTCTTCAAGCTGCTTGGGATATTCCTGTTCGCCGTGGAAATCAGCTGGTTCATCGTTCAGCCCGTGTGGCGCGAACTCAAGGTCTGGTGGGGGCGCCGCGCGGAAGTGAAACCGCGGCGCAAACTGGTGTTCATCGCGCTGCTCGGCGCCGTGCTGCTCCTGCTCGCCGTGCCGTGGCGCACCCAGGTTCACGCCATGGGCGTGGCTCGCGCCGCGCAGCAGTTGCACGTCTATGCGCCATTCCCCGCCCTGCTGCGCGACCTGCGCTCCGGCGGGGAAGTCGGCAAGGGCGAGACGCTGGCGGTCATGGAGGAGCCGGACATCGCCGCCAAGGTGCGCGGCAGCGAGGCCGGCATCCGCGGCTACCAGGGGCGCCTGGCGGGCATGCTCGCCGATCCATCCGGCCTCAGCGAGGAAGCCGTCACCCGCCAGCGCCTGGGCGTCGAGTACCAGCAGGCCCGCGCCGCGCGCAACGAAATGGCCCGCCTGACCCTGCAAGCGCCCTTCGCCGGCCGCTGGATGGATGTCAACCCGGACTGGAAGGCCGGCCAGTGGATCAACACCCGCGAGCCGATCGGCGTGCTGGTGGACCCGCAGCACTGGCTGGTGGACGCCTATGTCAAGCAGGACGAAGTACAGCGCCTCACCGATGGCGGCCCCGTGCGCTTCTACCCCGAAGGAGTGCCGACGCCCATCAGCGGGCAGGTCGTGCTGATCGGCACTACCCGCATCAGCCAGCTGGAACAACCCATGCTCGCTTCGCGCTATGGCGGCCCGCTGAACGTCAATACCCAGGGCGAGGCGCTGGTACCCAATCCGGCGCTGTTCCATGTGCTGGTGCAACTCGACGCGCCGCCGCCGAGCCTGCGCGAAACCCGTGGACACCTGCAGATCGAAGGGGCGCGGCGCAGCTGGTTGGGCGAAGGCGTCACCCGCCTGCTGGCCGTGGCGCTGCGCGAAAGCGGGTTCTAGATCGGCTCGGCGCGGGCTTCATCGCGGTTGACGCCCGCGCCGCAGGATCACTCCGCGTCCTGCGGCTCCGGTCGTGCCTTGAGCCACAGGCCGAAGGTCTTCACCACCTCCACCACCGGCCGCAGCCGTTCGCCATCGTCGCTCAGGCGGTACTCCACGCGCGGCGGCACCTCGGGGTAGACGGTCCGGACGATCAGCCCGGCCTCCTCCAGTGCCCGCAATTCCAGGGTCAGCACGCGCTGGGAAATGTCCGGCATGTCCCGCCGCAACTCGTTGAAGCGCTTGCTGCCGTCGAGCAGGTAGGACACCAGCAGCAAGCGCCAGCGCCCGCCGATCACGCGCATGGCTTCCTCGACCGAACAGCCCGACACGTTCTTCTTCATCAATGCCTTCCCGGTAACCTTTTTGTGCCCCGCGCACAAAAAAGTGCGTTCTTTTGCGCCTGGCCTGGTTGCGGAATACTGGCCGCCCATTCCGAACAGGGCCAGACCCGATGAAACTCTACTTCGCCCCCAACGCCTGCTCCCTCGCTCCCCACATCGTCCTGCGCGAACTGGAACTGCCGTTCACCCCGGTCCGGGTGAACAACCAGACCAAGCGCACGGCCGATGGACGCGACTTCCTCGAGATCAACCCGAAAGGCTACGTGGCGGCGCTGGAACTGGAGGACGGCAACGTGCTCACCGAGGGCGCGGCGATTCTACAGTACCTCGCCGACCTGCGGCCCGAAGCGGGCCTGGCGCCCGCCAATGGCACCCTGCAACGCACGCAGTTGCAGGCGCAGCTGAACTTCATCGGCAGCGAACTGCACGCCGGCATGAGCCCGTTGTTCAGCGAGGCGATTGCAGAACCGGTGAAAGCGCTGCTGCGCGAGAAGCTGGCGAAACGCCTGGGCTTCATGGAGCGCACGCTGAGCGACAGCGGCCATGCATTCGGCGAAGGCTTCAGCATCGCCGACGCCTACCTGTTCACCGTGATGGGCTGGTCGGAGCACTTGCGGGTGGACCTCAGCGCTTTCCCTGCCATTCGCCGGCACCGCGAGACCATCGGCGCGCGCCGCTCGGTGATCGAGGCCCTGCGCGCCGAGGCACAAGCCCCGGCCGTTTGAACGGGGCTGCGCGCCCCTAACCCTCCGGCCGCAGGATAAGGCAGCCCAGCGGCGGCAGGTCCAGCGCCACGGACTGAATCTGTCCATGGGACTCGTGCGGCTCGCTTTCCAGCGAACCGCGGCTACCGGCGCCGGAGCCGCCGAACGTGTCGGCGTCGCTGTTGAGCAGCACCTGCCAGTGCCCGGCGACCGGGACACCGACGCGGTAGTGCGGGCGCGGGATCGGCGTGAAGTTGTGCACCACCAGCAGCGGCGCGCCATCGCCGGCCAGGCGCAACCAGGCGAAGACGCTG
The DNA here is from genome assembly GCF_016919445.1 of Pseudomonas sp. PDNC002. Taxonomy (NCBI): domain Bacteria; kingdom Pseudomonadati; phylum Pseudomonadota; class Gammaproteobacteria; order Pseudomonadales; family Pseudomonadaceae; genus Pseudomonas; species Pseudomonas sp. PDNC002. The sequence continues at coordinate 4,136,113 of NZ_CP070356.1, read as the reverse complement.
TTGCGCTGGTCGTCGCCGATCAACCAGTGGAAGCCCTCCGCGCGGTCGTCCAGGGCGTGCAGCGATGGTTCCTCGTGCAGCAGCCGGTTCAGTTCGCGGATCAGCGCCTGAGTGCCGAAGTGTTCGGCGTAGCGCAGCAGGTACCAGTCCAGTTGCCCGTCGTGATCCCACTCGCGCCACTGGCCGAATTCACACCCCATGAACAGCAGCTTCTTGCCCGGATGGGTCCACATCGTGGCGAGGTACAGGCGCAGGTTGGCGAACTGCTGCCAGCGGTCGCCGGGCATCTTGCCCAGCAGCGAGCCCTTGCCGTGCACTACCTCGTCGTGGGAGATCGGCAGGATGAAGTGTTCGGAGAAGGCATAGAGCAGCCCGAAGGTCAGCTTGTGATGATGGAAGCCACGGTTGATCGGGTCCTCGCGGATATACGCGAGGCTGTCGTGCATCCAGCCCATGTTCCACTTGTAGGCGAACCCCAGCCCGCCTTCCTCGGTGGGCCGGCTCACACCGGGCCAGGCGGTGGATTCCTCGGCGATGACCAGCGCCCCCGGCACTTCGCTGCGCACCACGGCATTGAGATGGCTGAGGAACTCGATGGCCTCCAGGTTTTCCCGGCCGCCGTGGCGGTTGGGAATCCACTCGCCGTCCTTGCGCGAATAGTCGCGGTAGAGCATCGAGGCCACCGCATCCACCCGCAGGCCGTCGACATGGTATTCGCGCAGCCAGTGCAGCGCCGAAGCGAGCATGAAGCCATGCACTTCCGTGCGGCCCAGGTTGTAGATGTAGGTATCCCAGTCCTGGTGGAAGCCCTCGAAGGGGTGCGCGTATTCGTACAGCGCGGTGCCGTCGAAATGCGCCAGGCCGTGGGCATCGGTGGGGAAATGCGCGGGCACCCAATCGAGGATCACGCCGATCCCGGCGCCGTGGCAGCGGTCGACGAAGCGGGCGAAATCCCGTGGACTGCCATAGCGCGCGGTCGGTGCGAACATCGACAGCGGCTGGTAACCCCAGGAGCCACCAAAGGGATACTCCATGATCGGCATCAGCTCGATATGGCTGAATCCCAGGTCACTGACGTAAGGGATCAGCCGGTCGGCCAGTTCGTCCCAGCTCGGCGGCCGATTCTCCACCCACTGCCAGGAGCCGGCGTGCAGCTCGTAGATCGACAGTGGCCGGTCGCTGCGCTGGCGCTCGGGGCGCCGCTGCATCCACTCATGGTCCTGCCATTCGAAGGGCGCAGGGTCGGGCACGCGCGAGCCGGTGGCCGGCGGCATCTCGGTGGCCAGGGCCAGCGGGTCGGCCTTGAGCGGCAGGACGCCGTCGGCGCCGAGCAGCTCGTACTTGTACACTTCGCCCGGTTGCAGGCGGGGGACGAACAGTTCCCAGACCCCGGCCGGGTAGCGCAGGCGCATGACGTGCCGGCGCCCATCCCAGCCGTTGAAATCGCCCACCACCGAAACACGCCGGGCATTCGGTGCCCATACGGCGAAGCGCACGCCGGGCACGCCGTCGATCGTCATCGGCTGCGCGCCCAGGCATTTGCCGAGCTGGCGGTGATTGCCCTCGGCGAACAGGTAGAGGTCGAGTTCGCTGATCGACGGGCCGAAGGCGTACGGGTCCTCGCTGACCTGTTCGTGCTCCGGCCAGTGGATGCGCAACCGGTACGCTGCGCCACTGTCCAGGCGCGCGACGAACAGCCCGCTGGCGTCCACCGGCTGCATGGCGCCGAGGACCTCGTCCTGCGCCGAGAGCAGCTCCACCGCCAGCGCGCCGGGCAGCCAGACGCGCACCAGGCCACCCTCGGCGTCGCGATGCGGCCCGAGGAAGGCAAAGGGGTCGGCGTGATCGGCACGCTGCAGGTGGTCCAGATCGCTGCGCAGGGTCATGTGCGTCCTCCGAGTAGATGTCGGGCCAGTTCGAACAGTCCCTGCAGTGGCACTTCCAGCCAGTCGGGACGATGGCCGGCTTCGTAGAGCACTTCGTAGGCGGCCTTCTCCAGGCTGAACAAGGCGAGTGCCGCGCCCTCGCCTTCGCGTCCATGCCATTCGTGGGGAAGATCGGCCGCCGCCGCGCGATAGGCTTGGAGGAAGGCATCGCGGGATTCGTGACGGTAACGCAAGGCCAGCTCCCCACGGGCCGCCTGCACCTCGGCCGGCGCCTCGGTGCCCTGGGCGCTGCGCAGGGCCATGGCGGCGGCATAGTCGAAGGAGCGCAACACGCCGGTGACGTCCTTCAGCGGACTGTGGCGCTGCCGGCGCTCGGCCAGCGGACGGTTGGGCTCGCCCTCGAAGTCGATCAGGTAGGCGTCGCCCTGCACCACCAGTACCTGCCCCAGGTGCAGGTCGCCGTGAACGCGGATCATCACCCCGCCTTCGGCCAGGCGCGCCAGGTTGCCCACGGTCTGCAGCAGCTCGTCGCGTTGCTCCAGCAGCCAATCGACCATCGCCCGGCCGCGCTCGTCGAAGCTGCCTCGGGTTTCCGCCAGCGCTTGCAGCGCCTGTTCGATCTGCGCGCCGATGCTGCGCGACCAGTTCTCGCTGTCGCTGGCGGCGCTGCGCCGCACGCCGAAGTCCGGCTCGTCGGTGGCCTGTGCCAGCAAGTGATGCATCTCGCCCAGGCGCTGGCCGAGGCGGCCGGCAAACAGGCGCAGCTCTTCCACGACGTCGAACTGCGGATCGGGAGATTCCGCGTTAGGCAGCACGCCATCGCGCATGGCGCGCTCCAACTGGTTCAGCGTCCAGCTCCAGGCATCGCCCTGGTTGCTCAGGTAGCCCTGCAACAGCATCAGCGTGTGCGGCTGGCCGTGTGCGTCGATGCGGCGGACCTCGCCCAGCAGCGGTGCGATGTTGGCGAAGCCGCGCCGACTCAGGTAGCCGCCCATTTCCGCCTCCGGGTGGACGCCGGGGAACACGCGGCGCAACAGCTTGAGCAGCAGGCGATTGCCGATGAGCGCGGAGCTGTTGGACTGGTCGACGCCGAGCACGCGGATATCCGCTTCGTCGTCGATCTCGCTGTAGTGCGTGATGCCCGGCAGCGGCAGGAATTGCAGTTCGCCGGCCGGCCCGTGCAGCGTCGAGGTCTCGCGCAACAGGCGCAGGATCAGGCGGCTGAAGCGCGGCAGGCTGAAGCCGTCGGTGAGCAAGCCGACCCGGCGACCGCGGCGCAAGCGCGCCAGCGCCAGTTGCTGGGGCAGGTCGTGGCCGGCGCTGCCTTTTTCCGGCACGGCGGCCAGGGGCAACTGGTAGTGCTCGGCGCCGTCGGCGCCACTGACCGCGACTTCCGCCAGCATCGGCGCGGCATCGCCGTCTTCCAGCGGCATCGCGTAGAGCAATCGGGCGCTACCGGCATCCAGCGAGCCGCCACCGAACCAGCGGCGCTTGGGCAGATAGCGCGGCAGCGAGTCGCTCTCCAGCAGCTCTCGCGGCGTGCCGTGCATGACCTCCTCCAGGCGCTGGGCGAGGACCAGGGTCGGCAACTCGGGCATGCGCTGCACCGGCTTCACGTGCCAGCTGGGCATCTGCTGGCTGTCGGCCAGATAGAACCAGTAGAAGCCGTAGGGCGGCAGGGTCAGCAGATAGGTCATGCGGCCGATGGGCGGGAACGACGAGCCGCCGAGCATTTCCACCGGCACGCGGCCATCGAAGGCCGAGAGATCCAGTTCCACCGCCTGGGCGGCGCCGGAGAGATTGGCGACGCAGAGAATGCTGTCCTCCTGCGGGCCCTCCTCGCCGTTCCCGCTGCCATTTCCGTTCCCGTTACCGGCGTCCGCCCGGTACTGCCGCAGGTAGGCGAGGATGCGCCGGTTGAGCGGCGACAGCATGGTGATGCTGCCGCGCCCGAAGGCTTTCTGCTGCTTGCGCACGCCGAGCATGCGGCGCATCCAGTTGAGCAACGAATGTGGATCGCGTGCCTGGGCCTCGACATTGACGCTCTGGTAGCCGTACAGCGAATCGAGGATCGGCGGCAGCACCAGGCTGGCCGGGTCGGCGCGGGAGAACCCGCCGTTGCGGTCCATCGACCACTGCATGGGCGTGCGCACGCCATCGCGGTCGCCGAGGTAGATGTTGTCGCCCATGCCAATCTCGTCGCCGTAGTACAGGGTCGGCGTGCCGGGCATGGACAGCAGCAGGCTGTTGAGCAGCTCGATGCGCCGCCGGTCGCGTTCCACCAGCGGTGCCAGGCGTCGGCGGATGCCCAGGTTGATGCGCGCGCGCCGGTCGGCGGCGTAGTAGTTCCAGAGGTAGTCGCGCTCGTCGTCGGTGACCATTTCCAGGGTCAGCTCATCGTGGTTGCGCAGGAAGATCGCCCATTGGCAGTTGTCCGGGATCGACGGCGTCTGGCGCAGGATGTCGGTGATCGGGAAGCGGTCTTCCTGGGCGATGGCCATGTACATGCGCGGCATCAGCGGGAAGTGGAAGGCCATGTGGCATTCGTCCCCCGGCCCGCCTTCCGGCCCGGTGGCGCCGAAATAGGGCCGGGTGTCCTCCGGCCACTGGTTGGCCTCGGCCAGCAGCATGCGGTCCGGATAGTGCGCATCCAGCTCGGCGCGGATGCGCTTGAGCACCACGTGGGTCTCGGGAAGGTTCTCGTTGTTGGTGCCGTCGCGCTCGATCAGGTAGGGAATGGCATCCAGGCGCAGGCCGTCGACACCCATGTCCAGCCAGTAGCGCATCACCCCGAGCACGGCGCGCAGCACTTGCGGGTTGTCGAAATTGAGGTCCGGCTGGTGCGAATAGAAACGGTGCCAGAAGTATTGCCCGGCCACCGGGTCCCAGGTCCAGTTGGACTGCTCGCTGTCGATGAAGATGATCCGCGTCTGGTCGTACTTGCTGTCATCGTCGGACCAGACATACCAGTTGCGTGCCTGCGAGCCCTTCTTCGCCCGCCGCGCACGCTGGAACCACGGATGCTGGTCGGAGGTGTGGTTGATCACCAGCTCGGTGATTACCCGCAGGCCGCGCTGGTGCGCCGCGTCGATGAAGCGCCGGGCATCGGCCAGGGTGCCGTAGTCGGGGTGCACGCCCTTGTACATGGCGATGTCGTAGCCGTCGTCGCGCCGTGGCGAGGGGTAGAACGGCAGCAGCCAGAGGGTGTTCACACCCAGCTCGGCGATGTAGTCCAGCTTCTCCATCAGCCCGCGAAAATCGCCGATGCCATCGTTGTTGGCATCGAAGAAGGACTTCACGTGCAGTTGGTAGATGACCGCATCCTTGTACCAGAGCGGGTCATCGAGAAAGGGGCGGGTCTTGCGCTTGGCCATGGTCGCGCTCCTGGAAGTCATTGCTCGGGATGCAGGCGCCAGATGCCAAATGGCAGGTGCCAAGGCTCGATGCGCATCCACTGGCGCTTGCCGTGCCAGGTCCAGCGGTGCCCATTCATCAGGTCTTCGCCGCCCATGGCCGCGTCATCGGGCAGGCCGAATTCCCACAGCGGCAGCTCGAAGTCCGCCTCCTGGGCGTGCTCCGGGTCGAGGCTGACCGCCACCAGGATGAAATTGGCCAGGTCGGCGGTGCGCTTGCCGAACAACAGGATGTTGTCGTTGAACACGGGGTAGGCCTGGAAGCCCAGGTGGCTGTGCAACGCCGGATTTTCCCGGCGGATACGGTTGAGCCGGGTGATCTCGCCGACGATATTGCCGGGCGCGTGGTAGTCGCGCTGGCGCAGCTGGTACTTCTCGGAGTCGAAGTACTCTTCCTTGCCCGGCACCGGCTCCGCCTCGCACAGCTCGAACCCCGAATACATGCCCCACAGCCCGGACCCCATGGTGGCCAGCGCCGCACGGATGAGGAAACCGGCGCGCCCGGAGCGCTGCAGGAAGTACGGATTGATGTCCGGCGTGTTGACGAAGAAGTTCGGCCGATAACAGTCGCGCAGCGGCGGCTCGTTCAGCTCGGTGAGGTACTCCTCCAGCTCCGCCTTGGTGTTGCGCCAGGTGAAGTAGGTGTAGCTCTGGCTGAAGCCGACCTTGCCCAGCCGCGCCATCATCGCCGGGCGAGTGAAGGCCTCGGCGAGGAAGATCACCTGCGGGTGTTCACGGCGCACCTCGGCGATCAGCCACTCCCAGAACGGCAACGGCTTGGTGTGCGGGTTGTCGACGCGGAACAGGTTGACGCCCTGCTCCACCCAGCCCAGCACCACCCGCAGCAACCCCAGCCAGAGGTCGGGGATGGCGTCGGGCGCATAGAAGTCGACGTTGACGATGTCCTCGTATTTCTTCGGCGGGTTTTCCGCGTGGCGAATGCTGCCGTCGGCGCGCCAGCTGAACCAGCCGGGATGCTCGCGCAGCCAGGGATGGTCGGGGGAGCACTGGATGGCGAAGTCGAGTGCGATCTCCAGCCCGTGCTCGCGGGCAGCGTCCACCAGTTCGCGGAAGTCCTCCAGGGTGCCCAATTGCGGGTGCACCGCCTCGTGCCCGCCCTCCTCGCCGCCGATGGCATAGGGGCTGCCGGGATCGTCCGGGCCCGCCTGCAGGCTGTTGTTGCGGCCCTTGCGGTGGGTGCGGCCGATGGGGTGGATGGGAGGAAAATAGAGGACGTCGAAGCCCATGGCGGCGATGTCCGGCAGGCGCCGGTGCACGTCGGCAAAGGTGCCGTGCCGACCCTCGACGGGGCTTTCCGAACGGGGAAACAGTTCGTACCAGCTGGCGAACTCGGCCAGCTCGCGTTCCACGTCCAGCTCGAAGGTCAGGCTGCGGGTGAGGTGCGGCCGGTGCTCGGCGCGCTGCATGACATCCAGGGTGCGCGGCGCCATGAACAGCGCGAAGCGCGCCGCGCGCTCCTCCTGCTGCTGCAGGTCGCGGACGATCTGCGCCAGCTCCGCTTCACAGTCCACCGGCGCGTTCAGCAGGACGTCGCGCAGCAACTCGATGCCTTCGCGGAACTCCAGGTCGACCACCTGCCCGGCGGCGTACTTCTTCTCCAGGTCGTGGCGGAAGCTGGCATAGCTGTCGATCCACGCCAGCACGACAAATTCGCTGCGGCCGACGCGGGTGGGCGCAATGTGCGCTTCCCAGTGATCGTTGCCCAGCGGCTGCATCGGCACTTTCTGCCAGGGGCTGCCCTTGCCTTCGCGCCAGGCCACTTCGGCCGCCAGGCGGTCATGGCCATCACTGAAGATGCGCGCGTGAATGCGCGAGGGGCGATTGCGCAGCGCCTTGGCGGCAAAACGCCCACTTTCCAGACGCGGTTCCACGTCTTCGATCACGACCCGCGCCTCATTGGCGGCGGCTTCGGCCCTGTCTGCCGGATTCTCCCGTTCCATCGCGGCGCCCTCCTCGCTGCGGTGGGCACGCACTGGGCGTGCCGCTCGAATGGATTGCTCGCTACAGGGATTGGGAACGACGACGCTGGCGCAAGTTCAGGCTAATTGCGCCAGCGGTCTGCAGACGATGCTCAGGACGTCTTGCGCTTGGGCGCGGGCTTGTCCGTACCGGCACCTTTGGCCGGAGCGCCTTTCTTGCCGTCGCCCTTGAGGCTGCGCTTGAGCAGCTCGGTGAGGTCGATGATGTCGGCGCCCTCGCCGCTGCCCTTGGCCTCCACCTGCGGTACTTCGGCCAGCTTGCCCTTGGCCGCCTTCTGCTCGACCAGGCGATGGATTTCCTCGCTGAAGCTGTCCTCGTAGTCCTCCGGCTGCCAGCTGCCGCTCATGTCCTTGACCAAGCGTTCGGCCATCTCCGCCTCGCGCTTGTCCAGCTTGACCTTGCCCAGGGCCAGCGGCAGCTCGTCGACGTCGCGTACGTCCGCCGGCCAGCGCAGGGTCATCAGCAGGATCGCGTCACCCTCCTCGCGCAGCATCGCCAGGTGCTGGCGGCTGTGCATCACCAATTGGCAGACAGCGGCCTTGGCGGTTTTCTTCAAGGTGTCGCGCAGCAGCACGTAGACCTTCTCGCCGCGCTTTTCCGGCGTCAGGTAATAGGGCGAGTCGTAGAACGCCACGGGAATCTCGCTGCGTTCGATGAACTGCAGGATGTCGATGGTCTGGGTCGCCTCCGGGCGCGCCGTGCGGATTTCCTCTTCGCTGAGCACCACGTAGCGGCCCTTTTCCAGCTCCACGCCCTTGACGATATGTTCCTTGGGCACCTCCTTGCCGGTCACCTTGTTCACCCGCTTGTAGCCGACCGGCTCCATGCTGCGGTCGTCCAGCCAGTCGAAATCGGTGCCGCTGCTGCGCGATGCGCTGTTGAGCGCCACCGGGATGTGCACCAGGCCGAAGCTGATGGCGCCTTTCCAGATCACACGGGCCATGGGCAGTCCTCCTGCAGTGTCACGCCATCGTCGAAATGCACGCGGCCTTCGCTATCGATATCGCACACCCGTTCGAGCATGCGCTGGGCCTGCGCTTCCGCCTCAGCGGCCGAGCGGCTGCCCGGCGAGTAGACCCACAGCACCTCGACCGGCGCACCCTCGCGGGTGACCTGGTACTCGATCAGGCCGGTGTAGCAACCCGCCTCGGCCATGGCATCGGTCCAGGCGCAGGCGTGGGGAAATTCACGGAACATCGCGGTCCTCCCGCTGTTCGTTGGGGCGGCCTTGCAGCTGGTTGCGTTCCAGTTTGTTGTCTTCCAGTTCGTTGCGTTCCGGCTGGTTGCGTTCGAGCCAGCGCGGCAGCATGTGCAGGACCAGCAGCGCGAGCAGCGTGCCGAGCACCGCCGTGGCGGAATGCCCGAGACCGACGCTGATGCCGATGGCCGTGCTCAGCCAAAGCCCGGCGGCGGTGGTCAGGCCCTTGACCTCCGAGACCCGGCCGCCCTTGAGGATGGTGCCGGCGCAGAGAAAGCCGATGCCGGCGGCGATCCCCTGGATCACCCGGCTGACCGCATCGTGCTGCGCGCCGCCTTCGCCGATCGCCATCACGAACAACGCCGCGCCCAGCGTCACCAGCATGTGCGTGCGCAGTCCGGCGGCCTTGCCCTGGCTTTCCCGCTCGTAACCCAGCACGCCGCCCAGCGCCACGGCCAGGGACAGGCGCAGCGACGCGCGGGTGATCTGCTCCACGTCGTTCAGATCGGAAAACTCGGCCACCAGCGTGGCCCAGATGCGTTCCAGCGTATCCATGGCGGGCTCCACAATCCCTCTTAAGGGTGCAGACCCGCCGGCCAGCGAATTGGTTTGCTGTATTTCCGCGTCGAGTCAACCGCTCGGCGGAAAATCCCCGGAAACGTCGCGCAACTCGCGCCGGCCGTGGTCCATCACTCAACCCCCGGCTGTCCGCGCGCCGGGTACCGTTTCACCCGCACAGGAGACCACGGATGAGCGTCGATCCCGAGAGTTTCGCCAACGAGTACCAGAGCGCCCTGTTGGAGGTGGCCCTGCCAGCCTTCGCACGGGCCAGCGAATTCGCCCGCGAACACGGCCTGGAGTGCAGCGTGGAGCTCCTGGAAGGCCGCCGGGACCTGCCGGAGCTGACCCTCAAGGTCCGCCATTCCTGCCACGCAGCGGAGTGCGTCTGCCGCATCAGCGCCGACCCGCGCACCCAGCGCCTGTGCCACGAGAACCGCTGCGGCGACAGTGATGGCGATGTGCAGCAGGTGATCGGCTCGCTCGCCTCGCTCAACGAAATGGTGCTCGATACGCGCCTGCTGGCGTTCTTCCAGAGCTCGTTCGCCCTGCACCTGGACTACGCCTCCAGCCGCCACGCCGGAGGCTTCTGGTAGCGCCGTCAGTCGTTGCCCGGCGGCACCTTCCAGATGTCATTCGCGTACTCGCGGATGGTGCGGTCCGATGAGAACCAGCCGACCCGTGCGGTATTGAGCATAGAGGCTTTCCACCAGCGGGCCGGCTTGCGCCAGAGCTGCTCGACCTTCTCCTGGGCGTCCCAGTAGGCATCGAAGTCGGCGCAGACGAGGAAGCGGTCGTCGTGACGCAGGCCGTCCACCAGAGCGGTGTAGCGCTGCGGATCGTCCGGCGAGAAGACCCCGGAACTGATCGCCAGCAGCGCCTCTTGCAGGCGCGGCGAGGCGGCGATCTCGTGGTGCATCGCGAGGTCGCCGGCACGCTTGCGCGCCTCCACCTGCTTGGCCTTGAGGCCGAAGATGAACATGTTCTCCGCGCCGATGCGTTCGCACATCTCCACGTTGGCGCCATCCAGGGTGCCGATGGTCAGCGCGCCATTGAGCGCGAACTTCATGTTGCTGGTGCCGGAGGCCTCCAGGCCAGCGGTGGAAATCTGCTCCGAGAGGTCGGCGGCCGGGATGATCGATTCCGCCAGGCTGACGTTGTAGTTGGGGATGAACACCACCTTCAGCCGCCCGCGCACCGTCGGATCGCCATTGACCATGCGACTGATGTCGTTGGCCAGCTTGATGATCAACTTGGCCACGGTGTAGCTCGGTGCGGCCTTGCCGGCGAAGATCTTCACCCGTGGCACGCGATCGGTGGTCGGGTCATTGCGGATGTCCTGGTACAGCGCCACGGTGTGCAGCAGGTTGAGCAACTGCCGCTTGTACTCGTGGATGCGCTTGACGTGCACATCGAACAGCGCATCCGGATCGACCCGCACGCCCAGACGTTCCTCGATGAGTGCCGCCAGGCGTTCCTTGGCGTTGCGCCGTTGCTGGGCGAAGCGCTGTCGCACCGAGGATTTCTCCGCGAGGCTGGCCAGTTCGGGCAGGCACTTCTCGGGAGCGTCCAGCACTTCGTCACCAAGGTTCTCCACCAGCAGGCGGGTCAGCTCGGGGTTGGTCTGGAACAGCCAGCGGCGGAAGGTCACGCCATTGGTCTTGTTGCTGATGCGCTCCGGGTAGAGCCGGTGCAGGTCGCGGAACACGGTCTCGCGCATCAGGTCGGTGTGCAGCGCCGAGACGCCGTTGACGCTGTGCGAGCCGAGGAATGCCAGGTTGCCCATGCGCACCCGGCGGCCATGGTCTTCTTCGATCAGCGACACCGAGCGCAACAGGGCGAAGTCATGGATGTCCTTGGCCCGCAGCGCATCGATGTGGAAGGCGTTGATCAGGTAGATGATCTGCATGTGCCGTGGCAGCAGGCGCTCCATCAGGCCCACCGGCCAGGATTCCAGCGCCTCGGGCAGCAGCGTGTGGTTGGTGTAGGACAGGGTCGCCACGGTCAGCGTCCAGGCGTCTTCCCAATCCAGGCTGCGTTCGTCCAGCAGCAGGCGCATCAGCTCGGCGACGGCGATGGCCGGGTGGGTATCGTTGAGCTGGATGGCGACCCGCTCGGGCAGGCCGAATACGTCCTCGCCCTTGCCCAGGTGGCGCTGCATCAGGTCCTGCAGCGAGGCGCTGACGAAGAAGTATTCCTGGCGCAGGCGCAGTTCCTGGCCGGCTTCGGTGCTGTCCGCCGGATACAGCACCCGCGAGATGCTCTCCGCGCGCACGGTGTCGGCGACGGCGCCCAGGTGATCGCCGGCATTGAAGCGGTCCAGGCGCAGGGTTTCCTCGGCGCGGGCGCGCCACAGCCGTAGGGTATTCACGCTGGCCGCGCGCCAGCCCACTACCGGCATGTCATAGGCCACCGAGCGCACGCGCTCCGCTGGTTCCCAGCGTTGCCGCTCCACGCCGTGGGCGTCGGGCTCGCTGTACACGCTGCCGCCGAAGCCGACGCTGAAGCTGCACTCGGGCCGCTCGAACTCCCAGGGGTTGCCGAAATCCAGCCAGGTCTCGGTGTGTTCCTGCTGCCAGCCATCGCCGATCACCTGCTTGAACAGGCCGTGTTCGTAGCGGATGCCGTAGCCGTGGGCGGGAATGTCGAGGGTCGCCATGCTCTCCATGAAGCACGCCGCGAGCCGTCCGAGGCCGCCGTTGCCCAGGGCCGCGTCGGGCTCCAGCAGGCGGATGCGCTCCAGGTCCACGCCAAGTTCCGACAGCGCCTGGCGCGCCACCTCCAGCAACCCGAGGTTGCTCAGGTTGTCGATCAGCAAACGCCCGATGAGGAACTCCAGCGACAGGTAGTAGACGTGCTTGCGATCGCTGCGGTCGATGGCGCGGGTGGTCTCTTCCCAGTTGTCCACCTGGTACTTGCGCGCGGCCAGGGCCACGGCTTCGAACCAGTCGTGGTCGTAGGCTTCGGCGGGGTCCTTGCCCACGGCGTAGCGCAGGCGGGTGAGCACGGCGTGCTTGAAGGTTTCGACTTCCGACTGATCGGGAACGCTGTCCAGGGCCATTGCCGTCTCCTGTGATGGTCGCGAAAACCTGGGGATTGCCGGGCACGCCCCGACCAGTTGACCCGGCCGCGACATGCCCCAGTGCATCTGTCCTCAGCGAAAACGATGAGTTCAGACCTTTTCCCCTGGCGGCAGGGCCCGTTCATCAGAATCGCTGAACGCTCAGCGACGAGCGGTTTCTCCCGAATAGAACCTGCCCGGCGGAGTGGTTGCGCATGCGCGTCGCCATGCCGGGCGGAGAACGACCAGCAGCCACAGGAGAACCGCCATGCCACGGGGTAGCAAAGACAAGTACACCGACAAGCAGAAGCGCAAGGCCGAGCACATCGAGGAAAGCTACGAGGAACGCGGCGTTTCCAAGGGCGAAGCGGAGGCCCGTGCCTGGGCCACGGTGAACAAGCAATCCGGCGGCGGCGAACGCACCGGCGGCTCCGGCCAGAAGAAAAGCGCGACCGCCAAGAGCGCGGCGCGCAAAGCCTCGGCGCGCCGCGCGGTGGCCACCAAGCAGGGCGTGCCGCGCCCCGACCCGTCGCTGGAGTCGATGACCAAGGCGGAACTGCTCAACCGCGCCCGCACCCGCCACATCGCCGGACGCTCGGGCATGCGCAAGCAGCAGCTGATCGATGCGCTGCGCACGGCGTCCTGAAACCCCACACGCATTCACCCAACCACAAGGAGACACCCATGGGCAGCTACCGATGGTTCCCCACCTCCCGCAACAGCGGCATAGAAGAACTGCAATCCCTGGTGAACGACCTGGAAAGCCTGCTGGCCAGCGGCCGCGATATGGCCGCCGAGGACCTGCCGGCGTTCAAGGCGAAACTGCGGGATCTCGTGGATGAAAGCCGCGAGACCAGCCAGCATCTCGTCCAGCGCGGTCGTCGCGCGGTTCGGGCCAGCGGCGAATACGTCGGCGAGCATCCCTGGCAGACCGCCGCGATCCTGGCCGCTGCCGCCGGCGTGCTCGCCGCGGCCTGTGCGTTGAGCCGCTACCAGCGCTGATCCCGGCGCGGTGGGCGGCGGTCAGGGCCGCCGCCCACCGTCATCGCTACTTCCCGAGCTGCTCGCGCATCGTGCGGGTCAGACGCTGCCGGGTCTTGGCCCAGTCCGCCCAGGGATCGGTGGCAGCCAGGCGTTCGTCGACAGTGGCGATGGTCCACTGGTTGGCGCCCTTGAGTCCGGGCAGTTCGTCACGACTGATCGGCACCGACACCGGCAAGCCCTCCCGCGCACGCACCGACCACACGCAGACGGTGCTGGCACCACGGCTGTTGCGCAGGTAGTCGATGAAGATCCTGCCCACCCGATTCTTCGGCCCGGATACGGCGCTGAAGCGATCCGGCATCAACTGCGCCATGTGTTTGCCGATCGCGTGGGCGAAGTCCTTCACCTCGTCCCAGTCATGCCGGCGCTGCAGCGGCACCAGGATGTGCATGCCCTTGCCGCCGCTGGTCTTGAGGAAGGCCGCCAGCCCCAGTTCATCGAGCAACGTCAGGGCCAGCTGGGTGGCCTCGATCATCCGTTGCCAGGGCAGCGCCGGGTCCGGGTCCAGGTCGAGGACAAAACGGTCGGGTTTCTCCAGGTCATCGATGGCGGCATTCCAGGTGTGCAATTCCAACGCCCCCATCTGCGCCGCACCCACCAGCCCCTTGGCCGAAGCGATGCGCAGCAGCGGCGCGTGGCCGGGGTCGAGTACCGGGTCGAGCTGCTCCGCGCCGGGGATTTCGGTCCGTGAGGCGTGGCGCTGGAAGAACTGCTCGCCGACGACGCCGTCCGGGGCGCGGACCAGCGACACCGGCCGGTCGGCCAGCCATGGCAGCATGCGTTCGGCGGCTTTGGCGTAGTAGCGCGCGGCGTCGATCTTGCGCAGCCCGCTGGCCGGATCGATCACCCGCTCGGGATGGGTAATGGTCACACCTTCCAGGGTATTGCCGAGCGCGGTCGCAGCGCCGGACTTGACGGTCTTCCCCGTGGCGGCGGCCTTCTTCGGCTTCTCCTCGACGATGGCTTCGGCCGGCTTGTCGCTGCGCAGGCCATGGAACACCGCCTGGCGCACCAGGCCTTCGCGGGTCATCTCGGCGAACGCCACTTCGCACACCAGCTCCGGGCGCAACCAGGTCACGCCCCTGGCGTCGGCGCCCGTTGGCGGTTGCGCCAGCGGGCAGGTCTTGCGCCGCAGCGGTTCGAGCTGCTGGTGGATGGCCTTCAGGCTCGCCGCGCTGAAACCGGTGCCGACCTTCCCGGCGTAGCGCAGGTCTCCGTCGGCGCCGTGCAGCCCGAGCAGCAACGCGCCGAAATGCGAGCGCGAACCCTTGGGCTCGCTGTAGCCGACGATGACGAACTCCTGGCGGCGCTTGCACTTGAGCTTGATCCAGTCGCTGGAACGTTTCTCCACGTAGACACTGCCGGCGCGCTTGCCGATCAGCCCTTCCAGGCCCAGGCGACAAGCGCTGTCGAGAATGCTGCGTGGATCGTCGCTGAAGTCTTCGGAGTAGCGCAGACGTTCGTTGTGGTTGCCGCGCAATGCCTTCTGCAAGGCGCCGCGCCGCTCTTCCAACGGCGTGTTCCGGTAGTCCACGCCATCGAGCCAGAGCAGGTCGAACAGGGTGTAGTGGATGTCGCTGGAGAGCTGGGCATCGAAGGCATTCTGCAAGCGCTGGAAGTCCGGTCGGCCCTCCTCGTCCATCACCAGTATCTCGCCATCCAGCCAGGCGGACTCGAGCGGCAGCCCGGCCAGTGCCTCGCACAGCTCCGGCAGTTTCTTCGACCAGTCGTGGCCATTGCGCGTCAGCAGCTTGACCTTGCCGGCGTCGATGCGCGCGAGAAGGCGATAGCCGTCGATCTTGATCTCATAGCGCCAGTCGCCGGGCGGCGGCGCGTCCACCAGGGTGGCGAGTTGCGGGGACAGCGCAGCGGGCAGCCTGGCCTTGCCCGCCTTGTTCGCTGTAGCTGACTTCGCCTTCGCGGTTTTCTTCACCGTCCCAGCCGATGCTGCCGGCGTGCCGGCCTTGGCTTCGCTGGGCAGCGGCTGCCCGCTGACCACGCTCAGCGGTGCCTCGTTGAGGATGTCGAAGCGTGGGTAATCCCGCGCCTCGGCATCACGCCCCTTGATCAGGAACCACTGCGGCTGGCGGCCGGCCATACGGGTGCGGACCAGGTTCCAGCTGCCGGCCAGCTTGCTGCCGTCGAGACGGAACTTCAGGTGCCCGCTCTTCAGTCCCTGGTGCGGATCACCGATGGGTGTCCAGCGCCCCTCGTCCCAGACGATGACGTCCCCGGCGCCATAGTGCCCTTCGGGGATATGCCCTTCGAAGCGCGCATAGTCCAGCGGGTGATCTTCCACTTCGATGGCCAGGCGCTTCACGCTCGGGTCCAGGCACGGGCCCTTTGGCACCGCCCAGCTCTTGAGCACGCCATCCAGCTCCAGGCGGAAGTCATAGTGCAGGTGGCTGGCGTCGTGCTTCTGCACCACGAAGGCATGCTCCCCGGCGTGGCTAGCCGGCGCGGCGCCACTGGGTTCCGGCGTGCCGCTGAAGTCGCGCTTGCGGGCGTACTCGCCCAACAGGCTGGCGCTCGCGGCCTGCGCGCGAGCCATGGGTCACTGCTCCTCGTCGGGGTCGGATTCGTCCCAGGGCTTGCCGTCCAGCGGATGCACACGCCCCTCCTCCGCCTCGTCGAGGCCGCCGCCCGCGCCGATCTCGCTGCCACGGACAATGCGCAGGTCGCGATCCGCCGGCCGGGCGTCGGCCGGATCGAGCGGGGATTCGGTGCCGTCCTCGTCGATCAGCGTCTCCGGCGCCAGGTCATCCATGCTCACGCCATCCTCCACGGCGCTGTCGCCCAGCGTCTCGCCGCCGGTAAGGCCCATTTCGCGACGCCGCTTCGCGGGAAACTCGCGCTCCACGTCCTCCGGCGAGCGCTCGTCGCCGATACGGCCTTCGGGTTCTTTCTCGAAGTCCAGTTCGCGCACGCTGCCCATGCGGTCTTCGGTGTCGTCGATTTCGATGTGCTGCTGGCGAGGTTCGGTCATGGCGACGTTCTCCTGTGCAATGGTTTACCGGTGCAATGGTTCACCGATGCAATGGTTCACCGGTGCATTCAGCCGGTTGAGCCAAAGCACGGCGCAGGAGTTCAGGTTTTTCGCCGATGGGTCGTGGCATCGCGCCACGCCGCGGGAGACTACTGGTCGATGAAGCTGTTGATCAGCTCCATGCCGAGGCTACGTACACGGATCGCGGTGGACAGCTCGTTGCCGTGGATGCCGACCACCGTGGTGCGCGGCATCGCCGCCAACTGGCTGCCCAGGCTGATGGAGTAGCGGCCGCCGGCTTCCCGGCAGCAAGAAAAGCTGAACAGCGGATAGGCTTCGTGCAGTACGGCCTCCACGTCCAGGCGTCGGAATTGCGTCATGGCCACCTCCCTTCCCAGCCTCCACCCTAGCCCGCGTGCACAGGAGCGAAATGGTGGCCATTCGCCCGGCGGCCACGCCCAGCGCCGGTGATCGTGCCAATAGCCAGTCACCGTACGGCGCGCTGTCGGGCGTGGCTCCACACCATCGCCGGGGATTTCGGACGGAAGGTCGCCCATCCACCGCCGCCCCCGCGCCCGTGCAATATCCAGCCCGTTTGCCGCGCAACCTTGCAGATTGCTCATGTCCATGGGCCAGCACGTTTCGCGGAATGCCAGCAATTACAACCTGTTAAGCCGATGAGACAGTTTCTCCCGACCTGGAACGGCTGATGCAACGTTCCCTGCTCCAGCCGCCCTTGGCTTCAACCACCCCTGGGAGGGAATTCCATGTCCAGCTGCCGCGACACTGCCATCGAACATCTGAGCAACCTGTTCACCGACTATCGCCCGCAATTCGTCGGCCGCCCCGACGGCACCCTGCTGATCAATCTGCGCAACGCATCCGGCAAGCGTCTGATGTCCCGCGTCATCCAGCAGGAGGAACAGCGCAATGGCGTGCTGCTGAACAACTTGGTCGAACGTATTCGCCGCGACCTGATGACCATCGAGGGCCCGCTGGAGGAAGACAACGTCGACTGGTTCCTCAAACGCATCGAGTTGCAGACCTTCGTCCCGGTGAACCCGACGCATCGGCCACGCAAGGTGGTGGTGGCCGGCTCGCGCCTGCGGGCGATGGCTGGAAAGTGAGGGCATCTCCATGAAGACCCCACACGACACCCCCGATCCGGACCCGAAAGTGACCCGCGAAGAGGCCCTGGAGGAGCTGGTCGACATCGAACCGGAGGACAGCCGGCAGGAGCCACACCTGTCCGCCGCCCACCAGGACGGCCTGAACGACGGGTCGCAATAAGAGAGAAAACGTACCCCCGGCGGCCGCCGTCAGTCCGAGTAGTCGGGTGGCCGCCGGTTCTCCACCATCAGGTGCCGCGCCACCGCGCGCAGGGCGTCACGCTCCGAACCACCCCTCCGGCATACCTGCCGATAGACCGCCCGCTGGCGCTCGGCACTGTTGCCCTCCTCGATGATCTTCGCTGCCCAGTCGAATACCCGTTCGCCCTCCGCGTCGAGAAACGCCGAGCAGGCCCTGCGCGCCATCGCCAGCCACCCCGACGCGGTCACCAGGTGGTCGTCCTCCACCAGGAAGCGCGCCGCGCATCCGTGTCGTCTCGCCTGCCAGAAGTTCTCCGCGAGCAGCGCCCGTTGCCAATGGCAATCATCTGGATCCTTCGCCTCGCCGGCCTGTGCCACCAACAGGCGAAACAGGCCCGCGATGCACAGCACATCGTCGATGCGTGGGCAGGCATCGGTGATCCGTAACTCCAGCGTCGGATAGCGCGCCGACGGGCGCAGAAACCACCACGCATGCCCGGGCTCGCCCATCAGGCCGTATTGCAGCAGCAGGCCGACATAACGCTGCCAGGCCGCCTCCCCGGTGAAGTACGGCGGCACGCCCATGCGCGGCCACTCGCCGCACAGTGACTGGCGATAGCTGGCCAACCCGGTATCGCGTCCGCCCCAGAAAGGCGACGAACCGCTCAGCGCCAGCAGCAACGGCAACCAGGGCAGCACGCGGTTCATCAGTTTCACGCGATCCACGCCCTTCGCCTCGGCATGCACGTGCAACCCGCTGAGCAGGCTTTGCCGCGCCACCTGGCCTTCCTCGACGAACAGCTGGCGGTAGCGAGGCCGGTAGGCCGGCGCCTGGCGATGCAGGCGCGTGAACGGATGGGCGGCAACGCAGAGCGTTTCCAGACCATGGCTGCGGGCGATCACGCGCAGGCGCTGGCGGCGGTCGGCGAGGAAGGCGGCGGCCGAGTGCAGGTTCCGCAGCACCGGGCTCACCAGTTCGTACTGGCACTCGAAGAGTTCCTCCGCCACCTCGTCGCCGAGCACACCACGGCAGGCATGGGAAAACCCCAGGGGGACGGCTCGGCTGAGGTCCAGGCTGTCGGCATCGATCAGGAAGAACTCTTCCTCTATGCCGAAGCGGGGAAGCGTGGCGCGGGCAGGCATGGCGGACCTCGCTCGGTGGATAGCCGTAGGACGCGGCGCAGCCGGACACCGTTCAGTCTTTCGCAGCATGAGAGGCGCAGACAGGCGCCTCGTCACTTGGTTGAAACCTTTGCCTGGAGGCTCACTCGCAAGAGAAAGAGCGCGACTCTTTTCCCGAGAGCGATCTCTTTTCCCGAGAGCGATTCCCCCGAGAGGGTCCGTGAGATCGTTTTCCCACGAGCCATCGGCCAACACGAGGATCACCGCATGACACTGCCAGCATCCCGCAATGCAGCGACCTCGTACCGCGAGCACTGCGCCACCCGCGATCTCTATAACGCCCTGCTGCGTTCACCGGAACGTCATCTGGAGGCAGCGGCCGAGTTTCTCGAAGGCCACCTGCAGGCCCGGGATAACGGCGAGGACGACCTGCCCGCCGATCCCCAGCGCTGGCCGGACTGGCTCGCCAACCGTGCCGAACGAAGCGCTTCGGCCTACGCCGACTACCTGCGCGAACGTCGCGAAGGTGCGCCGCGCCGGCACTTCCATAGTCGTGCCCACGCCCTTCATTTTCTCCAGGCGGTGGCGCCCACCAAGCGGGTCGACGGCGCCTGGCTCCACGGCATCCTGCATCACTGGAGCGACCCGCGCCTGCTGCCGCTGGTGCACACCTGCCTGGAAGAACTGGGCCATGGCATTCCCGCGCGCAACCACGTGCTGATCTACCAGCGTTTGCTCGACAGCCTGGGCTGCGATGCGCCGCTCGAACTGAGCGATGCGCATTATCTGCAAGGCGCCCTGCAGTTGGCGCTGGGCTATCTGGCGGACGATTACCTACCCGAAGTGCTCGGCTACAACCTTGGCTACGAAGTACCGCCGCTGCACCTGATGATCACCAGCTACGAGCTGCGCGAGCTGGGCATCGACCCCGAGTATTTCCGCCTGCACGTGACCATCGACAACGCCGCCAGCGGCCATGGACGCAAGGCTCTGCAAGCGCTGACCGCCTTCCTGCCCCAGGTAGCCGACGTGGAGCACTTCCTGCACCGCGCCCACCGGGGCTATCGGCTGAACGACGCGGGGCTCTCCAACCGGCAGATTCTCGACGGCTTCGACCTGCACGGCGAGGTTATCGCCATGCTCGAACGCAAGCGCCCCTTCGCCCAGCAGATGCATGACGACCGCGCCCGTATCGGCGGGCAGACCGTCAACCAGTGGCTTGCCGTACCGGGGCGGATGGGCGAGTTCCTCGCCGCACTGGAACGCCAGGGCTGGATCAAGCGCCATCAGGCTCCCGTTCACAGCCGCCTGTGGAACCTGGTGGCAGGCGACAAGGCGGCGATGTTCGGTGTGTTCACCCCCTACGAGCGGCAGTTGCTGCATGACTGGATCGCCGGCGACTGGAGCGAACCTGCCGCGCGCAACCCCTGGCGCGGCAACGACAAGGGCGCCGCCGATGCTGCGCCGGCGCGCTCGGAGTTCGCCGCCGAGGAACGCGCCCTGCTCAACGAGCTGTCCACCCTTGCGCCACGCAGCCGCCTGCACCGCCTGGTCGCCCTGATGGCGCCCCACAGCCACTGGACGCCCGCCGGGCTGCTGGCGACCCGCATCTACACCGACAAACTGGGAATCGAACCATGACCACCTTTTTCGACACGCGCTTGCAGGCCCTGGTCTCCCTGGGCCAGGAACTGCGGGCGCAGGACTATCGCTTCACCACCGTCACCCCGGCGACCCACGCGCGGGTCAATGCGCGTCCGGGCAACCACGTCGCCGGCGACCTGCAGGGCGTGTTCGGCTGGAGCCGCAACTTTCCAGACACCGTGATCAGCGAGCGCATGCTCGCCCTGCTGGAAGCCGGCGGCCTGCTGCAACGCCAGGACAGCCAGTGGCGCAGCGCGGTGCGCTGGTCGAGTCTGGACGGCGAGCTATTCGCTCACTCCGCCTATCCCACCGTGGAAACCGACTCGGTGTTCTTCGGCCCCGACACGTACCGCTTTGCCCATGCGCTGCACCAGCATTTCCAGATTGAGGAAAGCGGTCCGGTGCGCCGCGCGGTGGATATCGGCTGCGGCGCCGGACCCGGCGCCATCCTCATCGCCCAAGCCTATCCGCAGGCGGAAGTCATCGCCGTGGACATCAATCCGCGCGCCCTGGACTTCACCCGCGCCAATGCACGACTGGCTGGCGTGGAGGACTTGCAGATCCGCCAGAGCAACCTGCTCGACGGCGTTAGCGGCCAGTTCGACCTGATCGTCGCCAATCCGCCCTATCTGCTCGATCCCGATGAGCGAACCTATCGCCACGGCGGTGGCGAGTTCGGCGACGGCCTGTCGTTGCGCATCGTCGAAACGGCCCTGGCACGCCTGAACGTGGGCGGTCACCTGCTGCTCTACACCGGCGCCGCGGTGATCGACGGCGAAGCGCCGCTACGCCGCCGCGTGGCTGCGCTGCTGGCAGGCCGGGCGGTGAGCTGGCGGTATGAAGAAATGGACCCGGACGTGTTCGGCGAGGAGCTGGAGAGTTCGGCGTACCAGCAGGCGGAGCGGATTGCGGCGGTGACGCTGACGGTGAAGAGGCTCGGCTGAGGCGCTGGGGCGGAACTGCGCAGCGGGCCTGCGGCTGGCCTCCTCCAGGTTATGCGGCCAACAGTCCGCCGGACGCAAGACGTATCGGCGCCAGGTCTTCCCCCTCACCCCAGCCCTCTCCCTCAGGAGAGGGGGCCGTTCGGTGCGCGGGGAGGGTTTGGTGTCAGCAGGCGAGCGCAGGACGTTCGGCGAACTCGGCACGGTTCTCTCTTCCGCGTGCGGGTGCGGCGGTGACGGTGAAGTGGCTCGGCTGAGGCGCTGACGCGGAACTGCGCAGCGGGCCTGCGGCTGGCCTGCTCCACGTTATGCACCTCACAGTCCGCCGGACGCAGGATGTATCGGCGACAGGTCTTCCCCTCACCCCAGCCCTCTCCCTCAGAAGAGGGAGCCGTTCGGTGCGCGTGGAGGGTTTGCTGTCAGCCGGCGAGCACAGGAGGTTCAGCGAACTCGGCACGGTTCCCTCTCCTGCGTGCGGGTGCGGCGGTGACGGTGACGGTGACGGTGACGGTGAAGAGGCTCGGCTGAGGCGCTGGGGCGGAACTGCGCGGCGGGCCTGCAGCGGGTCTGTTTCAGGTTATGCACTCCACAGTTCGCCGGCCGCAGGATGTATCGGCGTCAGGCCTTCCCCTCACCCCAGCCCTCTCCCCCAGGAGAGGGAGCCGTTCGGTGCGCGTGGAGGGTTTGCTGTCAGCCGGCGAGCACTGGAGGTTCAGCGAACTCGGCACGGTCCCCTCTCCTACTTGCGGGAGCGGCGGTGACGGTGAAGACGCTCGGCTGAGGCGTTGGGGCGGAACTGCGCAGCGGGCCTGCTCCAGGTTATGCGGCCCACAGTCCGCCGGACGCAGGATGTATCGGCACCAGGCCTTCCCCTCACCCCAGCCCTCTCCCCCAGGAGAGGGAGCCGTTCGGTGCGCTTGGAGGGTTTGGAGTCAGCCGGCGAGCGCAGGACGTTCGGCAAACTCGGAACGGTCCCCTCTCCCGCTTGCGGGAGAGGGTTAGGGTGAGGGGCTCCGCTCTTCGCTGCTCAACGCACGATCACGCCGGAATCTTCCCTGCATGCGCCTCGCGCGCCCAGATGCGATGTTGCTGCAGCGCCTTCTGCAACCCACCGAACACATCATTGGCCGAACCGCCCTCGATCACGCCCTCATCCACCTGCAAACCCAGCTGACCGGGCAGCGCCTTGGCATTGCCGGCGAACGCCAGCGGTTTCAGGTGTTTGTAGGCCTCCAGCAGGTAATGCAACGCGCGGCCATCGCTACCGATGGTTTGCGCGGCCTTGGCGCCACCGGGCACGAACACCGCATCGAAGGCCACCGACGGCAGGCCGTCCCAGCTGGCATCGGGAACCAGGGCGGCTCCGCCCTCGGCCTTCACCGGCGAGGCACTGGGGCCGATCAGCTTGGCACTGGCGCCCGCCTTCTTCAGGGCATTGCGAAGGTCGTTGACGTCCCCCTCATTCACCCCGTCGGCAATCAGGATCGCCACCTTGCGCGAGCGGATGTCGCCGGACAGCAGGTTCGCCTGGCTCAACGCCGGCGACGGCGTCGGCTGCGGCACCTTGGCCTTCCTGTTGGTGACCTTCACGCCAATCTTGCTGGCCACCCGCTCGGCGAGCTGCGGGCAGATGTTGGCCAGGATCTCGTTGACCTCGCGTTCGCGGATCGGCATCCGCTCGACCTTCGACAATTCGAACGCATAGGCCGCGGCCACATGGCCTTGTTCCGCCTCGCTGAGGCTGTGGTAGAACAGCGCCGCCTGGGTGAAGTGGTCGGCGAAGGAGTCCGCCCGCACGCGTATCTTGGTGCCCGTCATCGGCTCGTGGTAGCTGGCGAAGCCACCCTGGCGCGCCGCCGGCGGGGTTTCCTTCGGCCAGCCGTTGTCGATGGAGTTCGGCTCGTAGGAGGCGCGCCCCTTGTTGATCATGTGCTGGTGCAGGCCATCGCGCTGGTTGTTGTGGAAAGGGCACAGCGGCTGGTTGATCGGGATCTGGTTGAAATTCGGCCCACCCAGGCGCGACAGCTGAGTATCGGTGTAGGAGAACAAGCGGCCCTGCAACAGCGGGTCGTTGCTGAAATCGATTCCCGGCACGATATGGCCGGGGTGGAACGCGGCCTGCTCGGTCTCGGCGAAGAAGTTGTCCGGATTGCGGTCCAGCACCATACGGCCCAGCAGCTTCACCGGCACCAGTTCCTCGGGCACCAGCTTGGTCGGATCGAGCAGATCGAAGTCGAAGCTGTCCTGATCCTTCTCGGCGATCACCTGCACGCCCAGCTCCCATTCGGGATAGTCGCCGCTTTCGATGTCATCCCAGAGCGCCCGGCGGTGGAAATCCGCATCCTTGCCGGCGAGCTTCTGGGCTTCGTCCCAGACCAGCGAGCAGACGCCGGATTTCGGCCGCCAGTGGAACTTCACCAGCGAGCTGTCGCCGGCCGCATTGATCAGCCGGAAGGTATGCACGCCGAAGCCCTGGATGTGCCGCAACGAGATCGGGATGGCGCGGTCGGACATCGCCCACATGACCATGTGCGCGGACTCCGGGGTCAGCGAGACGAAGTCCCAGAAGGTGTCATGGGCCGAGCCGCCGGTGGGAATCTCGTTGTGCGGCTCGGGTTTCACCGCATGGACGAAGTCAGGGAACTTGATGGCATCCTGGATGAAGAACACCGGCATGTTGTTGCCGACCAGATCGTAGTTGCCTTCGTCGGTGTAGAACTTCACCGCGAAGCCACGCACGTCGCGCACCGTGTCCGCCGAGCCGCGTGGCCCCTGCACGGTGGAAAAGCGCACGAACACCGGCGTGCGCTTGCGCGCGGCGCCGAGGAAGCTCGCCTTGGTCAAGGCGCTCCAGTCCTCGTAGGACTCGAAGTAGCCATGGGCCGCCGCGCCGCGCGCATGAACGATGCGCTCGGGAATGCGCTCGTGGTCGAAGTGGGTGATCTTCTCCCGCAGGATGAAGTCTTCCAGCAACGAAGGGCCGCGCTCGCCCGCGCGCAGGCTGTTCTGGTTGTCGGCGATGCGCACATTGGTGTTGGTGGTCAGTGCCTCGCCGGTGGCGTCCTCACGGTAGCGCTCCAGTTGCTCGATCTTCTCGCTGCGATTACGTCGGTCGGTGGTGTCGGTGCCGGCCAGCTCGCTCGGCTGACCAGGAGTTCCGTTCTGCTTGCCAGGGGTCTTGGACATGGGTGCGCTCTCCTCATCACAGATAAGGACCGCCGCGCGCCAGGTTGCCCGGCGCGGACCGTCTCGGGTGTATCTCTATCTGTTGGGGCGGCAACGACCTGCAGAGTTCAGGCTTTTTCGCCGGCGGTAGGCACATCGACCCGGCCCGCGATGAATGGAGAGGAAACGCACGAGGCCCCGACGGCATGTGCTCCGGGGCCTCGTCCTGCGGCAGCGGATCAGCGCGCCAGGAACGGCGGCGGCGCGTCGATCACGCCGGTCTCGTTGACATACTGCTTGTAGTGTTCGATCAGCGCGTTCAGGCGTTCCGGCTGGGCCTTGGCCAGGTCCTGGGTTTCACCGGGGTCGCTGGCCAGGTCGTAGAGCTGCCAGGTGGCCGGGCCGACCGGCGCCGGCAGGTACACCGCCTTCCAGTCGCCCTGGCGGATGGCACGCATGCCGAACAGCTCCCAGCCGGTGACGGTCTTCTCGTCGTGGGCCTGCTCCGTCTCGCCGGACAGCCAGCCCAGCCACGACTTGCCGCGTACCTCGGCAACTTCGCGACCGCGCCATTGCTTGCCCGGATGGCGCACGCCGGCCAGGTCGAGGATGGTCGGGGTGATGTCCATTACCGTCGAGAACGCGTGGCTGATCTCGCCCTGGCGCTGCAGCGCCGGGTAGCGCACCAGCGCCGGCACGCGGATGCCGCCTTCAGTGGTGAAAGCCTTGTACAGGCGCGACGGCGCAGTGGCCGCCTGGGCCCAGCGCGGGCCGTACCAGATATAGGAGTTGGCGCGGCCGATGTTCTCCAGGCTGTTGTCGTAGTGCTGGTCGAGGAAGCTCAGCAGGTCCGGCCCGAAGCGCGGGAAGGCCTCCAGCAGCGCGCCCTCGGCGCCGTTGTCGGACATGAACAGGACGAAGGTGTTATCCAGCTCGCCCTGCTGGCGCAGGTACTCGACGACCCGGCCGACGTTCCAGTCCAGGCGCTCGACCATCGCCGCGTAGACCTCCATGGGCCGCGCCGATTTGGCCTTTTCTTCGTCAGTCAGACGCGCCCATTCCTTGCTGATCGCCAACACGGGGTGCGCCTTCACGTCGGCATCGATCAGGCCCAGCTGCTTGAGCCGTTCCAGACGCTCCAGGCGCAGCGCCTCGGGGCCTGCGTCGTAGCGACCCTTGTATTTGTCCACCACCTCTTTCGGCGCCTGCAACGGCCAGTGCGGCGCGGAGAACGGCAGGTAGGCGAAGAACGGCCGGCTCTGGTCGCGCTCCTTGAGGTACTGGATCAGCTTGTCGCCGAAGGCGTCGGAGGAATAGAAGTCCGCCGGCAGCTGGTCGATGAATTGATCGTCCTCGACATATAGCGCCGGCGTGCCCTTGAGGATGCGTGGCGTGGTGTCGTCGTAGGGCGGCTCGAAGCCATAGTGGTTGGCCGCGCCGGGCAGCAGCGAGAAGGAGCGCTCGAAGCCGCGCGCATGAGGCGCCTGCTCCAGCTTCAGGCCCAGGTGCCACTTGCCTGACAGCAGGGTTTCATAGCCGGCCTCGCGGAGCAGTTCGGGCAACGCCACCACGCGGTCGTTCAGGTAGCCCTCGTAGCCGGGCTTGCCCTCCAGCTCCGGCGTCAGGGCCTCGGCCATGGTACCGATGCCGGCGATGTGGTGGTCGGTGCCGGTGAGCAGCATGGAGCGCGTCGGCGAGCAGGTCGGCGCGGTGTGGAAATCGGTCAGGCGCAGGCCGTCAAGGGCCAGGGCGTCCAGGTGCGGCGTGGCGATCTCGCCGCCGAAGGCGCCGAGGTCGGAGAAGCCGAGGTCGTCGGCGACGATGACGAGGAAGTTGGGGCGTTTGCTCATGGAAGCCTCAGGAAATGGAAATATCAGTGCACAGGTATCCCCTCACCCCAGCCCTCTCCCGGAGGGAGAGGGAGCAGTCCGAGCCGACTGAAAGTGTGGTTTCAACCTGCGCCGAACGGTCCCCTCTCCCTCTGGGAGAGGGTTAGGGTGAGGGGCTCTTGTCTTCAGCAGGCAATGAACTCGAACGGCAGGTCTTCCACCCGCTTGAGCTGCGGCGCGACGTAGTCGCCCTCGCCCGTCAGCTCGTGCAGCAGCGCCTCGCGCTGGCGCAGGAAATCGAAGCCACCGCGCTCGCGGGGATGCTCCAGCGGCACCTCGACGATGCGCTTGATCCGCCCCGGCCGCGGCGCCATCACCACCACGCGGTCGGCGAGGAACAGCGCCTCTTCCACGTCGTGGGTCACCAGCACCGTGGTGATGCGCTCGCGCTGGCGGATGCGCAGCAGTTCTTCCTGCAACTGCTGGCGGGTCAGCGCATCCAGCGCGCCGAAGGGTTCGTCCAGCAGCAGGATGCGTGGGCTGGCCACCAGGCCGCGGGCGATGGCCACGCGCTGCGCCATGCCGCCGGAGAGCTGGTGCGGATAGGCGCGAGCGAAGGCGCTCAAGCCCACCAGTTGCAGGTAATCGGCGATCTTCGCGGCCTTGCCGGTCTCGCTCAGCGGTTCATTGACCAGACCGAGAGCGACGTTCTGCTCCACCGTCAGCCAGGGGAACAGGCGGTGTTCCTGGAACACGATGCCGCGTTCGCCGCCGATGCCGTCGATGGGCTTGCCGTCGATGCGGATCTCGCCCTGGAACTCACGGTCCAGCCCCACCAGCAGGCGCAGCAGCGTGGACTTGCCACAGCCGCTGGCGCCGACGATGGCGATGAACTCGCCGTCGGCGACCTCCAGGTCGAAGCGTTCGATGGCCTGCAGCTCGCGGCCGTCCACGGGGAAACTCTTGGCCACCTGGCGAAAGCTCACCAGGGCCGGGGAAGCGAAAGCGTTCATGCGTGTCTCCAGCGCGTCACGCGCGCCTCGATGCGCTGGCCGAGGGCGGCCAGCAGGGCTCCGGTGAGGCCCACCAGCAACATGCCGGCGCCCACCAGGTCCATGCGGAAAAGTTGTTGCGCGCCGATCATCAGGCTGCCGATACCGCCGTCCGACGGCATGAAGTATTCGGCGCCGATGGTGCCCAGCCAGGCGTAGATCAGCGCGAGGCGCACCCCGGCGAATATCGAGGGCGCGGCCCCCGGCAGCACCAGCCGGCGCAGCCTTTGCAGCGGCGACAGGCGCAGCGCGATGGCCGCTTCGCTCAGTTGCGCCGGCAGGCTGGCAATGCCGCGCTGGGTGGCCAGCAACAGCGGGAAGAACGCCGCCAGACCGACGAACACCACCTTGGCCAGCTCGCCCAGACCAAACCACGCCGTCAGCAGCGGCACCCAGGCGAAGATCGCCACTTGCCGCAACGCCGCGAAGGATGGTCCGAGCAGCCGTTCCGCCGGGTTCCACAGGCCGAGGCCCAGGCCGAGCAGGAAGCCCAGCGAACCGCCGAGCAACAGCCCGGCGAGCGTGCGCTGCAAACTGGCCAGCAGCGCGCCGGTCAGGCTGTTGTCGAGCAGGCCATCCCGAAGCGCGATGGCAACCGAGGCGGGGCTCGCGAGGATCGCCGGATCGACCCATTCCAGCGCGCTCGCCGCCTGCCAGATCGTCAGCAGAGCCAATGGCAGCAGCCAGGGTTGCAGACGCTCCCAGCCCTGCCCCACGCCGCTGCGACGGAGCTCTCTGCGGCGGAGCTCCCCGGCCGCCTGCTGCGGCCAGTGCACCAGGCGCCGGTCCAGGGCCTGGATGCCACGATCCATCGCCGCGCCGACCAGGCCGATGACCAGGATGCAGACGAACACGATGTCGAGCATGAACAGCTGGCGCGCCTGCACCATCAAGTAGCCGATGCCTTCGCTTGAGGCCAGCAGCTCCACGGCCAGCAAGGAGGTCCAGCCCTGCGCAAGCGCCAGGCGCACACCGGTCAGGAAGGCGGGCAACGCCGCCGGCAGGATCAGCCGCCACAGCAGCAGCCGACGCGGCAGGCGCAGTACGGCGGCGGCCTCGCGCAGGCGCGGCTGGGCATCGCGGACGCCCACCAGCGTATGCAGCGTCACCGGGACGATGATGGCCTTGATCAGCACCACCAGCTTGAGCAACTCGCCGATGCCGAAGAACAGCATGAACAGCGGAATCCAGGCCAGGGTGGGAACCTGTGCCAGGGCGCTGAACGTGGGCAGCACGATGCGCTCGGCGCGCCGGCTGAAGCCCAGCCAGGCGCCTAGCGCCAGGCCGCTGGCGATACCGGCGAGCAACCCCCAGAACAGGCGCTTCAGGCTGACGCCCAGTTGTTGCCAGAGTTCGCCGGCAAGCAGTTCCTTGCCTGCCTGCAACACGAGTTCGGGAGTCGGAAGAATCTGCGCGGACATCCAGTGGCGGTGGCTGGCCGTCCACCAGAGAATGGCCAGGAACAGCGGCACCAACCATGGCAAGAGCGTCTCCAGCCGGCGCGCACCGGGCAGTGATGGCCGCAGTCGGGGCGCTGGAAGAGCAAGGCTGTACGGCTTCAATATATTCTTCATTGGAATATTAATAGTCACATCAATGCATTTATGAGCTAACACAGCCCATTTAAGGGAAGGGCCTGGAGCCCATCCAATGCATTCGGCGAATATTTTTTATGCCGTGCGGGCATCTGCCCGGCGAGCGCCGCTATTCCTGGCTTAGGTCGAATAATTACTAAAAAATGAATTTTTATTATTTTGTTGATGAAAAACGCCGTGCCTTTAGTGCGGGCGCCGGAGCCGATTGCGCTCCCTCTACTGCAGGAGGCAGGCGCCATGAAGGCCCTCACCCATCAATTGCTGTCCCTTTTCGCCGCGCCGGTGCTGGCCGGCCTGCTCGGTGCCTACCCGCTGGTGACCCAGGCCGCGCCGGTCAAGGAAATCCGCATCGCCGTGCCGGACGTCAGCGCCGGCCAGAGTCACTCCGGCGGCGGCGTGGTGGACATCCTCTACACCCGCCAGTTGCTGGAAAAGGAGTTCGCGGCGGACGGCATCGAGATCAAATGGAGCTTCTTCAAGGGCGCGGGCCCGGTGGTCAACGAAGCCTTCGCCAATGGCCAGGTGGACTTCGCCTACCTGGGCGACCTGGCAGCGATCATCGGCAAGTCCAGCGGGCTGGATAGCCGAGTACTGGCCGCCACCGCGCGCGGCGTGAATCACTACCTCGGCGTGCAGCCGGGCTCGGGCATCAAGTCCCTGGCCGACCTCAAGGGCAAGCGCGTCGGCATCTTCCGCGGCACCGCCAGCCAGCTGTCCTTCGATAACGCCCTGGCCAGCGCGGGCCTCACCGAGAAGGACCTGAAAGTCATCAACCTGGACTTCAGCGCCGCCCTGGCCGCCCTGGCGGCCAAGCAGATCGACGCCACCTGGGGCCTGGCCGGCCTGTTCGCCCTGCGTGACAAGGGCCTGGCGGAAATCCCGGTAAGCACCCACGACCTCGGCGGCGCCGGCACCCTGCAGGCCTTGCTGGTGGGCAATGGCGAATTCGTCGATGCCCATCCGGACATCACCGAACGCCTGCTCAAGGTGCAGCTGCAGGCCGTGCAATGGGCCAGCGCGGAAGCCAACCGCGATGCCTATATCGACCTCGTGTCGAAGCAGGCCAACTACCCGGCGGTGATCTTCAAGAGCGAGTTCCAGAATCGCTCGCTGACCGACGTTCTATCGCCGAAACTCGACGCCGACTTCCTGGGTCGCCTCGACGCCTCGATCCAGGCGGCGAAGACCTACGGCCTGATCCGCCGCGACTTCAAGGCCGTCGACTGGGCCAATCCGGCCCTGCTGGACGCCGCCAGCCGCCAAGCGAGCGCGCAACCGGTGGCCGCGGTTCAATAACCGCTAAGTGCCATGCAAAAAAGCCCGGCCACCGCGAGGTGTCCGGGCTTTTTTGTCAGTGGCTGCCAGTCAGGCTACGGCTGGACCGGCGGCAGGTATTGCAGGGTCGTACCCAGCGCCCAGAGCAGGAACAGTACCAGCGGGATGTGCACCAGCAACTGGACGAAGCTGAAGCCGATCAGGTCGCGGGCTTTCAGGCCCAGCACACCCAGCAGCGGCAGCATGTAGAACGGGTTGATCAGGTTCGGCAGCGCCTCGGCGGCGTTGTAGATCTGCACCGCCCAGCCCAGGTGGTATTGCAGCTCATTGGCCACCTGCATCACGTACGGCGCCTCGATGATCCACTTGCCGCCGCCGGACGGGATGAAGAAGCCCAGCACCGCCGAGTACACGCCCATCAGCAGCGCGTAGGTGTCGTGGGAAGCGATCTGCACGAAGAAGGTGGAGATGTGGTGGGCGATGGTCGAGCCGTCGCCGCCCTTCACCGTGGTCATGATCGCGGCGATCGAGCCGTACAGCGGGAACTGGATCAGTACGCCAGTGGTGGTCGGCACGGCGCGCGCCACGGCGTCGAGGAAGTTGCGCGGGCGCCAGTGCAGCAGCGCGCCGGCCATGATGAACAACAGGTTGTAGGTGTTCAGCCCGGAGATCGCGGTGATTGCCGGCTTCGTGCTGAACTCGTGGACCAGCCAGCCACCGGCCAGGGCCACCAGCATCAGGATCAGCAGCGGGCTGTGCTCCAGCCATTCGCCCGGGCGGGTGGCCTTCGGCGCGCTGGGCGGGGTGAAGCTGACGTCCACGCCGCAGGCCTTGGCGTCGCGGGCGCTGCCGGCGCCGGGCGCGGTCATGTAGGCGATCACCAGCGACACCAGCACCAGGGCCAGCAGCATCACGCCGGATTGCCAGAGGAAGATGGTCTCGGTGAACGGGATGACGCCGGTGATCGCCAGGATCGACGGCGGCAGGCTGGCGGGGTTGGCCTGCAGCTGCGCGGCGGACGACGACAGGCCCAGCGCCCACACGGCGCCCAGGCCCAGGTAGGCGGCTGCGCCGGCGGCGCGGTAGTCCATCTTCAGGTCTTCGCGGCGAGCCAGTGCGCGCACCAGCAGGCCGCCGAACACCAGGGACAGGCCCCAGTTGAGCAGCGAGGCGACCATGGAGATCAGCGCGACCCAGGCCACGGCAGAGCGGCCGTTCTTCGGTACGCGGGCGAACAGGTCGATGAGCCTGGACGCCGGGCCGGAGCTGGCAACGACGTAACCGCCGATGACCACGAAGGCCATCTGCATGGTGAAGGGAATCAGGCTCCAGAAACCGTCACCAAAGGCCTTGGCGGTTTCGGTAGCCGGCGCGCCGATGGCCAGGGCGGCGACGGTGACGATCAACACCGCGAGCGCGGCGAAGACCCAGGAGTCGGGGAACCAGCGCTCGGCCCAGTTCGAACAGGCCATGGCGAAGCGCGCGGATCGGCTGTCCTGCAAGGCGGTGCCGGGTGTTTGCACGTGGGAAGTCATAACGGTCTACCTCATTGTTCTTGTAATGGCTCATTTGTGATGAGCTCGTCTGTATCGGCAAAACAGAAAAACCGCCCGGCCTGCGTGGGGCCGGACGGTGACGCAAGGTTTGTCGACGCCGGGGGACGTCGGAAACCGCGGCGGATGTCGTCTGTCGGTGTGCCCACCTCCCATCCGCCTGCCGGTCCGGCATTGCTACATGCCGGCCGGCGCTCGCCAATTGGTCGTTGGTCGCGTGGTCCTCAGTCTCTGACAAGAGCCATGGCGACACCCTGGCCGCCACCGATGCACAGAGTGGCCAGACCCTTCTTCGCATCGCGGCGGAGCATTTCGTGGAGCAGCGTCACCAGCACGCGGGCGCCCGAAGCGCCGATCGGGTGGCCAAGGGCGACGGCGCCGCCGTTGACGTTGACCTTCTCCGCGTTCCAGCCCAGTTCCTTGCCCACCGACAGGGCCTGCGCGGCGAACGCTTCGTTGGCCTCGATCAGCTCGACGTCGTCCAGGCTCCAGCCGGCCTTCTCCAGGCAACGGCGGGTAGCGGTCACCGGGGCGATGCCCATGATCGACGGGTCGACGCCGCTGCTGGCATAGGCTTGGATGCGCGCCAGAACCGGCAGGTTCAGACTGCGTGCGCGCTCGGCGCTCATCAGCAGCACGGCGGCAGCGCCATCGTTGAGGGTGGAGGCGTTGCCGGCGGTGACGGTGCCGTCCTTCTTGAACGCCGGCTTGAGCTTGGCCAGGGATTCGGCAGTGGTGCCGGCGCGCGGCTGCTCGTCGGTGTCGAAGGACAGCGGGTCGCCCTTGCGCTGGGGAATCAGCACCGGGGTGATCTCGTCCTTGAAGCGCCCCGCTTCGATAGCCGAGGCGGCCTTGAGCTGGGACTGCGCGGCAAAGGCGTCCTGGGCTTCACGGCTGATGCCGAACTTCTCCGCCAGGTTCTCGGCGGTGATGCCCATGTGGTAGTCGTTGAAGGCGTCGATCAGGCCGTCGCGCAGCAAGGTGTCCTGCAGTTCGGCGTGGCCCATGCGCAGTCCGGTACGAGCCTTGGGCAGTACATAGGGCGCGAGGCTCATGCTTTCCTGGCCGCCGGCGATCACCACGTCGGCGTCGCCGCAGCGGATCGCCTGGACGCCGAGGAACAGCGATTTCAGGCCCGAGCCGCAGAGCTTGTTGATGGTCATCGCCGGTACTTCGACCGGCAGACCAGCGCCGATGGACGCCTGGCGCGCGGGGTTCTGCCCGGCGCCGGCGGTGAGTACCTGGCCGAGGATGACTTCGTCGATCTGGTCCGGCTTCACGCCGCTGCGTTCGAGCAGCGAGCGGATGACCAGGCTGCCCAGTTCATGGGCGGGAACGTTCGCCAGGCTGCCCTGGAAGGCGCCGATGGCGGTGCGGGTGGCGGCGACTATCACTACGTCTTGCATGAATCTTTCTCCGGAAGGCTTGGGCTGCCCTCTCCCCCCGCCCTCTCCCTGAAGGGAGAGGGAGCTGTCTGTGCTTCTACTGATCGAGTCATCGGGTTGGATACCGGTTTCGATCTCGCTCCGGACCAGTCCCCTCTCCCTTCGGAGCGGGGCGCGTAGCCAGGGTTAGGGAGAGGGTGCTCTCATGTGCGAATTTGCTTAGAAGGTCATTTCCTTCACATCGTCGGGCACGATCAGGCGGCCGGCGGTCTTCTCGGCGATCTCGGCAACGCTCACGCCCGGCGCCGTCTCGCGCAGAATGAAAGCGCCGTCCTCGATCTCCAGGTAGGCCAGATCGGTAAGCACCTTGCGGATGCAGCCGGCGCCGGTCAGCGGCAGCGAGCACTTGTCCAGCAGCTTGGATTCACCGTCCTTCGAAGCGTGGGTCATGGTGACGATGATGTTATCCGCGCCGGCCACCAGGTCCATGGCGCCGCCCATGCCTTTCACCAGCTTGCCAGGGATCATCCAGGAGGCGATGTTGCCCTGGACGTCCACCTCGAAGGCACCGAGTACGGTGAGGTCGACGTGGCCGCCACGGATCATCGCGAAGGATTGCGCGGAGTCGAAGATCGACGCGCCCTTCACGGCGGTCACGGTCTGCTTGCCGGCGTTGATCATGTCGGCGTCGACGCTGTCTTCCGTGGGAAACGCGCCCATGCCGAGCAGGCCGTTCTCCGATTGCAGCATCACTTCCATGCCTTCGGGCACGTAGTTGGCAACCAGGGTCGGGATGCCGATGCCCAGGTTCACGTAGAAGCCATCCTGCAGCTCGCGCGCCACGCGCTGAGCCATTTGTTCGCGGGTAAGTGCCATGGCTGAATCTCTTCTCTTGTTCAATGCGGTTGAAGATCGAGCGAGCTAGCGACTGGCTAGGCGGATTTGAAACGAGGACGCGGAGTTTAGATGCCCTAAATGAGCAGGCCTCGTTTCAAATCCAACGCCGCCAGGCCGACGCGCAGCCGATCCTTAGCGAGTCGTGCGCTTTTCGATGCGCTTCTCGAAGGAGCCCTGAATGATGCGGTCGACGTAGATGCCGGGGGTGTGGATCTGGGTGGGGTCCAGCTCGCCCGGTTCGACGATCTCTTCCACTTCGACGACGGTGATGCGGCCCGCGGTGGCGACGATGGGATTGAAGTTCTGCGCGGTGTGGCGATAGATGACGTTGCCGTAGTGGTCGGCCTTCCAGCCCTTGACGATGGCGAAGTCACCGGTGATGGCGCGCTCCATCACGTAGTGGCGGCCGTCGAACTCGCGCACTTCCTTGCCATCGGCGACCGGGGTGCCGTAGCCGGTGGCGGTGAAGAAGGCCGGGATGCCGGCGCCGCCAGCGCGGAGTTTTTCCGCCAGGGTGCCTTGC
The DNA here is from genome assembly GCF_016919445.1 of Pseudomonas sp. PDNC002. Classification (NCBI taxonomy): domain Bacteria; kingdom Pseudomonadati; phylum Pseudomonadota; class Gammaproteobacteria; order Pseudomonadales; family Pseudomonadaceae; genus Pseudomonas; species Pseudomonas sp. PDNC002. The sequence continues at coordinate 4,101,675 of NZ_CP070356.1, read as the reverse complement.
GGGGTCAGTTCGACCTCCAGCTCACCGGACAGCAGCTGCTGCTCGAACAGCGCGTTCTCGCCAACGTAGGAGGCGATCATCTTGCGGATCTGCCGGTCCTCCAGCAGCACGCCGAGACCGAAGCCATCGATGCCGCAGTTGTTGGAAACCACGGTCAGGCCCTTCACGCACAGCTTGCGAATCTGCGCGATGAGGTTTTCCGGGATGCCGCAGATGCCGAATCCGCCCGCCAGCACCGTCATGTCATCGGTGAGCCCGGCGAGGGCTTCCTCGTAACTGCCTACACGCTTGTCGAGTCCTGCCATGTTGCTGCTGCCTCTTGTATTTGGAATGTCCGACTCAGTAGTCAGAGAGCGAATGCAGCTTCACCGGCAAGGACTGATTTGTTAAGTTTGTTTTTCCAATCGATTGATTTGGTATTTTTATTAATGACCGTGAAGCAACTGCGCGCCTTCCTGGCTGTGGCCCAGAGCCTGAGCTTCGCCCAGGCCTGCGAGCGCCTGCACCTGTCGCAACCGGCGCTGAGCCTGGCGATCAAGAGCCTGGAGGAATCCCTGGGCGGGCAATTGCTGGTGCGCACCACGCGCAATGTGGCGCTGACGCCGGAGGGCGAAACGCTGCTTCCGGTGGCCCGGCGCCTGCTGGCGGACTGGGACAACGCTGAAGAACTGATGCACCAGCACTTCACCTTGCAGCTGGGCAAGGTTTCCATCGCTGCCATGCCCTCCTTCGCCGGCAACCTGCTGCCTGCCGTGCTGCGCACCTTCCGCGATCGCCACCCGAAGGTGAACGTGGCGGTGCACGACGTGATCAACGAGCAGGTGCTGGAGATGGTCCGCAACCGCCGTGTGGAATTGGGCATCGCACTGGAGCCGGACAGCCTCGACGGGCTGACCTTCACGCCCTTCTATACCGACCGTTTCGTCGCCGTGCTGCCGACCGATTCGCCGCTGGCGGGTGAGTCGACCATCACCTGGGACCAGCTTCTGGAAGATCACTTCATCACCCTGCAACGCCCGTCCGCCGTGCGTTTGCTGCTGGAAGACCAGTTGGCATCGCGCCATGGGCGGCTGCCGGTGGCGTTCGAAAGCCATCAGTTGGTGACGGTGGGCCGCATGGTCGCCGAAGGGCTGGGCGTCAGTGCGGTGCCGCGTCTGTGCCGGCAGCAGATGGAGGAGTTGGGCGCGCGCTGCGTGGCGCTCGAAGAACCCTGCATCGAGCGGCGCGTCGGGTTGTTCTGTCTGGCGGAGCACAAGCTCTCCAGCGCGGCGCAGGCGCTGAGCGATGTGCTGGTGAAGGGGACGGATTGGGCGGGGATGGAGCGGGAGTGATCGCGCCACTGGCTCAAGAGCCCCTCACCCCAGCCCTCTCCCAAAGGGAGAGGGAGCACTTCGAAACCGCCGGCTGACTCGGTATTTCCCCTCACTCCGAACGGTCCCCTCTCCCTTTGGGAGAGGGTTAGGGTGAGGGAAATCCCTGGCTGTGGAATCTCAGACCTCTCCCCCCATCCGCTGGCTGAGCTCCCGCGCCGTTTCCAGCAAGGTCCGCGCCGCCTCGCCGTGAGCTTCGGCAGCAAAGCTCGCCTGCGACCCAACCACCGTCATCACCCCCGCCAGTTCCCGGCCAGTCTTGAACAACGGCACCGACAGCGCGTTCACCCCCGGCATCAACAGTCCGTGGACCGCACAAAGCCCCTCGGCACGGATGCCATCCAGCGCGTTCGTATCCGCACCCTCCTCCAATCCCGCCTTGAACGCCGCAAACACCAGCCCGGTGGACGACCCATGCAGCGGCAGCACCGAACCAATCTGCGTCACCAGCGTGACCATCCCCTGCGCCGGCTCCACCTGCACCACCGTCGGCCCGTGGCTACCCCAGATGGCGAGGAAGCAGGTCTGCCCCAGCGCATCGCGCAGGTCGGCCAGCACCGGGCTGGCCACCTTCACCACGTCCAGCCGACGGATCGCCGCGAGGCCGACATAGAGCGCCTCGCGCCCCAGGCCGTAATGGTTGGTCACCGGGTCCTGCTCGGCGAAGCCGCTGGCGATCAGCGCCTGCAGGTAGCGATGAACCTTAGCCGCCGGCATATCCAGGTACTCACCCAGGGCCTTGAGCGATGTGCTGGGCGCGAGGTCCGCCAGGGCCTTGAGAATCTCGGTGCCGATCTCGGCGGACTGCACCTTCTTGCCCTTCGTCGGGGCGGACTCTTCGGCTTCGTTCATGGTCTTCAACTTAAAGGAACTCCCTCGCGGGCTTGACGGCCCGACGGCATGAAATTACGTTTATCGTAATTCAATTACGATAAAAAGAGTGAAACCACCATGACCGCCTCCCCTGCCTACCAATCCGGGTTCGGCAACGAATTCGCCAGCGAGGCCCTGCCGGGCGCCCTGCCCGTGGGCAGGAACTCGCCGCAGCAGGTGCCATTCGGCCTCTACGCCGAGCAGTTCTCCGGCACCGCCTTCACCGTCCCGCGCAACGAAGCCCGGCGCTCCTGGCTGTATCGCATCCGCCCGTCCGCCGCGCACCCACGCTTCGAGTGCCTCGAGCGGCAGATCACCGGCACGGCGCTTGGCCCGGTCACACCCAATCGCCTGCGCTGGAACAGCTTTGAAATCCCGCAGGAGCCTACCGACTTCATCGACGGCCTGCTATGCATGGCCGCCAACGCCGAAGCGGAAGCCTGCAGCGGCGTTAGCCTGTACGCCTACCGTGCCAACATTTCGATGCGCCGGGTGTTCTTCAACGCCGATGGCGAGCTGCTGATCGTGCCCCAGGCCGGCCGCCTGCGCCTGGTCACCGAGCTGGGCGTGCTCGAAGTCGAGCCGCTGGAAATCGCCGTGATCCCGCGCGGCATGCGCTTGCGCGTCGAACTGCTCGACACTGAGGCCGCCGGCTATATCGCCGAGAACCACGGCGCCGCCCTGCGCCTGCCCGACCTGGGGCCCATTGGCAGCAATGGCCTGGCCAACGCCCGCGACTTCCTCGCCCCGGTAGCGCATTACGAAGACGTGGAAGGCCCGGTGCAATTGGTGCAGAAGTTCCTCGGCGAACTCTGGGCTGCCCAGCTCGACCACTCACCGCTCGACGTAGTCGCCTGGCACGGCAACAACGTGCCCTACAAGTACGACCTGCGCCGCTTCAACACCATCGGCACGGTGAGCTACGACCACCCGGACCCGTCCATCTTCACCGTACTGACCTCGCCCAGCGATACGCACGGCATGGCCAACATGGACTTCGTGATCTTCCCACCGCGCTGGATGGTGGCCGAGAGCACCTTCCGTCCGCCGTGGTTCCACCGCAACCTGATGAACGAATTCATGGGCCTGATCCAGGGCGTGTACGACGCCAAGGCCGACGGCTTCGTCCCCGGCGGCGCCTCGCTGCACAACTGCATGAGCGCCCACGGCCCGGACAACGCCACCACCCGGCAGGCCATCGCCGCCGACCTCAAACCCCACAAGATCGACCAGACCATGGCCTTCATGTTCGAGACCGGCCGCGTGCTGCGCCCCAGCCGCTTCGCCCTCGACTGCCCGCAGCTGCAGCGTGACTACGACAGCTGCTGGAGCGGTATGCAGAAGACCTTCGACCCTTCCCAGGAGCAGTAACATGAGCGTCTCCCACAGCGCGCAAAGCTGGATCGAATCGGCCAACGGCCACCCGGACTTCCCCCTGCAGAACCTGCCGCTGGGCGTGTTCAGCCCGCCGGGTGACTCGCCCCGTGGCGGCGTGGCCATTGGCGACTACATCTTCGACCTGAAGACCGCCTGCGAAACCGGCCTCTTCCACGGCGCCGCGCACCAGGCCGCGCTGGTGGCCAGCGGTGACAGCCTGAACGCCTTCTTCGCCCTCGGCGGTACCGCCCGCCGCACCCTGCGCGAGGCGCTGATCCACCTGCTCAGCGAAAGCAGCGGCGAACAGAAACGCATGGAGCACCTGGGCGCTGCGCTGCTCAAGCCACAGGCCGCGTGCCGCATGCACCTGCCGGCGAAAGTCGGCGACTACACCGACTTCTACGTCGGCATCCACCACGCGAAGAACGTCGGCAAGCTGTTCCGCCCGGACAACCCGCTGCTGCCTAACTACAAGTACGTGCCCATCGGCTACCACGGCCGCGCCTCCACCGTGGTGCCCTCCGGCACCGAAGTGCGCCGCCCCAACGGCCAGACCCTGCCCGCCGGCGTGGATGTGCCGGTGTTCGGTCCCTGCGCGCGCATGGACCTGGAGCTGGAGCTGGGCATCTGGATCGGCCAGGGCAACGACCAGGGCAAGGCCATTCCGATCAACGCCGCCTCCGGCCATATCGCCGGCTTCTGCCTGCTCAACGATTGGTCCGCCCGCGACGTGCAGGCCTGGGAATACCAGCCGCTGGGGCCATTCCTGTCGAAGAGCTTCGCCACCACCGTATCACCCTGGGTGGTCACCGCCGAGGCGCTGGAGCCCTTCCGTGTCGCCCAGCCGGCCCGCCCGGAAGGCGACCCACAGCCGCTGCCGTACCTGTACGACGAAGGCGACCAGCAGCGCGGCGCGCTGGACATCGAACTGGAAGTCCTGCTGCACACCGCGCGCATGCGTCGCGAGCACCAGGCGCCCGAGCGCATTGCCCTGAGCAGCACGCTGAACATGTACTGGACCGTCGCACAGATGGTCGCGCACCACAGCGTCAACGGCTGCCGCCTGCAACCGGGCGATCTGTTCGGCTCCGGCACCCTCTCCGGCGAGACCCCGGACAGCTTCGGCAGCCTGCTGGAGCTTACCGGCGGCGGCAAACAGCCGGTGGTGCTGGCCAACGGCGAGGAGCGCCGCTTCCTCGAAGATGGCGACGAGATCATCCTGCGCGCCCGCTGCCGCCGTGATGGCCACGCTTCCATCGGCTTCGGCGAATGCCGTGGGCGGATTCTGCCGGCGCTTTAACCCACACTGCACGCTCTTCGTAGGAGCGGATCTTATCCGCGATGCTCCGTCCCAGCGCCGCGGGGATTCGCGGACAAGGTCCGCTCCTACAAGGCTTCCGCCGCCAATGCTGCAAAAAAAAACGGGCCCGAAGGCCCGCTGCTAAACTCGGCTTCGGCGAATGCCGTGGGCGGATTCTGCCGGCGCTTTAACCCACACTGCACGCACTTCGTAGGAGCGGATCTTATCCGCGATGCTCCGTCCCAGCGCCACGGGGATTCGCGGACAAGGTCCGCTCCTACAAGGCTTCCGCCGCCAATACTGCAAAAAAACGGGCCCGAAGGCCCGCTGCTGAACTCGGCTTCGGCGAATGCCGTGGGCGGATTCTGCCGGCGCTTTAACCCCCACTGCACGCACTTCGTAGGAGCGGATCTTATCCGCGATGCTCTGTCCGAGCGCCGCGGGGATTCGCGGACAAGGTCCGCTCCTACAGGGCTTTTCCCGCCAATACTGCAAAAAAAAACGGGCCCGAAGGCCCGCTGCTAAACGAGGGTGTTGCTCGAACGATCAATCAGTGCGCGATGCACACCGACTTGATCTCGGTATAGGCCTCGACCACCGCGCGGCCGAACTCGCGGCCCATGCCCGACTGCTTGACGCCGCCGAAGGGCATGCTCGGGTCGAGCAGCACGTGGGCGTTGACCCACACGGTGCCGGACTCGATGCGCGGAACCAGGTTCATTGCCTTGGACAGGTCGTTGGTCCACAGGCTCGCACCCAGGCCGTATTCGCTGTCGTTGGCCATTTCGATGGCCTGGTCTTCATCGTCGAACGGCAGGACCGCCAGAACAGGACCGAACACTTCGTCACGGGCCACAGCCATCTGCATGGTCACGTCCGCCAGCACGGTGGGCTGCACGTAGAAGCCGCTGCCGCCGACCTGCTCGCCACCGCAAACGATGCGCGCACCCTGCTCGCCGGCGCGGGCAATGTGGTCCAGCACGCTGCGCTGCTGCTTGGCCGACACCAGCGGGTTGATCTGCGCGGACGGGTCCATGCCCTCGCCCAGGCTCATGCCCGCGACAGCGGCCGCCAGCTTCTCGACGAATTCGTCGTAGCGCGAACGGTGCACGTAGAAACGCGAGGCCGCGGCGCAGACTTGGCCATTGTTCAGCAAGCCGCCCAGCAGCGCGCCCTGCACGGCGTTGTCGATATTGGCGTCGGCCAGCACGATCATCGGGTTCTTGCCACCCAGTTCCAGGGCAAAGCGGGTCATGTTCTGCACGGCCGCCAGGCCGACGCTGCGACCTACGGCGGTGGAACCGGTGAAGGACACCTTGTTGACCAGCTTGTGGCTGGCCAGCCCGCCGCCAATGCGCGGACCATCACCGGTCACCAGGTTGAACACGCCAGCCGGCACGCCGGCTTCGAAGGCCAGTTCAGCCAGACGCAAGGCGGTCAGCGGAGTTTCCGAAGCGGGCTTGATCACCACGCTGTTACCGGTAGCCAGTGCTGGAATCAGCTTCCACACGGCGATCATCAGCGGGAAGTTCCACGGCACGATGCCGGCGACCACGCCTACCGGCTCGCGGCGGGTGTAGGCGGTGAACTTGGCGCCCGGCGGCAGCGGAATGGAGACGTTCAGCGACTGGCCTTCGATCTTGGTCGCCCAGCCGGCCATGTAGCGCATGAACTCGACGGTGGCGCCCACGTCCAGCATGCGCGCGATGTTGATCGACTTGCCCTGGCTGAGGGTTTCCAGCTGGGCCAGTTCTTCGCCGTTGGCTTCCACCAGGTCAGCGAAGCGCAGCAGGATGCGCTCGCGGTCGGCCGGGCGCAGGTCGGCCCAGACACGGGATTTGTAGGAGGCGTGAGCGGATTTCACCGCGCGGTCGAGCAGGTCGGTATCGATGTCGGCGACGCTGGAAATCGCCTGGCCGGTGGCCGGGTTGAGCACGTCGGTACGCGCGCCCTCGGGCACCACCCAGGCGCCGTCGATGAAGCAGCCATGCTTGCGCTGCAGGAAGGCCGCGACCTTGGGCAGAGTCTGTGTGACGTTCATGGTCTCTCCTGGAATATCAGTGCTGCTGACTCAGCCAGCAGGTGAGCGCCCGCCGCTCGGCCGCGTCGGCCAGGCCTGCGAAGGGCATGTAGGTTCCCGGCACGGCGGCCTGGGGCTGGCTGACGAAAGCGTCGAGGTTGTCGCGCGACCAGGCCGCGCCCTTGCCTTTCATCGCCTGGGAATAGCTGAAGCCGGCGAGCGAGCCGGCCATCCGACCGACCACGCCATGCAGGTTCGGGCCCATCATTCCGGGGCCGTCGGCCTTGGCGGTGTGGCAGATCGAGCAGTCGCGGGCGAAAACGGTCTCGCCCTGCTGCGCATCGTTTGCCGGGCAGTCCCCGGCGAACGCCAGGACCGGTTGCAGCAGCGCGCCGGCCAGCAGCAGGCCGAGGGCGCCGAATCGGAGCTTGTTGCGGGACATCGGGAAATCACCTTCGAGTACAGCTTGCGGCCGAATGGCGCGCGTCATCGAAGGTGATTGTTGCCAGCGGCGCTCGGGAGGGTCTTTTCCTCTGTGCCAGTCGTGTTGGCGGGAGTGCCAGGATGGCGGAAAGGTGCGCGCGCTTTCGTAGGAGCGGATCCTATCCGCGACCCGGCCAGCAGGCCGGAAGTCGAAGATTGCACCGCTTTCGCGGTGATCGCGGAGAAGCTCCGCTCCTACAAGCGCAGTGTTGAGCGATAACGGTCGTCAGTCGCTGACCTGCGCGGCTCAGTTCACGTAGCGCTTGCGATACTCGCCCGGCGACACGCCAAAGCGGCCCTTGAACGCCGTGGAAAAGTAGCTCGAATCGGAGAAGCCCCAGGCATAGCCCAGGGCCGACAGCTTCTGCTCGAACTGGGCGTTGCGTAGGGTTTCGGCGCAGAAGTCCAGGCGGCGGTTCTTGATGTACTGTGCCACCACCAGGCCCTTCTTGGCGAACATGCGGTACAGGCCGCGCACCGAGATGCCCACTTCACGGGCGATCAGCTCGGGGCAGAGCTCTTCGGCGCCGATATGCTGGTCGATGAAGGCGGTGGCCTTGCGGAACATGCGCTCGTGGTTGTCCTGCTCGGCGTCGTGGCTGGCCAGCGCCGGGCGCAGCAGCGTCACCAGGGCGTCCAGGGTCGCTTCGCTTTCCAGCATGCCGAGGCTTTCCTGCTGGCTGGTCTCGACGATCAGTCGATTGGCGAGCACGGCAATGGGCGAGCTGGCGGGGATCTTCGAGGCGCAGGTCACTTCGGACATGCGCAGGCCGCGCTCGATCACCTGGCGCGGGAGGATCAGCGAGAGCTGCCGGGACTCCTCCAGGTAAGTCATGTCGCTGGGGCGGCTGGCGTCGATCAGGCTGATGTCGCCACGCGACAGCTCCACACGGTTGTCGCCCTGCTCCAGGCGCGAACGCCCTTCGAGCTGGAACACCGCGTAGTAGTGGCCGCCGGCGCTGGAGCCGACCTCCTTGCTGGTCCGGTACAGGTGCACCTGGGCCATGTCGACCACGGAAAGCTTGATCGCACCGCCCTGGTACTCGCGCAACCGTCCATGGAACTGGGGGCCGAGGGTGCGCGCATCGAAACGACCGCACGCCCGGTTGACCTGTCCCAGCCACGCCTCGAAAGCGTCATCCCTCAATGTCGATGAAGAATTCATGACCTGCAAAGCCTCACACGCATTGTTTGTTGTTATTCAGCGACGGCCTCATGGGCCTGTCGTCATCGTCCGCCGCGAGCCTTCTCAGGAAGGATTCGCGTCGGTGTCCCCGCTCTGCAACCGCAGCGTTGCAGAGCGGGAGGCATTTTTCACGCCAACTCCTGTCAGTTCAATCCGCCGAAACGCTTATAGAAGCTTTCCCCGACATCCGGCAGCGGGCCGTCGGCGGTCTCCAGGTTGCGGTTCAGCCAGTCCTCGGCCTTGGCGTGGATCAGTCGGTAGATGTTGCGGCACAGCTGTCGCGCGGCGCGACCTTCCCAATCGCCCGGGAGCAGTTCGTCGGGCAGTTGTGGGTCGCGCAGTAGCAGCCGGCGGTATTCGTGGATCAAAAGGGTGCGCGCCAGGAAGCAGTCTTCCGGGCGCAGCTGGTCCTGCTCGCGCAGTGCCTGCCAGAGCGGGCGGAACAGCTGGATGAATTCGCTGTAGTGCTCGCCGAGCTCGTCGATCTTCCAGCTCTCGCGCACCTGCATGCGCATGGCGCGGGAAGCCAGCACGTCCTGGGCGCGGGTTTCGAAGACGATGCAATCGTCGGCGACTTCGAGGTCCTGCAAGGTTGCCATCACGTCGCTGCGATCGGCGCGCGGGCAGGCCATGACGGTCGGCGAAATCGCGCCGAAGCCCTGCCATTCCAGTTCCTCGCGGACCTGCTTGCGCTTGTCGGCGGCGATCTGCGAGAGCATTACCAGGGTCCAGGAGCCGTCCCAGGCCGGCAGGCTGGAGCTGTAGACGCGCTTGAAAGCCTTTTCGAACCGCCGCCGGCCGGTGCCGGTCAGGCTGTAGTAACTGCGCCGGCCGACCTTCTCGGCGGTCAGCCAGTCTTCCTTGGTCAGGCGGAAGATCGAGGTACGGATAAGCCGCTCGTTGATGCCGAAGGGTTCCAGCAGATTGATCAGGCTACCCAGCCAGACGGTGCCGCCATGGGGTTCGATGGCATCGCCGTAAAGGGTGATGATCAGCGAACTGGCGCGGATCGGCGTCTGTTCCTGGAAGCGATTGATCAGCTGATTCAGCGGTGCTAGAGCGGTCATGGCACGGTGCGCAGTCGGAGGAGCGGCGACTATACCTGCCCGCCGCACCGCCTGGCCATTGGAGCGAACCCCAGTACTCATGCGCCCTTCCCTACCTTGGGCCGAAAACCGGAATCCCCCAGACGCGGGCGCTCTTCTTCTATTTCCGCCAGCGGCTGGCATTCCACCAGGCTGGTGATGCAGCGTTTGGCCAGCGCCTGGTATTCCTCGGTGCCACGGCGCTTCCAGGCAATCTCCTCGTCGCTGAGGCTGCGCTTGACGCTGGCCGGCGCGCCCATCACCAGACTCTGCGGAGCGCACTCGAACTTGGCCTTGACGAAGGCGGCGGCTGAAACGATGGAGCGAGCACCGATCTGCGCGTAATCCATCACCACGGCATTCATGCCTACCAGCGCGTCCTCGCCGATCCGGCAGCCGTGAAGCACGGCACCATGGCCAATGTGGCCGTTGCGTTCGACGACGGTGTCGCTGTCCGGAAACCCGTGCATGACGCAGGTGTCCTGAAGGTTCGCACCTTCTTCGAGGACGATCCGTCCGAAATCACCGCGCAGTGCCGCCAACGGGCCGACGTAACAGCCGGGGCCGACAATGACATCACCGATCAGCACGGCGGTGGGATGGACATAGGCGGTCGGGTGTACGACGGGGCGCACGCCTTCAAGGCTGTAGCAGGGCATCGGGTTCTCCGGCTTTGCGGCATCTCTGCGCAAAGCGATTTGTTCTTTTGCAAATCTTGTATCACATCAAATCAAAACCAACCAATCTAAATCTGCCGTATCGCTTTCAAGGAATGTCTTACCCTCCTCAAAAACCCTTACAAAACCAGTAAATACGCCACAAAAGCTCTCACAAAAGACAGGTGGCTTGATCGACTCACTGGCAACGGCAGAAACACTTTAGACACGTGATTCAACTTTCGTAGTTGTTTTCTTGTATCACTTTAGGCCTATACTGCGGAAAGGCCGGAGACGGGCAACGCCTGCCTCCCATAATTCCAATACCAGCCGGCCACGAAGCCGTGCGTGCAGCCTGAGGACGATGTCATGCCTCGCACCCTTGCCGTTCAGATGCCTGAAGCGGGCATTCGCCTGATCACCCTGCAGCGCCCCGAGGCGCTGAATGCCCTGAACACCGAACTGCTCGGCGAACTGGCCGCCGAACTCGACGCCGCCGAGCAGGACAGCGAAACCCGCGCCGTGGTGCTGACCGGCAGCCGCAAGGCCTTTGCCGCCGGCGCCGACATCAAGGAGATGGCCGAACGCGACCTGGTCGGCATCCTCAACGACCCCCGCGTCGGCTACTGGCAGCGCATCGCCGCCTTCTCCAAACCGCTGATCGCTGCCGTCAACGGCTTCGCCCTGGGCGGCGGCTGCGAGCTGGCCATGCACGCCGACATCCTGATTGCTGGCGAAGACGCCCGCTTCGGCCAGCCGGAAATCAACCTCGGCATCATGCCCGGCGCCGGCGGCACCCAGCGCCTGCTGCGCGCCGTGGGCAAACCGCTGGCCATGCAGATGGTGCTCACCGGTGAAGCCATCGACGCGCGCCACGCCCAGCGCGCCGGCCTGATCAGCGAAGTCACCCAACCCGAATTCACCGTCGAACGTGCCCTGCAGATCGCCAAGCTCATCGCTGCCAAGGCGCCGCTCGCCGTGCGCCTGGCCAAGGAAGCGCTGCTCAAGGCGCAAGACACCGATCTTGCGACCGGCCTGCGCTTCGAACGCCACGCCTTCACCCTGCTGGCCGGCACCGCCGACCGCGACGAAGGCATCCGCGCCTTCCAGGAAAAGCGCAAGCCAGCCTTCCTTGGCCAATAGAGCCAGGGCCGCTGAGCGAATCCCCCTTTTTTCCGGCAAAAGCCTGCCTATTGATGGAGCGAGCCCGCCCATGAACTTCGAGCACATCCTGTTTTCCATCGAGGACGGCGTCGCCCTCCTCAGCCTGAATCGCCCGGAGCAGCTGAACAGCTTCAACGCCGCCATGCACGGCGAAGTGCGCGAGGCGCTCAAGCAGGTCCGGCAGAACCCGGAAGCCCGCGTCCTGCTGCTGACCGGCGAAGGCCGCGGCTTCTGCGCAGGCCAGGACCTGTCCGATCGCAACGTCGCACCCGGCGCGGAAGCGCCTGACCTCGGGCAGTCCATCGAGCAGTTCTACAACCCGCTGATCCGCACCCTGCGCGACCTGCCGCTGCCGGTGATCTGCGCCGTGAACGGCGTGGCCGCCGGCGCCGGCGCGAACATCCCGCTGGCCTGCGACCTGGTGCTGGCGGCGCGTTCGGCCAGCTTTATCCAGGCCTTCTGCAAGATCGGCCTGATCCCCGATTCCGGCGGCACCTGGACGCTGCCGCGCCTGGTCGGCATGGCCCGCGCCAAGGCGCTCGCGCTGCTGGGCAATCGCCTCACCGCTGAACAAGCCGAACAATGGGGCCTGATCTTCCAGGTGGTGGATGACGCCAACCTGCGCGAGGAAGCGCTCAAGCTCGCTCGCCATCTGGCCACCCAGCCGACCTACGGCCTGGCGCTGATCAAGCGCAGCCTCAATGCCAGCCTGAACAACAGCTTCGACGAGCAGTTGGAGCTGGAGCGCGACCTGCAGCGCCTGGCCGGCCGCAGCGAGGACTACCGCGAGGGCGTGTCCGCCTTCATGGAAAAACGCACCCCCAGCTTCAAGGGCCGCTGATCGATGAGCGCACTTCAGCAAGACGCGAAAGTCGCGGTCATCGGCGCAGGCGCCATGGGTGCGGGTATCGCCCAGGTCGCCGCCCAGGCCGGCCATCCGGTGAAGCTCTACGACAACCGCCCCGGCGCCGCCGCCCAGGCCATCGACGGCATCGACCGCCAGCTCGGTCGCCTGGTGGAGAAAGGCAAGCTCGGCGCCGAGGAACGCAGTGCCATCGTCGCGCGCCTGCAACCGGTGGAAGCCATCGAGGCACTGGCCGACTCGAAGCTGGTGATCGAGGCCATCGTCGAGAACCTGGAGGTCAAGCGTGGCCTGTTCCAGCAGTTGGAAGCGCTGTGCGCAGAAGACTGCATCCTCGCCAGCAACACCTCCTCGCTGTCCATCACCAGCCTCGCCGCCGGGCTGAGATTTCCTGGACGCGCAATTGGTATGCACTTCTTCAACCCGGCGCCGCTGATGGCGCTGGTGGAAGTCGTCTCCGGCCTCGCCACCGATCCTGCACTGGCCGACAGCCTGTATGCCACCTCGCTGGCCTGGGGCAAGAAACCGGTGCACACCAGGTCGACCCCCGGCTTCATCGTCAACCGCGTGGCGCGCCCCTTCTACGCCGAAAGCCTGCGCCTGCTGCAGGAAGGCGCCGCCGACTGCGCGACGCTGGATGCGCTGATGCGCGATGCCGGCGGCTTCCGCATGGGCGCCTTCGAGCTGACCGACCTGATCGGCCACGACGTCAACTACGCCGTCACCTGCTCGGTATTCGCCGCCTACTACGGCGACTTCCGCTTCCAGCCCTCGCTGATTCAGAAGGAACTGGTGGACGCCGGCCGCCTCGGCCGCAAGAGCGGTCGCGGCTTCTATGATTACGCCGAAGGTGCCGAGCGACCGCAGCCGGCCAGCCTGAGCAGCGCCTCGCCTGTCAGCGCCTGCGTACTGGAAGGCGATCTGGGCGTCGCCCAGCCGCTGGCGCAGCGCCTGAAAGACGCGGGCATCGAGATCGTCCAGCGCGCCGGCAATGGCCTGCTGCGTGTCGGTGATGCGGTGATCGCCCTGTCCGACGGCCGCCTCGCCAGCCAGCGCGCCAAGCAAGACGGCCTGCGCAACCTCGTGCTGATCGACCTCGCGCTGGACTACACCAAGGCTTCGCGCCTGGGCATTGCCTGCTCGGCGGACACCACACCCGAAGCACTGGACCAGGCCGTCGCCCTGCTGGCCAAGGCCGGCATTACCGCTAGTCGCCTGAGCGACACACCCGGCCTCGCCGTGCTGCGCACCGTGGCGATGCTCGCCAACGAAGGCGCAGACGCCGTGCTGCAAGGCGTGGGCAGCGCCGGTGACATCGACCTCGCCATGCGCGCCGGCGTGAACTACCCGCAGGGCCCGCTGGCCTGGGCCGGGCAGATCGGCATCGGCAACGTGCTGCGCGTGCTCGACAACCTGCAAACCGCCTACGGCGAGGACCGCTATCGCCCATCCCTGCTGTTGCGCCGCCTGCATGCCGAGGGGAGAGCCTTCCATGACTGACGCAACCCAGCTCGCCCGCGCCTGCGCGGAGTCCATGTACGAGCGCGACCAGGCCACCCGCCGCATGGGCATCCAGCTGCTGGATGCCGGCCCGGGCAGCGCCAAGCTGTCGATGCGCGTGCGCGAGGACATGATCCAGGGCCACGGCACCTGCCATGGCGGCTACCTGTTCGCCCTGGCCGACTCGGCCTTCGCCTTCGCCTGCAACAGCTACAACGACGCCACCGTCGCCATCGGCTGCAGCATCGATTACGTGGCGCCGGCCCGCGAAGGCGACGAGCTGGTCGCCAGCGCCTTCGAACAGAGCCGCAGCGGCCGCACCGGCAATTACGACGTGCGCATCGAGAATTCCCAGGGCCAGCTGATCGCCCTGTTCCACGGCAAATCCTACAAAGTGCGCGGCACCGTGCTGGCGCAGGAGACCTCCGAATGACAGACCTTACTGACGCCCTGATCATCGACGCCGTGCGTACGCCGATTGGCCGTTACGCCGGCGCCCTGTCCGGCGTGCGCGCCGACGACCTGGCGGCGATCCCGATGAAGGCCCTGATGCAACGCCACCCGGAGCTGGACTGGAGCGCCATCGACGACGTGATCTTCGGCTGCGCCAACCAGGCCGGCGAGGACAACCGCAACGTCGCGCACATGGCCTCGCTGCTGGCCGGCCTACCGGTCACCGTGCCCGGCACCACGCTCAACCGCCTGTGCGGCTCCGGCCTTGACGCCGTGGGCAGCGCCGCCCGCGCCCTGCGCTGCGGCGAGGCCGGGCTGATGCTGGCCGGCGGAGTGGAATCCATGTCCCGCGCGCCGTTCGTGATGGGCAAGTCCGAACAGGCCTTCGGCCGCAGCGCGGAGATCTTCGACACCACCATCGGCTGGCGCTTCGTCAACAAACTGATGAAAAAGCAGTTCGGCATCGATTCCATGCCGGAAACCGCCGAGAACGTCGCCGAGCAGTTCAACATCAGCCGCGAAGACCAAGATGCCTTCGCCCTGCGCAGCCAGCACAAGGCCGCCGCCGCCCAGGCCAATGGCCGCCTGGCGAAGGAAATCGTCCCCGTGGAGATTCCCCAGCGCAAAGGCCCGGCCAAGGTAGTCGAGCAAGATGAACACCCGCGCGGCGACACCACCCTGGAGCAACTGGCCAAGCTCGGCACGCCGTTCCGCGAAGGCGGCAGCGTCACCGCCGGCAATGCCTCGGGCGTCAACGACGGCGCCTGTGCGCTACTGATGGCCTCCCCGGCCGCCGCCGCGCGTCACGGCCTGAAGGCCCGCGGCCGCGTGGTCGCCATGGCCACCGCCGGCGTCGAGCCGCGGATCATGGGCATCGGCCCGGTGCCGGCGACCCGCAAGGTGCTGGAGCTGGCCGGCCTGTCGCTGAACGACATGGACGTGATCGAACTCAACGAAGCCTTCGCCGCCCAGGGCCTTGCCGTGCTGCGCGAGCTGGGCCTGAAGGATGACGATGCACGGGTGAACCCCAACGGTGGCGCCATCGCCCTCGGCCACCCACTGGGCATGAGCGGTGCGCGCCTGGTCACCACCGCCCTGCACGAACTGGAAGAACGCGATGGCCGCTACGCCCTGTGCACCATGTGCATCGGCGTCGGCCAGGGCATCGCCCTGATCATCGAGCGAATCTGATCCAAAGGAAGGTTCGGACCCCGCACCGCCAGTCGCCAAGTGCACCGGCTGGCAGACAGAGCAACGTCTCTGGCAGGGGTTCGAATCCTTCCGCGAACGGGGGCGTTATGCTGCTCCCATGACACTCGCAGCCCTCACCGGCTGGCGTACAAGAACAAATCGAGTGAACCCATGAACATGTACCATGATGCCGAACGTGCCCTGCTTGACCCGATGGAGACCGCCAGTGTCGACGAGCTGCGCCAGCACCAGCTGGAGCGCCTGCGCTGGAGCCTCAAGCACGCCCACGACAACGTCCCGCTGTACCAGAAGCGCTTTGCCGAGGCTGGCGTACACCCGGACGACCTGACCTCCCTGGACGATCTCGCCAAGTTCCCCTTCACCGGCAAGAACGACCTGCGCGACAACTACCCCTACGGCATGTTCGCCGTGCCGCAGAACGAGATCGTGCGCCTGCACGCCTCCAGCGGCACCACCGGCAAACCCACCGTGGTCGGCTACACGCAGAACGATATCGACACCTGGGCCAACGTGGTCGCGCGCTCCATCCGCGCCGCCGGCGGCCGCAAGGGTGACAAGGTGCACGTGTCCTACGGCTACGGCCTGTTCACCGGCGGGCTCGGCGCGCACTACGGCGCCGAGCGCCTGGGCTGCACCGTGATCCCGATGTCCGGCGGCCAGACCGAGAAGCAGGTCCAGCTGATTCGCGACTTCCAGCCGGACATCATCATGGTCACCCCGTCCTACATGCTCAACATCGCCGACGAGATCGAGCGCCAGGGCGTCGATCCGCACAGCCTCAAGCTGCGCCTGGGCATCTTCGGCGCCGAGCCGTGGACCGCCGAACTGCGCCGCGCCGTGGAAGAACGCATGGGCATCACCGCCCTGGACATCTACGGCCTCTCCGAAATCATGGGCCCGGGCGTGGCGATGGAATGCGCCGAGACCAAGGACGGCCCGACCGTCTGGGAAGACCACTTCTACCCCGAGATCATCGACCCGGCTACCGGCGCGGTATTGCCGGACGGCCAGTACGGCGAGCTGGTGTTCACCTCGCTGTCGAAAGAAGCGCTGCCGATGATCCGCTACCGCACCCGCGACCTGACCCGCCTGCTGCCGGGCACCGCGCGACCGATGCGGCGCATCGACAAGATCACCGGGCGCAGCGACGACATGCTGATCATTCGCGGCGTCAACGTCTTCCCGACCCAGGTCGAGGAGCAGGTGCTGAAGATCAAGCAACTCGCCGAGTGCTACGAGATCCACCTGCACCGCAATGGCAACCTCGACTGCATCGACGTCCACGTCGAACTGCGCCACGACCAGCAGGGCCTGTCGGCGGATGAGCAGAAGGCCATCGGCAGCGAACTGGGCAAGCAGATCAAGACCCACATTGGCGTCAGCGCCCGCGTGCTG
This sequence comes from Pseudomonas sp. PDNC002, assembly GCF_016919445.1. Lineage (NCBI taxonomy): Bacteria > Pseudomonadati > Pseudomonadota > Gammaproteobacteria > Pseudomonadales > Pseudomonadaceae > Pseudomonas > Pseudomonas sp. PDNC002. Next base: position 4,084,739 of record NZ_CP070356.1, on the reverse strand, counting down.
GTGCAGCCGTCCCACAGCCTCAAGCGCTCGGAAGGCAAGGCCTGCCACGTGTATGACAATCGGCCCAAGGGCTGATTCGCCGGCGTGACTGAAAGCCCCGCTTCGGCGGGGCTTTTTATCTTCAGAAGGAGTGATTTAGAACCTCGGCGCGCGCAATCACCCCTCACCCCAGCCCTCTCCCAAGGGGAGAGGGAGCAGTTCGCAGCTGCCGGTTGGCTCGGCATTCCTCTTCACGCCGAACGGTCCCCTCTCCCTCTGGGAGAGGGTTAGGGTGAGGGAACGCCCAGCGCCCATCGCTCCAGCAACACGACAACCATCCGTCGCCTCCCCCACCTTCCCTGTCGATCTATCCGTCCCTCCTTCGACTATTCCTCAAAGGCAGGCGGCATCCGGCCGCCGGCCCACTCGCAGGAGATGAACGATGACCTATGTCGATGGCTTCCTCGTACCGGTGCCCACCGCCAGCCGCGAGCGCTACATAGAGGTGGCGCGCAAGGCTGCGGCGCTGTTCAAGGAGCATGGCGCACTGAGCGTCGTCGAGTGCTGGGGCGATGACGTGCCCGAGGGCAAGGTGACCTCCTTCCCCATGGCGGTGAAGCGCAAGGAGGACGAAACCGTGGTGTTCTCCTGGATCACCTGGCCGAGCAAGGCCGCGCGGGACGAAGGCATGAAGAAGTTCATGGAAGACGCCCGGATGAAGACCGACTTCAACGACATGCCCTTCGACGGGCAGCGCATGATCTTCGGCGGCTTCCAGGTGATCGTCCAGGCCTGACGCCCGCCCTGCTCTTCGTAGGAGCGGACCTTGTCCGCGAAGTCATCCATCCCGGCTGCGCCGGGATTCGCGGACAAGGTCCGCTCCTACAAGAGCAGCTTCACCGCAACACAACGGCGAATAGAATTTTACTTTGCGTATCACTTCATCGAATTTCCCGCCGCTCCGCTGGTTTTCGACCTCCGTCTTTCCGCACCTGAAATCCTGACAAATTCCTGCGCATTTTCCGCGCAATCGATACATATCAAGAAAATTACGTACCATTTCTGGCCGGAAAGCTCTGGCTCGCCTCGATCAAAGCGATACAAAACTCATTTACGACACATCATTTAATATTAGACATTCATTTCTGTATCATTTAAAACTACAGCCATGGCCAAGGCCGCCCCACGAACAAGACAAAGGCTGGAGACACAGCATGTACGCACAACTGGTTGAGACCGGCGTGAAGCGCATCAAGGCGCTGGACGAGATGTCCCCCGAGGAACGCGCCTTCCAGGAAAAGATCGATGCCGAGGTGAAGATCGAGGCGAAGAACTGGATGCCCGACGCCTACCGCCAGACGCTGATCCGGCAGATTTCCCAGCACGCCCACTCCGAGATCGTCGGCATGCTGCCCGAGGGCAACTGGGTGACCCGCGCACCGACCTTGAAGCGCAAGCTGCAGCTGATGGCGAAGATCCAGGACGAAGCCGGCCACGGCCTCTACCTTTACAGCGCCATGGAAACCCTGGGTGCCGACCGTGACGCCGAGATCGCCAAGCTGCACAGCGGCAAGGCCAAGTACTCGAGCATCTTCAACTACCCGACGCTGAACTGGGCCGACATGGGCGCGGTGGGCTGGCTGGTGGATGGCGCGGCGATCGTCAACCAGGTGGTGCTGCAGCGCACCTCCTACGGTCCCTATTCCCGCGCGATGATCCGCATCTGCAAGGAAGAGAGCTTCCACCAGCGCCAGGGCTACGAAATCCTCCTGACCATGATGCGCCACGGCAACCAGGCGCAGAAGGACATGGTCCAGGACGCCATCAACCGCCTCTGGTGGCCGGCCCTGATGATGTTCGGCCCCAGCGACGCCGATTCCCCCAACAGCGCCCAGTCCATGGCCTGGAAGATCAAGCGGCAGAGCAACGACGAGCTGCGCCAGCGCTTCGTCGACCAGACCGTGCCGCAGCTTGAGCTGCTCGGCTGCACCGCCCCGGACCCGGACCTGAAGTGGAACGAGGAACGCGGCCACTACGACTTCGGCGACATCCAGTGGGAAGAATTCTACGAAGTGCTCAAGGGCAACGGCCCGTGCAACACCGAGCGCGTCGCCACCCGCCGCAAGGCCATCGAAGACGGCGCCTGGGTCCGCGAAGCCGCGGTGGCCTACGCCCGCAAACAACAACAGAAGAAAGACGCAGCCTAATTCCGCCTCTGAGCTAGCGAGCTAGAGCAGAACTAGGCGGAAACAGGCGCGGGCGCGGAGTTTACGGTTGTAAATGAGCAAGCCCGGGCCTGTTTCCAACGACGTTATGCCGACGCGCAGCAGCTCATGCCTGATGAGCAGGAGAACACCATGAGTGAGTGGACCCTTTTTGAAGTTTTCGTCCGTAGCAAGCACGGCCTGAACCACAAGCATGTCGGCAGCGTCCATGCCGCCGACGCCGCCATGGCCATCGAGAACGCCCGCGAGCTGTACACCCGCCGCAACGAAGGCGTGAGCCTGTGGGTCGTGCCCTCCGCGCTGATCACCGCCTCCTCCCCCGACGAGAAGGACCCGCTGTTCGACCCGGCGCAGGACAAGGTCTACCGCCATGCCAGCTTCTACGAGCTGCCGCCCGAAGTCGGCCACATGTGAGATCGCGTGCGATGAACCCGAATTCTGACAAGATCGAATACCTGCTGCGCCTCGCCGACAGCGCCCTGATCCAGGGCCAGCGCCTGTGCGAGTGGTGCGGCCACGCCCCGGCCCTGGAAGAAGAGCTGGCGCTGATGAACGTCGGCCTCGACCTCGTGGGCCAGGCGCGCAACTGGTACGAGTACGCCGTGGAACTGCTGGACGACGGCCGTGACGCCGATCACCTGGCCTTCCGCCGCGACGAGCGCGCCTTCCGCAACCTGCTGCTGGTGGAACAGCCCAACGGCGACTTCGCCGTGACCATCGCCAAGCAGTTCCTCTACGACGCCTGGCACTTCCACGTGCTGCACGCCCTGAGCAGTTCCAGCGACGAGCGCATCGCCGCCATCGCCGCCAAGGGCCTGAAGGAAGTCACCTACCACCTGCGCCGCTCCTCCGAGTGGGTGCAACGCCTGGGTGACGGCACCGAGGAAAGCCATGCGCGCATGCTCGCAGCGATCCCGCAGGTGTGGCGCTTCACCGTCGAGCTGTGCAACGCGGATGAAGTCGAGCAGCGCCTGTTCGCCGAAGGCGTCGCGCCGAACCCGGAAGAGCTGGCCGCCGCGTGGAAAGCCAAGGTCGCCGACATCTTCGCCGCCGCGACCCTGCCGCTGCCGGAGCCTGCGGTGAACTTCTACCTCAGCGGCCGCCGCGGCCTGCACACCGAGCACCTGGGCATTCTCCTGGCCGAGATGCAGTTCCTCCAGCGGGCCTACCCCGATGCAACCTGGTGAGCTGATTACCAGCGACCGCGGCGCGCGCGCCGGCACGGCTGATGACCTCAGCCGCGCCTGGAACGTGCTCGGCGCGGTGATGGACCCGGAAGTGCCGGTGGTCAGCGTGGTCGAGCTGGGCATCGTGCGCGGGCTCGACTGGCAGGACGGGCACCTGCACGTGGTGGTCACCCCGACCTACTCCGGCTGCCCGGCCACCGAAGTCATCGAGCAGGACATCCAGCACGCTCTGGAGCACGCCGGCTTCGCCGCGCCGCAACTGGAGCGCCGTCTGAGCCCGGCCTGGACCACCGACTGGATCAGCGACGAGGGGCGCAAGGCACTGCGCGACTACGGCATCGCCCCGCCGGCCGGCAGCACCAGCAAGCGCAGCCTGCTCGGCGAGACCCCGGAAGTGCGCTGCCCGCAGTGCGGCAGCCTGCACACCGAGCAGCTCAGCCAGTTCGGCTCTACTGCCTGCAAGGCGCTGTACCGCTGCATCGACTGCCGCGAACCCTTCGATTACTTCAAGTGCATCTAGGAGGACGAAGACAAACTGCTGCGCTCGGCCATGCGTCATTGGAAACGACTTCGAAATGCTCATTCACAGATGTGAACTCCGCTTCCGAAGCCGCTTCCGCCTCGCCTGACCTTCGCTCGCGACGTTTGTATTCGCCCTCCGTGCGGTAGAACCGCAGGAGAACAACAATGAGCAAGTTCCACAGTTTGAAGATCAAGGAAGTGCGCGCCGAAACCCGCGACGCCGTGTCCATCGCCTTCGACGTCCCGGCGGACCTGGCCGACAGCTTCCGCTTCCAGCATGGCCAGCACCTGGTCATGCGCACCCAGCTCGATGGCGAGGAAGTGCGCCGCTCCTACTCCATCTGCAGCGGCGTCAACGACGGCGAGCTGCGCGTGGCGATCAAGCGCGTGCCTGGCGGGCGTTTCTCCGCCTACGCCAACGAGACGCTGAAGGTCGGCGCCAGCCTAGAAGTCATGCCGCCAGCCGGCCACTTCAATGTCGAACTGGACCCGGCGCGCCACGGTAACTACCTGGCAGTCGCCGCCGGCAGCGGCATCACGCCGATTCTCTCGATCGTCAAGACCACCCTGGAAACCGAGCCGCACAGCCGCGTCACCCTGCTCTACGGCAACCGCTCCAGCAACGCCGCGATGTTCCGCGAACAGCTCGAAGACCTGAAGAACCGCTACCTGCAGCGCCTCAACCTGATCTTCGTATTCAGCCGCGAACAGCAGGACGTCGACCTCTACAACGGCCGCATCGACGCCGACAAATGCGGCCAGCTGTTCAGCCGCTGGCTCGACGTGAAGAGCCTGGACGCCGCCTTCATCTGCGGCCCGCAGGCGATGACCGAGACCGTACGCGACCAGCTCAAGGGCAACGGCATGCCGGCCGAGCGCATCCATTTCGAGCTGTTTGCCGCCGCCGGCAGCGAGAGCAAGCGCGAAGCCCGCCAGGCAGCCGCCGCCGTCGACAGCGCGAAGAGCCAGATCACCGTGATCAGCGACGGTCGCGAACTGTCCTTCGAGCTGGCCCGCAACAGCGTCAGCGTGCTCGACGCCGGCAACGCCCAGGGTGCCGAACTGCCGTACTCCTGCAAGGCCGGCGTGTGTTCGACCTGCAAGTGCAAGGTGGTTTCGGGCGAAGTGGAAATGGACAGCAACTTCGCGCTGGAGGACTACGAAGTGGCGGCGGGCTACGTGCTGAGCTGCCAGGCGTATCCGATCAGCGACAAGGTGGTCCTCGACTTCGACCAGCTCTGATTTTGCTCCTCGTAGGAGCGAGCTTGCTCGCGAACCGCACTCTGCCGCTTCGGCGAGTACACGGGGGTTCGCGGACAAGGTCCGCTCCTACAAGAGCCGTGCCTCCCTGTAGGAGCGGACCTTGTCCGCGAAACGCCGGCAAGGCCGGCGCAAACAGATTCGCGAGCGAGAACCAGGCATCCCCCTCGCTCCAACAGGACACCAACCCGTTCCACCGCCCACGGCCCACAAGGCCCCTGGCGGACCTAATCCGGCGGCCTAGCACCGCCAATTGGCTCTTCATTATGAAGAATGCGCCGCCGACGCCCACCCGGCGCGGCGGTCACCGGCAGCAGCCGGCCCCCTTTGCGTAGCGATCCGGAGGACAACAACCATGGCCCAAGAGCCTATCCTGCAAAGTTTCATCGGCGGCCGCTGGGTCGGCCAGCATGGCGCCCAAGCGCTGCGTAGCGCGCTCAATGGCCAGGCCGTGGCGCGCACCCACGAAGAGGCGCTGGACTTCGCCGAAGCCGTCGCCCATGCCCGCGAGCAGGGCCTCAAGGAACTGATGTCCATGGACTTCCAGCAGCGCGCCCAGCGCCTGAAAGCCCTGGCGCTGTACCTGACCGAGCGCAAGGAACAGCTCTACGAGATTTCCCGCCACAGCGGCGCCACCCGCGCCGACAGCTGGATCGACATCGAAGGCGGCGCCGGCACTCTGTTCGCCTACGCCGGCGTTGGCGGCCGCGAGCTGCCCTCGGGCAACGTGGTCCACGAAGGTCCGGCGATGCCGCTGGGCAAGACCGGCAAGTTCGCCGGCAGCCACATCCTGGTGCCGCGCGGCGGCATCGCCGTGCACATCAACGCCTTCAACTTCCCGATCTGGGGGATGCTGGAGAAGTTTGCACCGAGCTTCCTCGCCGGCATGCCGTGCATCGTCAAACCGGCTACCGCCACCAGCTACATCACCGAAGCCGCCGTGCGCGTGATGCATGAATCCGGCCTGTTGCCGTCCGGCAGCCTGCAGCTGATCATCGGCGGCACCGGGGACCTGCTGGACCGCCTGCAGGGCCAGGACATCGTGACCTTCACCGGCTCGGCGGACACCGCCGCCAAGCTGCGCGTCAATCCGAACCTGATCCGCAACTCGGTGCCGTTCAACGCCGAGGCCGACTCGCTGAACTGCGCCATCCTCGCGCCGGACGTCACCCCGGACGACGAAGAATTCGACCTCTTCGTCAAGGAAGTGGCCCGCGAGATGACCGTCAAGGCCGGGCAGAAATGCACCGCCATCCGCCGCGCCATCGTGCCCGCCAAGCACATCGACGCCGTGGCCGAACGTCTGCGTGACCGCCTGGCCAAGGTCGTGGTCGGCGACCCGTCGGTGGAAGGCGTGAAGATGGGCGCCCTCGCCTCCCACGCCCAGCAGGCCGACGTCGCTGAGCGCGTGGAAGCCCTGCTGAAATCCAGCGAACTGGTCTTCGGCGCGAAGGACGGCTTCGCCCCGCGCGGCGACGGCGTGGCCGAAGGCGCGTTCTTCGCCCCGACCCTGCTGCGCAGCCGTGATCCGCACGCCGAAGGCGGCGCCCACGACATCGAGGCATTCGGCCCGGTGACCACCCTGATGGCCTACGACGACATCGACGAAGCCGTCGCCCTCGCCGCCCGCGGCAAAGGCAGCCTGGTGGCGAGCCTGATCACCCGTGATCCGCAGGTCGCCGCGAAAGTCGTCCCGGTGATGGGCGCCCTGCACGGCCGCCTGCACATCCTCGACCGCGAGTCCGCCGCCGAATCCACCGGTCACGGTTCGCCGCTGCCGGTGCTCAAACACGGCGGCCCGGGTCGCGCAGGCGGTGGTGAAGAACTGGGCGGCGTACGCGCGGTGAAGCACTACCTGCAGCGCACCGCCGTACAGGGCTCGCCGACCATGCTGATGGCCGTCACTGGCGAGTACGTGCGCGGCGCCAAGGTCTACGAGACCGAGGTGCACCCGTTCCGCCGCTTCTTCGACGACCTGAAGATCGGCGAATCGCTGCTGACCCACCGCCGCACCGTCACCGAGGCTGACCTGGTCAACTTCGGCTGCCTGTCGGGCGACCACTTCTACATGCACTTCGACGAGCTGGCGGCCAAGGACTCGCAGTTCGGCAAGCGCATCGCCCACGGCTACTTCGTGCTCTCGGCGGCGGCCGGCCTGTTCGTCTCGCCCGGCGTCGGCCCGGTGCTGGCCAACTACGGCCTGGACACCCTGCGCTTCATCAACCCGGTGGGCATCGGCGACACCATCCAGGCGCGCCTGACCTGCAAGCGCAAGATCGACCAGGGCAAGAAGAGCCCCAAGGGCGAGCCGCAGGGCGTGGTCGCCTGGGACGTGGAAGTCACCAACCAGCTCGGCGAACTGGTGGCCAGCTACGACATCCTCACCCTGGTGCTCAAGCGCGCCTGATGCGCTGAGCCCAGCGACGCCAGTGTCACCCCTCGACCGGCCTTCGGGCCGGTTTTTTTATGCGCCCAGTAGGAGCGCGCTTGCCCGCACCCTGCCGATATGCAGGTGCAAGCGGATGCCAATCGCGGACAAGGTCCGCGAAATCCCACCGCACAATCCGCACCCACCCGAAAACACCACTGCATAGCCCCCGCAGGAATGGCCTCCCCCCGCGACCTGTGCCCGACCATGATCCGAAAAATCGCCAGCGTGCAACGCCTCCGCTAGCCCTCCCTGCCAATGCCCCAAGCGTCTTTGCGCATTTCTGATATCGCCCCACCCCGCGCCCTTCGTACCTTTCCACCTGCCCGCCGCATCTGACGGCTGGCGCGTGCAACCCCATAAAACAACAAGAAGGGCCCGCTCCATGACTCCACGCATCCCACCGTCGGCGCTCGCCGGCGACCTCCCTTGCCCGCTGCGCTCCGGCGCTCGCGGCTGACTGCCGTTCACCACTTCGATCAATCACAGGCAAGGGACATTCACCATGCTCAAACAAGGCGTACTCCGTTGGCCCCAGATCGCCGGGCTCGGCATTTCACTGGTCATCGCCGGGCAGTTCTCCGGCTGGAACTACGGCCTGGCCAGCAGCGGCTGGGCCAACATGCTCGTCGCCACCCTGCTGATGGCCGTGCTCTGCGGCGGCCTGGCGCTGTGCGTGTGCGAACTCTCCACGGCGCGACCCCACGCCGGCGGCGTGTTCGCCTACGCGCAACTGGCCTTCGGGCCCTTCGTCGGCTACCTGGTGGGCGCCGCCTGCGCGCTGGCGCTGACCATCGGCACGGGAGCTGCCGCCAACTTCCTCGCCGCCTACATGGAATCGGTATTCGGCTTCGGCGGCTGGCCGGTGCGCATCGGCCTGTTCGCGGTGATCATCGGCATCCACATCATCGGCGTTGGCGAGGCCCTGGGCCTCACGCTGCTGGCCGGCGCCGTGGCAGCCATCGCCCTGCTGGCTTTCGGCGGCGCCATGCTGCCCCACGTACACTGGGAAAACCTGCTACCGACCGCTGGCAGCACCTTGCCGGGCGTAAGCGTCGCCGGCGTGTTCGCCTGCGTGCCCTTCGCCATCTGGATGTTCATCTGCCTGGAACAGGTCGCCTCCGCCGCCGAGGAAGCCGCCGAGCCGGGCCGCAGCATGCCGCGCGGGATCATTGCCGCCGTCGGCACGCTGCTGCTGACCGCGCTGACCGTGGTCATCAGCGCGCCGGGCGCGGCCGGTGTGGAAGTGGTCGGCAACGCTGGCGACCCGCTGTATGCCGCCATGACCCACGGCGGGCTGTACGGCGAGCGTGACTGGCTGCCGCTGCTGGTCGGTTCCGGAGCCGTCTGCGGACTGCTGGCGACCTTCTTCTCGGTAGTGTTCTCTGCCTCTCGCCAGCTGTTTGCCCTGTCCCGCGACGGTTTCTTCCCCGGCGCGCTGGCTCGTACCAACCGCCGAGGCGCGCCCTACGTCGCCCTGCTGGTGCTGACGGTGATCGGCCTGCCGCTGACCCTGGTGCCGCCGGAAAAACTCCTGCTGTGCATCGTCCTGCTGCTGGGCAGCTGCCACCTCGTGCTGTTCGCCGCCTACCTGCGCCTGCACCGCAGCCAGCCTGGCCTGGCCCGTCCGTTCCGCCTGCGCGGCGGCCCGGTGATCGCCAGCATCGGCATGTTGCTGACGCTGGTGGTGATCGCCGCCTGCTTCCAGCTGGAAGTCGCCATGCTTAGCGCTCTGGCCCTGGTGGTTGCACTGCTGATCCTCAATTACCTGCTGCGCGCCACCCGCGCCGGCAAGCCCCTGGAGAATGCCGAGAATGTCTGAACCAACCCTGCTGCAACGCCGCCACCAGGTCATGGGTGACGCCTCGCCGCTGTTCTACGACGAGCCGCTGGAGCTGGTGAAAGGCGAAGGCGTCTGGCTGGTCGACAGCGCCGGCAAGCGCTACCTCGACTGCTACAACAACGTGCCGTGCGTCGGCCATTGCCACCCGAAAGTGGTCGCGGCCATGGCGGAACAGGCGGCGACGCTGAACATTCACACCCGTTATCTGAACGAGCGCGTGGTGCGTTACGCCGAGAACCTCACCGCGACCTTCGCCGAGCCGCTCGACAGCCTGATGTTCACCTGCACCGGCAGCGAGGCCAACGAGCTGGCCCTGCGCATGGCGCGCTTCGCCACCGGCAACAAGGGCGTGATCGTCAGCGACTACAACTACCACGGCAACACCACCACGCTGGCGGCGGTGACTACCGCACTGCCCAGCTCCGAGCCGTTCTCGACGCACGCCCGCGCCGTGCCGGTCCCGTGCCTGTACCACGCGGACGGCACCCCCGAGCAGGTCGCCGACCGCTACGTGGCGAAAGTGGCCGAGGCCATCGCCGAACTGCAGGCGGCCGGCGTCGGCCTGGCCGCCATGCTGATCGACACCCTGTTCGCCAATGAAGGCATCCCGCGCCTGCCGGCCGGTTACCTGGAGCGCGTGGCGAAGCTGGTGCGCGATGCCGGCGGGCTGCTGATCACCGACGAAGTGCAATCGGGCTTCGCCCGCACCGGCGACCATATGTGGGGCCACCAGTCGCACCCCCTGGTGCCGGATATCGTCACCCTCGGCAAACCCATGGGTAACGGCTTCCCCCTGGCGGGCGTGGTCACCAACCGCGAGCGGGTGGAAACCTTCGGCCGCAGCAATATGTACTTCAACACCTTCGGCGGCTCGCCGGTGGCCGCGGCCGTCGGCCAGGCGGTGCTGGACGTGATCGCCGAGCAGGACCTGCAAGGCAACGCCCGGCGCCAGGGCGCGAAGCTCAGCGCCGAGCTGCACCGTCTCGCCGAGCGTCACTCGATCATTGGCGATGTGCGCGGCCAGGGCCTGTTCTTCGCCGTGGAGCTGGTGCGCGACCGTGCCGGCCGCGAGCCGGCCGGCCTCGAAGCGCGGCGCATCGTCAACGCCATGCGCCAGCGCGGCGTGCTGATCAGCAAGATCGGCGGCGACGACAACATCCTCAAGATCCGCCCGCCGCTGGTGTTCGAAGCCGAGCATGGCGATCTGTTCATCGACACCCTGGACCAGGTCCTGGGCGAACTCTGAGGCAGTACCGATGGAAAGAATGCCCATGACTGACTTCTCGACGCTGGATCATGACCAGCAGATCGCCTGCCTGCGCGAGCTGGCGCTGGACGCCCTGCGCCACTGGGACGGCGACTTCATCGGCCTGGAACTGCTCAAGTACCGCGAGAACGCGGTGTTCTGCGCCACCCGCAGCGACGGCACGCGCAGCGCCCTGCGCGTTCACCGTGGCGGCTACCACAGCGAAGCGGCGCTGCGCTCCGAGCTGACCTGGATGGAGCAACTGGCCGCCAGCGGCATCGGTGTGCCGAGCATCATCCGCACGCGCAATGGTGAACATCTGGCCGAAGTGCGCAGCGCCGCACTGGAAGAGTCGCGCTTCGTCGACATGCTCGGCTGGCTCGGCGGCAGTACCCTGGGCTCTGCCGAACAGGGCCTGAGCGCCGATGGCGACATCGAGGCGCTGTTCCACCAGGCCGGCGCCGTGGCCGCGCGCATCCACCTGAATTCGGCCCAATGGCGCCAGCCCAACGAGTTCACCCGCCACGCCTGGGACGAAGAAGGCCTGGTGGGCGCCAGCCCGTTCTGGGGGCGTTTCTGGGAACTGGACCTGCTCAGCGACGAACAGCGCGAGCTGCTCCAGCGCGCCCGCCAGGAAGCGCGCCTGGACCTGCGTCGCTACGGCCGAACCTTGGGTAACTTCGGCATGATCCACGCCGACCTGGTACCGGAGAACCTGCTGCTCGAGGGCAATGAACTGCAGCTGATCGACTTCGACGATGCCGGCTTCGGCTGGCATATGTTCGAGCTCGCTACGGCGTTGTATTTCTGCCTGGACGACCCGCGCCTGGCACGGATACAGGCGGCGCTGCTGGCTGGCTACGACTCGGTCAAGCCGCTCTCCGCCGCCGACCACGCGGCCCTGCCGATGTTCCTCGCCCTGCGCGGCACCACCTACCTGGGCTGGGTGCACACCCGGCGCAACAGCGAAACGGCTCGGGAACTGGCGCCCATGCTGATCGACCGCGCCTGTACACTGGCCGCTGCCTACCTCGCCGGTCGCTGAATCTGGCAGAGCGCCGCAAGCCCCTGGCGCGCAGGCACAAGCCTGCGCGCCAGCACTGACCGATACTCGGCGCACAACCGAGGTGAACCGCGATGACCGGCATAGCCCGCCACCAGGCAACCGACTCCGATGAACTGGCCTGCGCCCTCGCCGGCTGGAGCCAGGACTACACCCAGCTCGGCCACGGCCGCCTGCAGGCGGAGCTGCTGCATGTTCAGTTGCCCGGCGCCTCGCTGATCTACGAACACTCCAACCTGCACCTGCACGAGAACATGGCGCCGCCCGCCGGACACCTGGTGATAGGTATTCCGCTGCGCGCCAGCGCCGATTCGCGCTTCAACGGCCAGGCCCTGCACGACGACACCCTGCTGGTGCTCGAAGGCGGCCGCGAGCTGGAAATCTGCGCCGCCGGGGAAATCCACATGCTCGGCCTGACCTTCAGCCAGCCGCAGCTGGAACGCCTGCTCGGCGCCGAAGAGCGCGAACTGTTCGAGCGCGCGCTGTCCGAGCGTCGTCTGCAACTTTCGCCGACCGGTGCGGGGGAGCTACGGCGCAGCCTGTGCGACGCCCTCGCCGCCTTCGAGGGTGAGCCGTGGCGGGTGGACGACCCACAACAGGCGGGCCATGCCGTCGCTCTCGTGCTGAGCCACGTGCTACAGGCACTGGAGGAAATCCTCCCCGGCAATGACCGTGGGGGCGCGCCGCGCTCGCTGCAGCAGCATCGCCGACTGGTGCTGGCGGCCATCGAGCGCATGCAGGCCGATCTCTCCGAGCCGCTCTCGCTGCTGGAGCTGAGCCAGAGCCTGAATACCAGCCAGCGCACTTTGCAGTACTGCTTCCGGCAGATCTGCCAGAGCACGCCGCAGCAGTTCTTCCTCAGCCTGCGCCTGGCAGAAGCGCGGCGCCGACTCAAGCAGGAGCCGCGGCAGAGCATCACGAACCTGGCACTGGACCTGGGCTTTGCCAGTTCCAGTCATTTTTCGACCTTGTACAAGCGGTTGTATGCGGAGCAGCCGTCAGTGATTTCAAGAGCACGCTGAGCGTTCTGGAAGACACTCTTGCTCCCTCTCCCTAACCCTGGCTACGCGCCCCGCTCCGAAGGGAGAGGGGACTGTCCGGAGCAGGATGATGCGGTGGTTCCAGCTGGCACGGGCGGCCCCCTCTCCCTTCAGGGAGAGGGCTGGGGAGAGGGGCCTTCAGCACGCTCGAGGATCACCGGCATCCAGCCAACCCATCTGGCAACCACACCCAATCACTTGGCAGACACACGCAACGGCACAGGGCCAGCCCTTACTTAGCATCGGCAGAAGTCACATCCCCCCAATCGACAATAACGAAACGGATGCCTTCACCATGACCCACGCCGCCGTGCTGCGCCCCACCCTGCTCGCCCTGCTCATCGCCGGCGCCAGTAGCTCCGCCAGCGCCTACCAGCTGTACGCCACCGACGACACGCACCTGAACGCCGACCTCTCGGCGACCTTCGGGCTGTTCCACAGCCAGGAGCGCTACAACATGACCGGCACGCTGGATGAAGGCTCGTCCTCCTGGCAGGAGGGCTTCATCAAGTACGGCCTGAGCGGCGACCAGAAACTCGGCGGCGCGGGCACCGTCTACGGCGCGTTCAACCTGCTCAGCTCCGGCACCTGGGGCGACGGTGACGCCGCTGGCTTCAGCGATGGTTCCGAGCGCACCACCAAGATCGAGGACGCCTATGCCGGCTGGCGCTCTGGCGGCCTATTCCCGGTACTGGGCGATGACGGCATTGACCTCTCCTTCGGCCGCCAGAACATCGTGGTCGGCGACGGTTTCCTGATCGACGGTGACGCCCTGAACATGGGCAAGGGCCTGGCCGATGGTGAATACAACCGTGGCGGTGGCTACTACCTGGCGGCACGTCGCGACTTCGACGAGACCGCCGTGCTGCGCATCGGCGGCAAGGAAGGCTGGCGTGGCGACCTGATGCGTCTGAAATCCGATAACCGCGCGCAAGCCAACTCCGAGCTGTACGTCGCCACCCTCGAGCACGTCGCCCCGGAAGCCACTTTCGGCCTGACCTACATCGACGTCACCGACGTCGACGAGCGCTACGCCTCGCCCATCCAGCTCGACCGCAAGGACATGAAGACCTACAGCCTGCGCGGCACCGGCAATGCCGGCGTGGAAAACCTGTTCCTCTCCGGCGAATACGCCTGGCAGGACAAGCGCGACGCCCAGTACAGCGACGACACCGCCAATGCCTGGTACCTGGAAGCCGGCTGGACCTTCTCCGACGTCAGCTGGAAGCCCTACATCAGCTACCGCTTCAGCCGCTTCTCGGAAGGCTACGACACGCTCTTCTACGGCTTCAGCCGCGGCTTCGGCACCTGGTTCCAGGGCGAGGTGGCAGGTAACTACTCCGGGCCGTTCAACAACAACACCCGCGTGCACAACGTCGGCGCCAAGGTCACCCCGCTGGAGAACCTCTCCATCGGCGCGCAGTTCTTCGACTTCCACACCCTGGATACCGACCTGGGCAACACCGACGGCCGCGAGCTGGACCTCTACGCCGAGTGGGCGATCAACGAGCACCTGGTGATCATCCCGCTGGTGGGCCTGTACCAGCCGAAGAAAAGCGCGGCCGAAGGCGGCACCCAGATCGGCAACGACAACAGCAACCTGTACAGCCAGCTGTTGTTCTCCACCACCTTCTGATCCGACAAAAGCGAGCCCGCCATGCCCAGCCTCCTGACCTCGATCCAGGGCCGCATCACCTGGCTGGCGGGCCTCTGCCTGATCCTTGTCGCCAGCGTCCTGATCGGCCTCTCGCTGTACCAGGCGCGCCAGGACAGCCGCACCATCCAGCACGACAGCGGCGAACTCTTCGCCGTTGCCGCGCGGCACCACCTGGAAATCCAGGGCCAGGTACAGGCCCTGCTGATCCGCGAGCGCCTGCAGAACAACCTGCTGCTCGGCGAAGGCCTGCTGCGCACCGTGCAGACCCTGCGCGAGCAGCAGCGCCGGGGCGTCCTCGATCCCGCCGCGCTGCGTACGGCGCTCAATCATTCGATGGCCGACACGCTTGGCGCGCACCCGGAACTGCTCGGCCTGTTCCTGGTGTTCCAGCCCGATGCGCTGGACGCCGCCGACAGCCAGTTCGCCGCCCGCGAAGACCTGGGCAGCAACGAGACCGGCCGCTTCGCCCTCTACCTGCTGCAGAGCGGCAAGGAGACCCAGCGGGTGATCGGCACCGAGCAAGTCCTCGGCGACACCACGCCCGGCCCCAGTGGCCAGCCTTACAACGCCTTCTTCACCTGCTCCACCGGGCACGCCCGCCCCTGCGTGCTCGACCCCTATTTCGACGAAGCCTCCGGCCAGCGCCGGCTGGTCACCAGCGTCACCCTGCCGCTGCTGGAAAACGGCAAGGCGATTGCCGCGGTGGGTTTCGACATCGACCTGGCGGCCCTGCAACAAAGCAGCGCAGATGGCAGCCGCAGCCTGTTCGACGGCCAGGGCCGCATCCGCATCCTCAGCCCCAACGGGCTGGTCGCCAGCGACAGCGGCGATGCCTCGAAGCTGGGGCAGAAATTCGACGACCAGGCCGTCCTCGCCGAGATTGCCGCCGGGCGCTCGCAATCCAGCGACGACGGCGAATCCATCAGCGTGCTGCACAGCCTGGCACCGGTGCCGGACGCCGCACCCTGGGGCATCCTGCTCAGCGTGCCGCGCACGGTGATGCTCGCCCCGGCGGAGCGCCTGAAGAGCACGCTGGACGATCTGCGCTGGAAAAGCACGGCCCTGGAAACCGGCGTCGGCATCGCTGCCGGGCTGCTCGGCATGCTGCTGGTAGCGCTGACCGCGCTCGGCATCAGCCGGCCGATCCTGCGCCTGGCGCGCATGCTCGAAGACATCGCCGACGGCGAAGGCGACCTCACCCGTCGGCTCGATTACCCTCGCAGAGATGAACTGGGCCGCCTGGCCACCGCCTTCAATCGCTTCCTCGACAAGCTGCAACCGAGCATCGCCGCCGTGCAGTCAGCAACCCGCGAGGCGCACTCCACCGCCGACCGCTCCGCGCAGATCGCCCGGCAGACCAGCGACGGCATGCAGCAGCAATTCCGCGAGATCGATATGGTCGCCACTGCCTTGCAGGAAATGTCCGCCACCGCCCAGGATTCGGCCCGCAGCGCCGCTCGCGCCGCCGAAGCCGCGCGCACCGCGGAACAGGCCTGTGATGATGGATTCCGCACGCTCGACGCCACCAACAGCGGCATCGACCTGCTGGCCGCCGGCATGCACCAGGCCATGGCCGAGCTACAGCAACTGGCGGCGAGCAACGAACAGATCGGCTCGATCCTCGAAGTCATCTGCGGCATCGCCGCGCAGACCAACCTGCTCGCCCTCAACGCCGCCATCGAAGCGGCGCGCGCGGGCGATGCCGGGCGCGGCTTCGCGGTGGTCGCGGACGAAGTGCGCGGGCTGGCCCGGCGCACCCAGGAGTCGGTCGAGGAAATCCGCAACGTGATCGAGAACCTGCAGGCGCGCGGCCATTCGGTCACCCAGGCGATGCAGGGCAGCTTCAGTCAGGCCCAGGGCAACGTCGATCAGGCGCGCCAGGCCATCGACGCGCTACGCCGCATCGGCGAGGCGGTGAACCTGATCAGCGAAATGAACCTGCAGATCGCCAGCGCGGCGGAGGAACAGAGCAGCGTCGCCGAGGAGATCAACCGCAACATCGCCGGCATCCGCGACGTCACCCAGACCATTTCCGATCACGCACAGCAGGCCGCCGGCGCGAGTCGTTCATTGAACGAACTGGCCAGCCGGCAGCAGGGATTGGTGGAACAGTTCCGCGCCTGACTCAGATGTCGCTGCAGCGCGGGGTCTGGCGCAGGTACTTGACGGTGTGCTGCTGGCCCTGGGAATCCAGGTAGACCATGGTGGCCTGGCTGACTTCGCAGCGCTCGTTGGGTTGGGAAATGCTCAGCACCTTGGCCACGTCCAGCGGCATGCCGTAGTGGTAGACGGCGGCATCGTCAGCGAAGGCGGTGAAGGACAGCAGCAAGGCGGGGATGGCGAACAGCGCGCAAAGGGTGGATTTCATGGCAGGAACCTCAGGGATCACGCGGGTCGCGTCGATCGTGGCCCACAGCCATAAATTTAGCCGATGGGCTCTTTTGCACACAGAGCGACTTCGACAATGCATTTCTGCTGATCGCGCAACAATGGTGTCTCGTGACTGCGCCTGGCGAGCGATTGTGACGCCCGCTGTGGGCTGATTGGCAGTATTCGCACCCTCCATGCATTTGCGGCCACGCGCGTCCCCCGCAAGAATGAACGCCATCGATCGGATCGGGAGGCGCCATGAAGCGCGTGGCCATGCTGCTGTTCCCCGGCGTGCAGGCGCTGGACGTTTCCGGCCCGCTGGATGTGTTCGCCGAGGCCAATGCCTTCGTACCCGCAGGCCAGGGTTACCAGGTGATTACCCTCGCCGCGGCGGCACTGCCGTTGCGCGCCTCCAACGGGCAACTGCTCGGCGCGGACTTCAACCTCGCTCAAGGCCACGGCGGCGCCGATATCCTGCTGGTGCCGGGCGGGCCGAAGCTGCCCGAACAATCGCCCACCAGCGAGTTGCTCGACTGGCTGCGCACGGCCTGCGCCCAGGCACCGCGCTTCGGCTCGATCTGCACCGGTGCCTTCCTCCTTGGCCACGCCGGATTGCTGGACGGCAAGCGCGTGACGACGCACTGGAGCGATGCCCGGCGACTGGCGGAATTGTTCCCGCTGGCACAGGTCGAGCCGGACCGCATCCATGTCCGCGATGGCGCGTTGGTGACCTCGGCGGGCGTGACCGCCGGCATCGACCTGGCGCTCGCTTTGGTCGCCGAAGATCACGGCGCCGGCGTGGCGCTGTCCGTCGCCAAGCGCCTGCTGGTGGTCGCCCAGCGCCAGGGCGGGCAATCGCAATTCAGTCCCTTCCTCCAGGCGCCGGCCGATGAGGCTTCGCCAGTGGCGCGTATCCAGCGCTATGTGCAGGAGCACCTGGATCAGCCACTGGGCGTGCCGCAACTGGCCGCCGAAGTAGCCATGAGCCCGCGCAGCTTCGCCCGCACCTTCGTGCGCGAAGCGGGCGTGACACCGGCCGAGTTCGTCCAGCGCGCACGCATCGACGCCGCGCGGGGACTGCTCGAAGGTGGTGATCTCGCGCTGAAGGTGATCGCCTGGCGCTGCGGTTTCGGTAGCCCGGCACGCATGCGCCTGGTGTTCGTGCAACGCCTCGGGGTGACGCCCAGCGAGTACCGCGAGCGCTTCCGCCGCGCCTGATCGTCCCACCTCCTGCGCCCAGCCTCATCCCGGTCTGCTCGCCGCTGAATCATACAAATGATTCACTTGACTCGTTAATGATTCAAGTGTTTCATCTAGCACGCAACGTCACCACCTGATCGCCGTACCGCCCGGTACGTGAGGACAATAACAATGAGCGACTTCAAGCTGACCTATTCGACCATGTACTCCCCACCCGCCGAGCTGCACGAACGCTTCGAGCGGGCGCTGGCGGAAGTGAAGGCCGACCTGGGTCGCGACCATGGCCTGTTCATCGATGGCCAGGACGTTTTCGCCGCGGCGCCGCTGCAGAAGCACAGCCCGATCGACCAGCACTGGCTACTCGGGCGCTTCCACGTCGCCGACCACAGCCAGGTCGACGCCGCCCTTGCCGCTGCCCGCCGTGCCTTCCCCGCCTGGCGCGCGACGCCCTGGCAGCAGCGCGTCGCGCTGATGCGCCGGGTAGCCCGGCTGATCGAGGAACGTGTTTACCGCATCGCCGCCGCGGTCTGCCTGGAAACCGGCAAGAACCGCATGGAAGCCCTGGGCGAGGTACAGGAAACCGCGGTGTTCTTCGATCACTACAGCGACCTGCTGGAGCAGAACCAGGGCTTCGACTTCACCCTGCCCAATGACCCGGTCAGCGGCTACACCAGCCGTAACCGCAGCATCCTCAAACCCTACGGCGCCTGGGTGGTGATCGCGCCTTACAACTTCCCCTTCGCCCTGGCCGGCGGCCCCACCAGCGCCGCGCTGGTCACCGGCAATTGCGTGGTGCTCAAGGGCGCCAGCGAAACCCCGTGGTCCGGCCGCCTGCTCGCCGAGTGCCTGCGCGACGCGGGTATTCCCGATGGCGTGTTCAACTACCTGTGCGGCAGCGGCCGGGTCACCGGGCAAGCGTTGGTGGATCACCACGACACCGCCGGGATCACCTTCACCGGCTCCTACGAAACCGGCATGAACATCGCCCGTGCGCAGTTGGCGCGGCCGTATCCGCGCCCCTGCATCGCCGAGATGGGCGGCAAGAATGCGGTGATCGTCAGTCGCCACGCCGACTTGAGCCGCGCCGCCGTCGGCATCGTCCGCTCGGCCTTTGGCTTGCAGGGGCAGAAGTGTTCGGCGCTGTCGCGCATCTACGTCGAGGACGCGGTTGCCGATGCGCTGATCGAGCGGCTGGTCGCCGAGATCACCAACATCCGCATCGGCGATCCGGCGGACCGCGCCAACTGGATGGGCCCGGTGACCACACCAGCGGCCTACGAGGACTACAGCCAGTACAGCGCCGAGTTGCAGCAGCACGGCGCGCGCCTGCTGGCCGGTGGCGAGCAGTTGCGCGGCGAAGGTTTCGCCAACGGCCTGTATTGCGCACCGACCCTGGCCGAGGCACCGCTGGATCATCCGCTATGGCAGGTCGAGATGTTCCTGCCCATCGCCATGCTCGGCCGCGTTGCCGACCTCGACCAGGCGATGCGCGAAGCCAACGACAGCCCCTACGGCCTGACCGCCGGCTTCTATGGCAGCGAGGAAGAAACCGACTGGTTCTTCGAGCACATCGAAGCCGGCGTCACCTACGCCAACCGCCCACAGGGCGCCACCACCGGCGCCTGGCCGGGCTACCAGCCCTTCGGCGGCTGGAAGGGCTCGGGAAATACCGGCAAGGCCATCGCCTCGTTCTACTACCTGCCGCAGTACCTGCGCGAACAATCCCAGACCCGCGTCGACTGATGCTGCCCGGCGCCCGCCGTGGCGCCGCACTATCCCCACCGATTTCAGGAGTGTTCCATGTCCAGCCCGCACCTCGTCACCGCCCTGCCCGGCCCCAAGGCCCAGGCCATGATCGACCGCGACAGCGCCGTCGTCTCGCCGTCCTACCCGCGCGACTACCCCTTCGTCATGAGCCACGGCCGTGGCGCGGAAGTATGGGACGTCGACGGCAACCGCTTCCTCGACTTCGCCGCCGGCATCGCCGTGTGCTCCACCGGCCATAGCCATCCGCAGGTGGTCGAGGCGGTGAAGAACGCCGCCGACAAGTTCCTGCACATTTCCTCGGACTACTGGCACGAGGAGCAGATCCGCCTGGCCGAAACCATCAACCGCCTGGCGCCCTTCGGCGAGCCGGCGATGACCTTCTTCTGCAACTCCGGCACCGAGGCCGTGGAAGGCGCGTTGAAGCTGGCACGCTACGTTACCGGCCGGCAGCGCTTCATCGGCTTCATCGGTGGCTTCCACGGTCGCACCATGGGGTCGCTGTCGTTCACCGCGAGCAAATACACTCAGCAGGCCGGCTTCTTCCCCGGCATGCCCGGCGTCACCCACATCCCCTACCCGAACAACCTGCGGCCGCTGCTGGCCGGCGTGGACCAGGGCGAGGCCGTGCTGAATTACCTGGAGAACGTGCTGTTTCAGAGCAACGTGCCGGCCCACGAAGTCGCCGCGATCCTGCTCGAACCGATCCAGGGCGAAGGCGGCTACCTGCTGCCGCCGGAAGGCTTCCTCTCCGGCCTGCGCGCGCTGTGCGACCGCCACGGCATCCTGCTGATCGCCGACGAGGTGCAATCCGGCGCGGGGCGCACCGGCAAGATGTTCGCCTGCGAACATTGGGGCCTGAGGCCCGACATCGTGACCATGGCCAAGGGCCTGGGCTCCGGCCTGCCGATCGGCCTGGTGGCGGCGAAGAAAACCCTCATGCAGCAATGGAAGCGCGGCGCCCACGGCAACACCTACGGCGGCAACCCGCTGTGCTGCGCAGCGGCCTCGGCGACCCTGGAGCTGATCGAGAACGGCTATATGCAGAACGCCGCCGAGATGGGCGAGTACCTGCTGCAAGGCCTGCGCGAACTGCAGCGACGCTACCCGGAGCTGATCGCCGACGTGCGCGGCAAGGGCCTGATGATCGGCGTCGAGCTGGTCACCGACAGCCACAGCCGCAAGCCGGCCCGCGAATTCGCCGACCGTCTGCTGCACAACGCCTGGCGCCAGGGCCTGCTGCTGCTCACCTGCGGCGTCAGCACCCTGCGCCTGATGCCACCGCTGATGATCGACCGCGCCACCTGCGACGAAGCCCTGGCGCTGCTCGACGCCGCCATCGAACAAACCCTGGGCGCCTGAGCGCGCCCGTTTTGCCTACCGAGGAAGCAACGATGAAAAGATTGCACGGATTCATGGCACTCGCACTGAGCCTGGGACTGCTGAGCGGCACGGCCCAGGCCAAGCAATGGACGGAAATCCGCATGGCCACCGAGGGCGCCTACGCGCCCTTCAACGAGATGGGCCCGGACGGCAAGCCCAAGGGCTTCGACGTGGACGTCGGCAACGCGCTCTGCGCGCAGCTCAAGGCCCAGTGCGTGTGGAGCATCCAGGACTGGGACGGGATGATCCCGGCGCTGCTGGCCGGCAAGTTCGACGCCATCGTCGCCTCGATGACCATCACCCCGGAGCGCGAACAGAAGATCGCCTTCACCGACAAGTACTACAGCAGCAACGTGCAGATCATCGCCAAGGCTGGCACACCCTACGACGCCGCCAAGCCGGAAACGCTGAAAGGCGTGCGCCTGGGCGTGCAGCGCGAAACCACCCACGAGCGTTACGCCAAGGACGTGCTGGCCAAGGCCGGCGCGGAGGTCGTCAGCTACCCGTCGCTGGAAGAGGCCTACATGGACCTGGGCAATGGCCGTCTCGACGCCACCCTGCAGGACACCATCCCCGGCCTCGAGGGCTTCATCAAGAAACCCCAGGGCCAGGGCTTCGCGCTGGTCGGCGAGCAGGTCAGCGACCCCGCCTACTTCGGCGCCGGCCAGGGCATCGGCCTGCGCAAGGAAGACCAGGACCTGCGCAAGGCGCTCGACCAGGCGCTGGCGGAAATCATCCGCAATGGCACTTACGAAAAACTGCGCAAGCAGTACTTCGACGTGCCAATCCTCTAACAGGAGCGCACGTAGGGCGAATAACCGCTCGCGGTTATCCGCCGTGCTCTTGCAGCGGTGACGGCGGCGGATAACGCGTGCCGCGCTATCCGCCCTACGGCCTGAGCCCAAACGACAACAACAAGAAAGATCGGCCCGCTCGCCGGGCCGCAGGAGACTCGCGTGTCCCGTGATCCCCGTTACGACATTCTTTTCGAGCCGCAGCGCATCGGCCCGGTCATCGCGAAGAACCGCTTCTTCCAGGTGCCGCACTGCAATGGCATGGGCTGGACCCAGCCGCGCGGACTCGCCGAGCTGCGCCGGGTCAAGGCCGAAGGCGGTTGGGGCGTGATCTGCACCGAAGAGGTGGAGATCCACCCCACCAGCGATTGCTCGCCGTACCACGAGGGTCGGCTGTGGAGCGACCTCGACATCCCCGCGCTGGCCCTGATGGCCGACGCGGTGCACGAGTACGGCGCGCTGGCCGGCATCGAGATCATGCACCACGGCCCGTCCTGCGCGAACTACGACAGCCGCGAAGTGCCCATCGGCCCGTCGCACCGGCCGATCACCTACTACTCGCCGGTGCAGGCGCGGGCGATGAGCAAGAGCGACATCCGCGAACTGCGCCAGTGGCATCGCCAGGCGGCGCTGCGCGCCAAGCGCGCGGAGTTCGACCTGGTCTACGTCTACGCCTCCCACGACCTCGGCCTGCCGATGCACTTCCTGCAACGGCGCAAGAACGACCGCAGCGACGAATACGGCGGCAGCCTGGAAAACCGCGTGCGCCTGCTGCGCGAACTGATCGAGGACACCAAGGAAGCGGTCGGCGACCGCTGCGCCGTGGCCGTGCGCCTGGGCGTGGAGGAACTGCTCGGCCCGGACGGCATCGTCAGCGCCGAGGAAGGCCGCGACATCATCGCCATGCTCGCCGAGCTGCCCGACCTGTGGGACGTCAACGTCAGCGCCTGGAGCAATGACAGCGTCACCTCGCGCTTCAAGAAAGAGGGCTACCAGGAAGAACACACCGCCTTCGTCAAATCCCTGACCAGCAAGCCGGTGGTGGGTGTCGGTCGTTTCACCTCGCCGGACACCATGGTCAGCCAGATCCGCCGGGGCGTGATGGACTTCATCGGAGCGGCGCGGCCGTCGATTGCCGACCCGTTCCTGCCGAACAAGATCGAGCGCGGCGACATCGACGACATCCGCGAATGCATCGGCTGCAACATCTGCGTCTCCAGCGACTACAGCAGCAGCAACCTGCGCTGCACGCAGAACCCGACCATGGGCGAGGAATGGCGCCGTGGCTGGCACCCGGAGAAGATCCCCGCGCGCGGCTCGGACAATACTGTGCTGGTGGTCGGCGCCGGCCCGGCCGGGCTGGAAGCGGCCCTGGCCGCCGCGCGCCGTGGCTATGAGGTGCATCTGGCGGAAGCCACCGCCGAACTCGGCGGCCGCGTGACCCGCGAAGCCGCCCTGCCCGGCCTGCGCGAATGGGCGCGGGTGCGTGACTGGCGCGTTGGCCAGCTGCAACCGATGGTCAACGTCAGCCTCTACCTGGACAGCCCGCTGACCGCCGCGGACATCCGCGACTTCGGCGCCGGCCACGTGGCCATCGCCACCGGCTCGCGCTGGCGTCATGACGGCGTCGGCCGCGCCAACGGCTGGGCGGTGCCGGGCTTCGAGGCTGGGCGCGTGTTCAGCCCCGACGACCTGATGGCCGGGCAGCGCCCGCAGGGACCGGTGGTGATCTTCGACGACGACCACTACTACATGGCCAACGTGCTCGCCGAGCGCTGCGTCGAATGGGGCCTGCCGGTGACCCTGGTGACGCCCGCCGTGCAGGTCGCCAGCTGGAGCAGCAACACCCTGGAGTCCACCGCCATCCTGCGCCGGCTGCTGGAGCTGGGCGTGACCATCGTGCGCCATCACAACGTCGCTGGGTTCGACGGGGAAAGCGTCGAGCTGGTCTGCGAGATCACCGGCCAGCGCCAGCGTATGGCCTGTCGCGGGCTGGTCAGCGTGACTGCGCGGCTGCCGCAGGACGCGCTGTTCCTCGAACTGCAGGGCGAGCCCGACGCCCTGCGCGAGGCGGGCATCCAGACCTTGCGCCTGATCGGCGACGGCCTGGCGCCGGCGACCATCGCGGCGGCGGTCTACCAGGGCCACAAGTACGCGCGCTACCTGGACAGCGACGAGTCGCCCTACGACTACCGCCGCGAACTGCCGCTGATCGCACGGAGCGCAAGCCATGCCGACTGAATCGAGCGAGCTGCTGTACGGCTACGCCGACAGCATCCTGCACGGCACGCTGATCACCCTGCAGGTCGGCCTCGGCTCCCTGGCGGTGGCCGTGGTGCTTGGCCTGCTGGTGGCCGCCGGGCGGCTGTCCCGCGGGCGGCCACTGGCCTGGACGGCGACCGCCTTCACCACGCTGATGCGCAGCGGCCCGGACTTCGTCTGGCTGCTGTTCCTCTACTACGGCGGACAGACCGCGCTGAACCTGATCACCCAGCACTACGGCATGCCACAGGTGGAGATCAACTCCTTCGTCGCCAGTGTCATCGTGCTCGGGGTGATCTATTCGGCGTACCTCGCGGAGACCTTCCGCGGCGCCTTCCTGGCCGTCGACAAAGGCCAGGCGGAGTCCGCCCAGGCCTATGGTTTCAGTCGCCTGCAGACGTTCTTCCACATCGTCTTCCCGCAGATGATGCGGTTCGCCCTGCCGGGTATCGGCAACAACTGGCTGGTGATGCTCAAGGCCACGGCGATCACCTCGATGGTCAGCCTCAACGAGCTGATCTTCCTCTCCCGCGCCGCCGGCAAGGCCACCGGCCACAGCCTGGAGCTGCTGCTGGTGGCCGCGCTCATCTACCTGCTGCTGAGCACCGTGTCGGTCCTCGTGCTGCGTCTGCTGGCCGCGCGCTATGCCGCCGGCAGCAAGGAGATCACCCTGTGAACTGGCAACTCGTGCTGGATAACCTGCAACTCTTCCTGTTCAGCGACGGCAGCCGCACAACCGGCCTGCTGCTGACCGTGCAGCTGTTCGTCGTCGCCCTGGCGTTCGGCCTGGCGCTGGCGATTCCGTTGTCGCTGCTGCGTGCCTCCAGCAATCCCTGGCTGCGGACGCCGGTCTGGCTGTTCACCTACGTGATGCGTGGCACGCCGCTGCTGGTGCAGATCTACATCGTCTACTTCGGCCTCGCCGAGATCGGCTGGATTCGCCACAGCTGGGCCTGGCAGTACCTGCGCGAAGCCTACATCTGCGCCTGGCTGGCGCTGGGCCTGAACACCGCCGCCTATACCATCGAGATCCTCGCCGGCTGCATCCTCAAGACCTTCCACGGGGAGATCGAGGCGGCGCGGGCGATGGGCATGACGCGCTGGGCGCAGATGATCCACATCGTGCTGCCGGGCGCCATGCGCCGGGCGATTCCGGCCTACAGCAACGAGGTGATCCTGACCCTGCACTCCACCGCGCTGGCCTCCAGCATCACCCTGCTCGACCTGGCCGGCGTCAGCCGTTCGATCAGCATGCGCTACGCCTCGCCCTACGAGGCCTACATCGCCGCGCTGATCCTCTACGCGCTGTTCACCAGCCTGATCTTCCTGATCTTCCGTTTCGCCGAACGCCGCTGGCTCGCCTACCTGCGCCCGCGCGCCGCCTGACACTTCCGGAGCCCCGACATGCCAACCCTGCAGGTCAACGACATCCACAAACGCTACGGCGACCACGAAGTGCTCAAGGGCGTTTCGCTGGTGGCCAACCCCGGTGACGTGATCACCCTGATCGGCTCCAGCGGATCGGGCAAGAGCACCTTCCTGCGCTGCCTGAACCTGCTGGAGCGCCCCAACGCCGGCGAGATCATCTGGGACGGCCAGCCACTGGCGATGAAGCGCCAGCGCGACGGCAGCCTGCACGCCAGCGACAGTCGCCAACTGCAACGCCTGCGCACGCAGTTGGCGATGGTGTTCCAGAACTTCAACCTGTGGGCCCACCTGAGTGTGCTGGACAACGTCATCGCCGCGCCGATGCGCGTCCAGGGCCTGTCCCGTGCCCAGGCCACCGAGAAGGCGCTGAGCTGCCTGCGCAAGGTGCACATGGATCCGGAGCGTTTCGCCCGCAGCTACCCCGCACAGCTTTCCGGTGGCCAGCAGCAGCGCGTCGCCATCGCGCGCGCCTTGGCGGTGGACCCGGAAATGATCCTGCTCGACGAGCCCACCTCGGCGCTGGACCCGGAGCTGGTCGGCGAAGTGCTCGGAGTCATCAAGGGCCTGGCCAGCGAAGGCCGCACGATGATCATGGTCACCCACGAAATGGGCTTCGCCCGCGATGTCTCCAGCGAAGTGATCTACCTGCACCAGGGCCGCATCGAGGAACAGGGACCGCCTTCGCGACTGTTCCAGGCGCCGCGCAGCGAGCGGCTGAAAACCTTCCTCAGCGGCGCCCTGCAACGCGGCAGCAGCAGCTTGGCTTGCGCCTGAAAATGAAACACTTGATTCATATGAAACACTCTTGAATCAAGCGCGAATCCTGCACGGACAAGGACATTACGCATGACGCACATCTTCCATCGCACCCCCGCACAGCCCTTGCAGGTCGCCCTGCGCGGCGAAGGCTGCTACCTGTTCGACGCCCACGGCCGGCGCTACTTCGACGGCTCCGGCGGCGCCGCCGTGTCCTGCCTGGGCCACGGCCACCCGGCGGTGATCGCCGCGATCCGCGAGCAGATGGACAAGCTCGAATACGCCCACACCAGCTTCTTCACCAGCGAACCCGCCGAGCGCCTGGCGAGCCTGCTGGCCAGCCAGAGCCCGGCCGAGCTGGGCAACGTCTACTTCCTCTCCGGTGGTTCCGAGGCCATGGAAGCGGCGCTGAAGATGGCCCGCCAGTTCCACGTCGAGAACGGCGAACCGCAGCGGGTACATTTCGTGTCGCGGCGACAGAGCTACCACGGCAACACCCTCGGCGCGCTCGCCATCGGCGGCAACCTGCCCCGGCGCAAGCTCTACGAGCCGATGCTGATGCCAACCACCCAGGTCTCGCCGTGCTATCCGTACCGCTACCGCCAGGCCGGGGAAAGTGACGCGGACTACGTCTCCCGCCTGGTCGCCGAGCTGGAACAGCACCTGCTGGAACTCGGCCCCGAAACGGTCGCCGCCTTCGTCGCCGAAACCGTGGTGGGCGCCACGTCCGGCGCGCTGGAGCCGCTGCCCGGCTACCTCAAGGGCATGCGCGAAGTGTGCGACCGCCATGGCGTACTGCTGATCCTCGACGAAGTCATGTGCGGCATCGGTCGCACCGGCCATTACCACGCGTTCAGCGTCGAGGGCGTAGTGCCCGACCTGCTCACCCTGGCCAAGGGCCTGGGCGGCGGCTACCAACCGATCGGCGCGGTCCTGGCCAGCGACCGCGTGGTCGGCACCATCACCCGTGGCAGCGGCAGTTTCCAGCACGGCCACACCTACATCGGCCATCCGCTGGCCTGCGCCGCGGCGCTGGCGGTACAGCGGGAAATCATCGAACAGAACCTCTGCGCCCAGGTGCGCCAGCGCGGCGAATTCCTCCGTGGGCAGTTGCAGGAGCGCTTCGCCCACCACCCGCACGTCGGCGAGATCCGCGGTCGCGGGCTGTTCCAGGCCATCGAACTGGTGCGCGATCGCGACAGCGCCGAGCCCTTCCCCGCCAGCCAGCGCCTGCATGCGCGGATCAAGCAGGCGGCGCAATCGCGCGGGCTGATCTGCTACCCGTCCGGCGGCACCATCGACGGCGTCAATGGCGACCATGTTCTGCTCGCGCCGCCCTTCATCAGCAGCGAGGAACAGTTGCACGACGCCGTGGCCGTGCTCGCCGGCGCGCTCGACGAAAGCCTTTCCAGCCTCACCTGACCCACAACAACAAGACGAGGACAATCATGAAAGCTGTCATCACTCCCCTCGCGGTACTCGCCGCCGGCGTGCTGCTGAGCCTGGGTGCCCAGGCCGACGCTCCGCGCGCCCGCGACCTTGGCGTGCCGTTCGAGGGCACGCCGGGCAAGCTCAACGCCATCACCGATATCGCCGGCGTGGAAGTCGGCCAGGTCACCCTGATCAGTGGCGAAGGCGCGCTGAAGGTCGGCAAGGGGCCGGTGCGCACCGGTGTCACCATGGTCCTGCCGCGCGGCCGTGACTCGGTGAAGCCGGTCAATGCCGGCTTCTTCAACCTCAACGGCAACGGCGAGATGACCGGCCAGTCCTACCTGCAGGACTTCGGCTTGTCCTACGGGCCCATCGGCATCTCCAACACCAACGCCATCGGCCCGCTCTATGCGGGCATCACCCAGTGGTCCGCGCAGCAGAACGGCAGCGCGATCTGGCCGGTGGTGGCGGAAACCTGGGACGGCAATCTGAATGACCTGGAGGGTTTGCACGTCACCCCGCAGCACGCCGTGAAGGCCATCGAGGCGGCGCGTTCGGGCGCGGTCGCCGAAGGCAATGTCGGTGGCGGCACCGGGATGATCTGCTTCGGCTTCAAGGGCGGCATCGGCACCGCCTCGCGGGTCGTCACGGTTGATGGGAAGGACTACACCGTGGGTGTGCTGGTGCAGTGCAACACCGGCCTGCGCGAGACCCTGCGGGTGGCCGGTACACCGGTGGGACATGAGCTGGCGCAGAAATGGCTGGGCTGCTATCGCCCCGACCTCGCCGCCAAGGACAAGACGCCGCGCTGCCAGACCTCCGGCGAAGGCGGCAAGCCAAGCAAGGACCAGGGCTCGATCATCATCGTGGTCGGCACCGACGCGCCACTCTCACCGACACAGCTCAACCGCGTGGCGCGCCGCGCCTCCATGGGGCTGGCGCGCCTGGGCTCGTTCGCCGGCAACCAGTCGGGGGACATCATCGTCTCGTTCTCCACCACCGGAGCGGCCAACGACCCCGAGGAAGAAAAGCCGGCGAACACCGTGCTGTTCCCCAACGGCCTGATCGACCCGCTGTTCCAGGCCACGGTCGACGCTACCGAGGAGTCCATCACCAACGCGCTGGTCGCCGCCCGGGACATGACCGGTATCGATGGCTATCAGGTCTATGCTTTGCCGCATGACGCGCTGAAGTCGATCCTCGGCAAGTACAACCGTCTCGCCAAGTAACCCTTCCGCCAGCGCCCTCGTGGCGCTGGCCTCCCCTCACGCCTTGTCGATGTAGACCTGAAAGCTCTTGAGCTGCGCCTCGCTGTTGGCGATCTCGCGCAGGCTGTCTTCGTTGCTGTTGGCCACCAGCAGTCCGGCCAGGGTCTGCGACACCGCCAGCGCCGGCACCACCGAAGGAAACAGCGACGGTGTCGAGTTGCGCACCACGATCAGCACGTCGGACGGCGCGGCGATAGGCGACACCGGGCTGTCGGTGATCGCCACCACCTGCGCACCGCGTTCGCGGGAGAACTGCACCGCGCGCAACGCATCCTGGGCATAGGGGTGGTAGCTGAAGGCGACCAACGCGTCGTCCGGGCCGATGCGCCGCAGTTCATCGGCAAACGATCCGCCAATACCGCTGAGCAGCGTGGTGTTGTTGAGGAACATGCCGCACACGTAGCTGAAGTAATACGCCGCCGGGAACAGGCTGCGCAGGCCGACCACGTAGATGTGCTTGGCATGGGTAAGCAAGGCATGGGCGGCGAGTATCTGCTCGTGGCGCTCGGCGCTGAAGGTTTCCTCCAGGTTGCCCAGTTCGGTGTGCAACATCTCGGCGATCAGGCCGGTGTTCTGGTCATCGTGGGAACGCTTGCGCAGCGCGTCGGCACGCCGCGAAAACGGCGAGTCACGCTCGGTCAGCCAGCCACGATAGATCTGCCGGAAATCCTCGTAGCTGTCGAAGCCCAGCTGCCGCGCCAGGCGCAGCATCGAGGCCGGCTGCAGCTTGGCCTTGGCGGCGACGGTGCGCATCGACTCCAGCGCGATCTCGTTGGGGTGATCGAGGACGAAGCGCGCGGCGCGTTGCAGGGTGGGTGAAAGGCTCGGAAAACTGCTCTCGATATGCTTGTCGATCTGGGGCTTGTCCATCGAACCTTCCGTCTGTTCCCAAGGGGACAACTTTAGCATGGGCAACGCCCGGATCGATGAGGCCAAGGAGGACAAATGCTCGACGTTCAAGGGAGCGGACCGCGGAAGTGGATTTGGGAAAAGCGGGCATGGCCAGCTCTCCAGTGCCCCCTGCAGAATCGCTGCAAGGCCCTTCGCGGATAAGATCCGCTCCTACGGCCAGCCGGAGAGCTCGGAGGTTAGGGCGAAAGGCTCTTGATCTTGTAGGAGCGGAGCTTCTCCGCGAACAGCGGGCATGGCCCGCTCTCTAGCACTCCGCGTGGAATCGGCGCGAGGCCCTTCGCGGATAAGATCCGCTCCTACAGCCAACCAGAAAGCTCCGAGGCTGGGGCGAAAGGCTCTTGATCCTGTAGGAGCGGAGCTTCTCCGCGAACAGCGGGCATAGCCCGCTCTCTAGTGCCACGCGTGGGATCGGCGCAAGGCCCTTCGCGGATAAGATCCGCTCCTACGGCCAGCCGGAGAGCTCGGAGGTTGGGGTGAAAGGCTCTTGATCTTGTAGGAGCGGAGTTTCTCCGCGAAGAGCGGGCATAGCCCGCTCCCTAGCGCCCCGCGTGGAACCGGTGCAAGGCCCTTCGCGGATAAGATCCGCTCCTACAGTCAGCCGGAGAGTTCGGAGGTTGGGGTGAGAGGCTCTTGATCCTGTAGGAGCGGAGCTTCTCCGCGAACAGCGGGCATAGCCCGCTCCCTAGCGCCCCGCGTGGGATCGGTGCAAGGCCCTTCGCGGATAGGATCCGCTCCTACGAGTCAGCCGGAGAGTTCGGAGGTTGGGGTGAGAGGCTCTTGATCCTGTGGGAGCGAGCAAGCTCGCTCCCACAGGATCAAGGTCAGGCTTGCTGCAGCGCGCGGGGGCGGTTGCTGCGGTCTTCGGCGCCAGCACTCACAGCCTGCTGCAGCTGGAAATCGAACTCGATCTCGGCGAAGCGCCCTTCCACACCTCGCGCCTTGGCCGCTGCGGCGTCTTCGACGAAACGCACCTCGCCGATCAGCCCGTCACGGGTGGCGTAGGCGAAGTCGTCCCACAGGTACTGGTCGCCGGCCAGGTTGATCTGCGTGGTCAGGTGGCGATGCCCCGGCGCGGAGATGAAGAAGTGGATATGCGCCGGACGCTGGCCGTGGCGGCCGAGCTGATTCAGCAGCTCCTGGGTCGGGCCGTCCGGCGGGCAGCCGTAGCCGCTGGGCACGATGCTGCGGGCTTGGTAGCGACCTTCGGCGTCGGTGACGATGCGCCGGCGCAGGTTGTACTCGGACTGGGTGCTGTCGAAGTACGAATAGGTACCGTTGGTGTTGGCGTGCCAGAGGTCGACCACCGCGCCGGCCAGCGGCTTGCCGTCGAGGTCGAACACGCGGCCGGAAAGGAACATCACGGTGCCCGCATCCTGGCCGTCATCCATCCGCGCTTCACCTTCGGACAGCGGCGCACCCGCCACGTACAGCGGGCCTTCGATGGTGCGCGGGGTACCGCCTTCGATGCCGACCGCTGCGTCCTGTGCATCCAGCAGCAGGTCGAGGTAGTGCTCGATGCCCAGGCCGGCGACCACCAGGCCCGCTTCCTGGCGGGCGCCCAGGCGGTTGAGGTAGTCCACGGCTTTCCAGAACTCGTCGGGGGTGACGTTCATGTCTTCGATGAGCTTCGCGGTGTCCTGCAGGATTCGCAGGACGAGGTTCTTCACCCGCGGGTTGCCAGCGTCGTTCAGGGCGCCACTGGCTTCTTTGAAGAAGGTCTGGATATCGGCAGTCCGGGAAATCTTCAGGGTCACGGTGAATCACCTCGTTCTTGTTATTGATCTCGAAAACGGCAGGGGGAATCAGCTCGCGCAGCGCACGGCTTCGCGGTCGACGCGGTGGAACACGCGATTGAAGTACACCAGGCTGTCCTGGCGCTCGCGCACGGCGACCTTTTCCAGCTCGACGAACATCACGGTGTGCGAGCCGACTTCCTTGCAGTCGCTGATCCGCCCTTCCAGGCTGACCAGCGCCTGGCGCAGCACCGGCAGGCCGGCGTAGCCGTCGTCCCAGAGGTCCCAGGTGAAGCGCTCTTCCATGGACACCTTGGTCATCCCGGCGAAGTGCTTGGCCAGCTCTTCCTGCTCGCCACAGAGCACGTTGACACACAGGTGCCCGTTGCTGCGGAACACGTCGTGGGTGGCGCTGCCGCGGTTGACGCAGACCAGCACGGTGGGTGGCGAATCGGTGACCGAGCAGACCGCGCTGGCGGTGATGCCGCAGCGGCCTTCCGGGCCGTTGGTGGTGATGATGTTCACCGCCGCCGGCAGTTGCGCCATGGCGTTGCGGAAATCGATCTGGGTCTGGCTGAGGGTGTTGGCCATTTTCTCGCCCCTTGTGCTGGAGTGGCCGGCACGCCCGGCCTTTCTTGTATGGGGCCAGCGTAGGGCAGCACGGGGGCGCGCCATATTCAGACGATCACCACGCTTGGGGGTGGTCGCCGCTAGTCATCTAGGTGGTTTCTTTATCGTCAGCCCAGGCGACTATGGGTATGCTCCGGGTCATGCCATTGCGGCGACCGGGCTCGAGCCCGGCGTACGCGGCCTACGTGCAGCTCTACAACGATAAAAAATACAGTGGCAACGCCTGATGGAAGCTCGAAAACCCGTGGTCTACATCGTCGACGACGATAAGGACCTGCGCACCTCCCTCGCCTGGCTGCTCGAATCGGTCAGCATCGAATCGCTGTGTTTCGGCGGTGCCGAGGAGTTCCTGCGCGAATACGACCCCAAACTCCCCGCCTGCCTGGTGCTCGACGTGCGCATGCCCGAGACCAGCGGGTTCCAGTTGCAGGAAATGCTCAACGACAAGGGCATCGCCCTGCCGACCATCTTCGTCACCGCCCACGGCGACATTCCCATGTCGGTGAAGGCGATGAAGAACGGCGCGCTGGATTTCGTCGAGAAGCCCTACAACCCGCAGCAGATGCTGGATCGCATCCAGGCCGCGCTGAAAAGCGCTGTGCAGGTGCACGCCGGGCAGGAGCAGAAGCAGGTTCTGCAGCACAAGCTCGACCTGCTGACCGGGCGGGAACGGGAAATCCTGATGATGGTGGTGGACGGCAAGGCCAGCAAGGTCATCGCCCGCGAGCTGAACATCAGCGTCAAGACCGTCGATGTGCACCGCACCAAGATCAAGGAAAAGATGGGCGTGAGCAGCATCGCCATGCTGGTGCGCGAAGTGCTCAACGTGCCGCTGGAAGAATCGCGCCCCTGACCGGGGCGCTTTCCCTTATTTCGTTTCGACGCGTTCGCCGCACAGATCGAGGGCGAACAGACGCTCCGTCTCGGCCGGCGCCAGACCGCTGCCGATCAGGCTGAACAGCTTGCCCAGCGCGGCTTCGCGGGTCATGCCACCGCCGGAAAGCAGGCCCGCATCGCGCAGGCGGCTGCCCGCGGCATAGACGTCGAACGCCACGTGCCCCTGCGGGCATTGGCTGATCGCAGCCAGCACCACGCCGCGAGCGTGAGCCTCACGCAATACTGCCAGCAGTTCCTCGTTATCCGACGGACCAGTACCGCTGCCGTAGCACTCCAGCAGCAACGCCTGTACCCCACTGCCGAGCAGCGCACGCAGGTGCTCGGCGCGCAGGCCGGGGAACAGCGGCAGCACCGCGAGGTTCACTGGTTGGCGCGGCTGGCGGTAATCCAGTTCGGAGGGAAGCGACTGCACACGCTCACCTTTGCGCTCACGCGGCAACACGGCAAAGGCATCGAAGGCCTCGCTGCGCAGCTTGGTGACGCGGGCGCCGTGCATCATCGCACCGTTGAAATACAACCAGACACCTGGCTCGACACCGGCTTCCAGTGCCTTCAGCGCGCCCAGCAGGTTCGCCGGCGCATCGCTGCCCGGCGCACCCATCGGCTGCATGGAGCCAGTGAGTACCACGGGCACGTCCAGCCCCAGGAGCAGGAACGACAGCGCGGC
Source organism: Pseudomonas sp. PDNC002 (assembly GCF_016919445.1). Classification (NCBI taxonomy): domain Bacteria; kingdom Pseudomonadati; phylum Pseudomonadota; class Gammaproteobacteria; order Pseudomonadales; family Pseudomonadaceae; genus Pseudomonas; species Pseudomonas sp. PDNC002. The sequence goes on along the minus strand of NZ_CP070356.1, from coordinate 4,050,794 downwards.
CGCGCTATAAGCCAGGGTGTCGGTGCCGTGCAGCACCAGCACGCCGTCGTGGCCGCCCTGCTCCACCGCGCCGACGATGGCGTCACGCATGGCCAGCCAGTTGGCCTGGGTCATGTTGGCGCTGTCGAGCAGCGGTTGCAGTTCGCTGAAGGACCAGTCGAGGTGAATCTCGCCGTGGCCATGCAGCTGTTCGCGCATGCGAGCTTCGAAGCCGCCAGCCGGCGCCAGGCCTTCGGCGGTCTGCAGCATGCCGATGGTGCCGCCGGTATAGAGGACGAAGAGGTTCTTCACTCGACGCATGCCAGTGCTCTTGAAGGAAAGTCCACAGGATAAACCGCGAGGCCGGGAGAAGTCCCGGCCTCGCGTGTCAGACCTTGGTCCGAGGATGGATCAGCCTTGGGCAGGCAGGCTGCCGTGGGCCGGAGCGGTCGAATTGATCTTGTGCGCGTCACGCCAGGCATCGTGGTCGATGTCCAGGTCGGCAAACTTGCTGGCGTCGAACACCGGGCGCTCGATACCGGCGCGGCGCTGCTCGTCGTAGTCGCGCATCACGCGCAGGCCAGTCTTGATCAGCATCGCCAGGGCCACCAGGTTGACGAAGGCCAGGCAAGTCATGGTGATATCGGCGAAGGCGAACACGGTGCCCAGGTTCTGCATCGAGCCCCAGAGAATCAGGCCCAGCACCAGCACGCGGAAGGCGATCAGCGCGGAGCGGCTGCGGCCGACGATGAACTGCAGGGCGTTCTCGCCGAGGTAGTAGTTGTAGGTGATGCAGGTGAACACGAACAGCGACAGCGCGACGCTGACGAAGATACGGCCCCAGTCACCGACCACGGCGGCCAGCGAGTTCTGGGTCAGGGTGATGCCGTCGCCCTCGAAGCCGGGGGTGTAGAAGCCCGAGAGCAGGATCAGCAGCGCGGTGCAGGTGCAGATGACGAAGGTATCGAGGAACACGCTGAACGCCTGGACCACGCCCTGCGACGCCGGGTGGCGCACGGCGGCGACCGCGGCCACGTTCGGCGCACTGCCCAGGCCGGCTTCGTTGGCGAACACGCCGCGTTTCACGCCCATCACGATAGCCGCGCCCAACAGGCCGGCGAAGGCCGGCTCAAGGCCGAAGGCGCTCTTGACGATGGTGGTCAGCATGCCCGGCACCAGTTCGATCTGGGTGACGATTACGTACAGGGTCACGGCGATGTAGGCCAGGGTCTTGACCGGCACCAGCAGGTCGGAGACGGCGGCGATGCGCTGGATGCCGCCGAAGAACACGATGGCCAGCAGCACGGCCAGGGCGATGCCCGAGTACAGGACCGGGATGTCGAAGGCGTTCTGCAGCGAGTGGGTCACGGTGAAGGCTTGCAGGCCGTTGAAGGCGAAGCCGTATGTGACCAGCAGCAGGACCGCGAAGGTCAGCGCCATCCAGCGCAGCTTCAGGCCGTGCTGGATGTAGTAGGCCGGGCCGCCACGGTACAGGCCGTCGCCGTCGCTGCGCTTGTAGACCTGGGCCAGGGTGCACTCGAAGAAGCTGCTGGACATGCCCACCAGCGCGGTGACCCACATCCAGAACACGGCGCCCGGGCCGCCGAGGGTAACGGCAATGCCGACACCGGCGATGTTACCGGCGCCCACACGGCCGGCGAGGCTCAGCATCAGGGCCTGGAACGAGCTCAGCTGACCGGATTGGCCGCGGATCGATTCCTTGAACACGCCGAACATGTGGCCGAAGTGACGGAACTGGACGAAACGGGAGCGGATGGTGAAATACGCACCGAGTCCGACGATGAGAACGATGAGGACTTTCCCGGACAGGAAATCGTTGATCGCGTCGAGCATGTGTTGGGACCTCGATTGTTATTGTGGGAGCACGGACCGGGGGCTGGTCCGCTCACTGGGGGCGCATGGTTGCGTCCGAAGCCTCCTGAAACAATTTCGCGGCTTGCTCCGACTTGATGCGAGTTGACGCTATAATTGCGCCAGTCGCATCACCCGGATCTGGCACGCATGTCCGAAAACCTCGGCCCAAACCTCAAGCTGCTGTGCAGCCACTATCGCTCTATCTCGGAGGTTTGCCGCAAGCTTTCGATCAATCGGGCGCAGTTCAACAAGTACCTTGGCGGGCAGAGCCAGCCCACGGCGTACAACCTCAAACGAATTGGAGATTTCTTCGGCGTCGAGGACTACGAGCTGCAACTGCCGCCCGAGCAGTTCGCCCGGCTGATCGGTGCGCGTGGCACCTCCCCGGCCGACGTCCAGCGCGACGATCCGCTGCTGGAAATGCTCCGTCCGTTGCGCGACCACGCGGGCAACCTGTCGCGCTATTGCGGCTACTACTTCGAATACTCCAACTGCATGTCGGTGCCCGGCTCGATCCTGCTCTCGCTGGTGCACCTGCACGAGGACAACGGCAACTTCCTCTTCGAGCGCCAGGAGCGCCAGGAACGCTCCAGCAGCACCGACGTGCAGGCCGAGGACTGGGTGCGTTGCCGCTACCTGGGCGCGGCCTTCCAGCTGCAGGACCGGCTGTTCCTGATGGACTACGAGTCGCTGACGGTCAACGAGATGAGCCAGACCATCCTCATTCCCAGCTTCAAGAGCCGCATCACCCGCCTGAACGGGCTGAAGACCGGCGTCTCCAGCGGCGACCGGCGCACGCCGGCCTGCACCCGTGTGGTGTGGGAATACCTGGGGCCGGAGATCAACCGCATCAGCGCCTACCGCCAGGTGAAGCTGTACCAGCCAGACGATCCGCGCATCGACGATGACGTGCGCCAACGCCTGACGGTGGGGCCGATCCGGCATGGGCTGTTCGAGATCGAGTAACGACAGCTCGCGCCTGACTTGAATTAGCGTGCTCGGGCTGCCCCTCTCCCCCCGCCCTCTCCCTGAAGGGCGAGGGAGCCGTTCGGCGTGCACGGATGGAAGGGTGTCAGTCGGTTACCCCCCTGGGGGGAGCATTTGCCTTCTCGGTGACTCCGAACAGTCCCCTCTCTCTTCAGGGAGAGGGAGACTCTCGGCGCAGAGCCTCCGAAGAAGTCCGCAACTCCTGCGATGATTGCGCCCGCGCTACCTTTTGCGGCTCTGCAGCCAGGCCGCCGCCAGCCCGCTGCCGCAGATCACCGCGATCCCCAGCAGCGCCGACGGCTCCGGCGTATGGCCGAAGATCACCAAGCCCAGCAACCCGGCGAAGACGATCTGGCAATAGCTGAACGGCGCCAGCAGCGCCGGCGCGGCATGCTTGAACGCCTGGGTCAGGAACAGGTGCGCGGTCATCCCGCAGGTGCCCAGGGCCAGCATCATCAGACCGTGCAGCAGCCCCGGCCATTGCCAGAAGAACGGCACCAGCGCGCTGACGATCAGGGTGTTGCACAACCCGGCGAAGAAGTTGCTGGTAGTCGGGCTGTCCACCTGGCTGAGCTTGCGGGTCAGCAACTGGTAGAAGCTGAAGCACAGCGCCGAACCGAACGGCAGCAGCACCGCCGGGGTAAACAGATCGCCGCCGGGGTGGACGATGACCAGCACGCCGGCGAATCCCACCAGCACCGCCGCCCACTGCCCGGCACTGACCCGCTCGCCCAGCAACGGCACAGACAGCGCCGTCACCAGTAGCGGCGCGAGGAAGTTGACCGAGGTCGCCTCGGCCAGCGGGATGTACTGCAGACCCGTGGTGAACAGGAAGCTGGTGCCCAGCAGGCAGAGCGCGCGTAGCGTCTGAAGGAACGGGTGGCGGGTGCGCAGCACGGCGAATCCCGCCTTGGGCAGGAAGATGCCGGCCATCAGCAACGTGTGCACCACGTAACGCGCCCACACCACCATGACGATGGGATAGATGCTCGCCAGGTACTTGGACAGCGCGTCGTGGCTGGAGAACAGGAAAGTCGCCAGGACGATGAGCAGGATGCCCTTGAAGGGCTGGTTGGCGCCGGACAACGGCGATTGGCTGGTACTCATCGGCTCACGGATCGAATAAACGGAAACAGCTGCCACACGGGGCCTGACAGCCTATCAAGTTGCGCCGGGGAAAGAACCCGCCCGGAACGGGCGCATGCCCTTCGCGGGCACGCTGCGAGCCAATCGACTTGCGCACGCTGGCAGCCGTTCGACTTCAGCGACGGCATGAAGCGCAATACGAAGTGGGCAATGTCCTAATCAGTTAATCCCCGTTCGAACAGCGAACGCTTATGCCCCGAGCGAATCACGGCGACAGCTCCGCCACGACTACGACTTCGCCGCGTTCGGCATTCCCGGCCTCACCCTGATGAATCGCTACATCCACGGCGACAGCGTGCACAACGCCAGCACCGACGACGGCAGCGAGTGGGGTCGGGAGAGCGAGCTGGCGTATACGGTGCAGAGCGGCGCCTTCAAGACGCTGAACATCAAGTGGCGCAACTCCACCCAGCGTCGGGATTGGAGCAACACCAACAGCTTCGACCAGAACCGGCTGATCGTCAGCTATCCGCTGTCATTGCTCTGATGCGCGCCTGGCGCCGAACTCACCGACGTGCGAAGGAGCGGACTCTGTCCGCGATGGCTTGGCCCAGCTTCATGGTCGACCGGCGTTGCGACGAGTCGATCGCGGACAGAGTCCGCTCCTGCGTACAGCTCGAACCCAGGAGTGGAGAATTGACGTCACGCGAGCCAGCCCGCTCCTACAGGTGAATCCTTCCAATGAAAAAGCCCCGGCATGCCGGGGCTTTATTTTCGTTCGACTGGCGGCTTACTGCCCGGCCGGTTTCTCCGCGTCTTCCGCCTCGATCTCTTCCAGTGCCAGTTCCAACCCCCAGCTGGAAGCCTCGACCGGCTGGGTCGCTGCCACAGGTGCCGCGGGCACGGGTGCCGGCGCGGCAGGCTTGGCGGCCGCGGGAGTGGCAGTGCTACCGACGCTGCCGGGGTTGTCCTTGTACAGCTTGAGCTTCAACCGCAGGTTGTTCGCCGAGTCGGCGTTCTTCACCGCCTCTTCCTCGGTGATCGCCCCCTCGACCGCCAGGTCGAACAGCGCCTGGTCGAAGGTCTGCATGCCGAGGGCGCGGGACTTGTCCATGATTTCCTTGATGGAGCTGAAGTCGCCGCGCTTGATGATGTCGCTGATGGTCGCCGTGCCCAGCAGCACTTCCACCGCCGCGCGGCGCTTGCCGTCCTGGGTGCGCACCAGGCGCTGGGAGACGAACGCCTTGAGGTTGTTGCCCAGGTCGTTGAGCAACTGCGGCCGGCGCTCCTCGGGGAAGAAGTTGATGATGCGGTCCAGCGCCTGGTTGGCGTTGTTGGCGTGCAGGGTGGAGATCGCCAGGTGGCCGGTGTCGGCGAAGGCCAGGGCGTGCTCCATGGTCTCGCGGTCGCGGATCTCGCCGATCAGGATCACGTCCGGCGCCTGGCGCAGGGTGTTCTTCAGCGCGGCATGGAAGCTGCGGGTGTCCACGCCCACTTCGCGCTGGTTGATGATCGACTTGCGGTGCCGGTGCACGTACTCGATGGGGTCTTCGATGGTGATGATGTGCCCGCCGCTGTTGCGGTTGCGATGATCGATCAGCGCCGCCAGGGAGGTGGACTTGCCCGAGCCGGTACCGCCGACGAAAAGAACCAGGCCGCGCTTCTCCATGACCACCTTGAGCAGCACTTCGGGCAGCTTCAGGTCGTCGAACAGCGGGATATCCAGCTTGATGTTGCGCGCCACGATGGACACTTCGTTGCGCTGCTTGAACAGGTTGATCCGGAAGCGGCCTACGCCGGGCACGGAAATCGCGAGGTTCATCTCCAGCTCACGGTCGAACTCGGCACGCTGCTCCTCGTCCATCAGCCCATAACCGATGCGGGCGACATCGCCGGCCTTCATCGGCTCGTTGGACAGGGGCTTGAGCACCCCGTTGAACTTGGCGCAAGGCGGCGCGCCGGTGGAGAGGTAAAGATCCGAACCATCCTGGGTGGCCAGGATCTTGAGCATCGCTTGGATATCCATTGAACTGCATCCGTACGCAAGGTGGCGGCGGACGCCGTCTGTAAGCGGCGCCCTATAAATAGGAATTTGCTTATTGACTCTATGGAGCGCCCCAAGACCAGACAATGCAACCCATCACGAAATGCGACCTGCATCACTGCTGCCGTACAATCGCGCCCAGACGCTTTCATTTAAGGACACGAAACAATGCCCGTCGCCATGGCCCGCCACATCCTGGTCAAGACCGCCGCCGAAGCCGAGCAGATCAAGCAACGCCTGGCCAAGGGCGAGGATTTCGCCGCCCTGGCGCGCAAGCATTCGACCTGTGCTTCCGGCAAGCGCGGTGGCGACCTGGGCGAGGTACGCCCGGGCCAGATGGTGAAATCCATCGACCAGGTGATCTTCAAGAAGCCGGTCGGCGTGGTGCACGGCCCGGTGAAAAGCCAGTTCGGCTACCATCTGGTCGAGGTCTATTTCCGCGACTGATCGACGACGCGACTGAAGGAACCCACGCCCCATGACACCGCAACAGATCGCCCGCTTCTGCCTGGAACTGCCCGGCGCCCGCGAAGACATCAAGTGGGGCAGCAACCGCGTGTTTTCCGTGGCTGGCAACAAGATGTTCGCCATCCTCGACTTCCTCGACAGCGGCAACGGCGGCCTGGCCTTCAAGGTCGGCCCCGAACTGTTCCTGGGCTACGTCGATCGCCCCGGCATTCGTCCCGCTCCCTATCTGGCGCGGGCCTTCTGGATTTCCATGCAACGCCCCTACCCCATGGGCGACGCCGAGCTGCGCGAGGCGCTGACCCGCTCGCACCAGTTGGTGGTCGCCCGCCTGCCCAAGCGCCAACGCCTGGGCCTGGTACTGGAGACGTCGTGATGCGCACGCTGAACTGGGAAGGCATCTGGCACGCGCCGACGGCGAGCTGGGAGTCGCTGCAATTGAGTGACGACCGCGCGGAAAGCCAACTGCGCGCCATCGATGAGGCGGGCGGCCCGTCCTACCAGCTCGAGTACCAGCTGAACTGGGATGCCGGTTGGCGACTGCGGGAGGCGCGATTCAGCGTGGAAAGCGCTCGCGGCACGCATCAACTGCATCTACTGGCCGATGGCGAGGGACACTGGCAAACCGCCGACGGCGCCGCGCTGGCGGAGCTGGACGGTTGCCTGGACATCGATATCTGGCCGACACCCTTCACCAATACCTTCCCGATTCGCCGCCTGCAGCTGGCCGATGGCGAACGCCGCGAGCTGACGGTGGTGTATCTAGAGGCCCCGAAGCTCAAGCCGGTGCGGATGCGCCAGGGCTATACGCGGGTCGACGCCCGCCACTACCACTACGAGAACCTGGAGGGCACGAATTTCCAGGCGCTGCTGACAGTGGATGACGAAGGTCTGGTGATCGACTATCCCACGCTCTTCAGACGCGTGTGAATCGAGCAAGCCCGCGCATGGCGCCGAAGTAGCTCTTGTAGGAGCGGATCTTATCCGCGAAGCTCCGAAGCTATCGCGGATAAGATCCGCTCCTACAAGAGCATAAAGCCGCCACTTGGCGGTTGAGCTGACACAGGTAGTTCGTTAGCTAGCTTTCCTACATGCCGTACGCGGTCCATCATGTAAGACCACTCGCCGTACCGAACCGCTGCACATGTCCGCCGATACCCGCTCCCCTTCGTCCACCACGCTGCAAGTGGTGTCCGTCGTCCTGTTCACCTTCATTGCCTACCTGACCATCGGCATTCCGCTGGCCGTGTTGCCGGGCTATGTGCACACCGACCTCGGCTTCGGCTCGGTGATGGCCGGCCTGGTGATCAGCATCCAGTACCTCGCCACCCTGCTCACCCGCCCCTACGCCGGCAAGGTAATCGATACCCTCGGGCCCAAGCGCGCAGTGCTTTACGGAATGGTTGGCTGCGCCGGCAGCGGTGCGCTGATGCTGGGTTCCTGGGCGATGCAGGCATTCCCCTGGGCCAGCCTTGGCCTGTTGATGATCGCCCGGCTGGTGCTGGGGACATCGGAAAGCCTGGTGGGCAGCGCCTCCATCGCCTGGGGCATCGACCGCGTCGGTGCGGCGAATACCGCCAAGGTGATTTCCTGGAATGGCATCGCCAGCTATGGCGCGCTCGCCATCGGCGCGCCCCTCGGCGTGCTGATGGTCAGTCATCTTGGGCTGGCCAGCCTGGGTGGCAGCGTGGTGCTCCTGGCCGTCCTGGGGTTCGCCCTCGCGTGGCCCAAGCGCGCCGCAGCGCTGGTGCACGGCGAGCGCATGCCCTTCCATCACGTGCTGGGCCGCGTATTCCCCCACGGCATGGGGCTTGCGCTGGGCGGTATCGGTTTCGGCACCATCGCCACCTTCATCACCCTGTATTACGCCAGCCTTGGCTGGAAGGACGCGGTCTACTGCCTGACAGCCTTTGGCGGCTGTTTCATCGGCGCGCGACTGCTGTTCGCCAATGCCATCAACCGCCACGGCGGCTTCCGCGTGGCCATTGCCTGCCTGTCAGTCGAAAGCCTGGGCCTGCTCCTGCTTTGGAGCGCGCCGACACCCTGGCTGGCCCTGGCCGGCGCGGCACTGACCGGCTTCGGATTCTCGCTGGTCTTCCCTGCGCTGGGCGTGGAAGCCGTGGGCCTGGTACCCGCCTCCAATCGCGGCGCCGCGCTGGGCGCCTACTCGCTGTTCATCGATGTCTCGCTGGGCATCACCGGCCCATTGATGGGCGCCGTCGCCAACGGTTTCGGCTTCGGTTCGATCTTCCTCTGCGCCTCCCTCGCCGCCGCCTGCGGCCTTGCCCTCAGCCTCTGGCTCTACCAGCGCTCCTTCCGCCGGTGAGCGGCGGCACGCGGCATCGAGCCGCAACGCCGCCCAATGCCGTCGCGCTGCCGCGATCCGGCCGCCATCGCCGTTGATCAGGCCATCATGACAACGGCGTGACAGAGGCTGGACGAAAAAGTTCGATCCTCTGTTATTATCCCGCCGCGCCGGGGCGACCACGCCCCGAATACAACCAAAAGAACATGCCAGCACAGGACTCCACCTACCCCGATCACGCACTTCGGGGCGGAGAGCTTTTTTCTTCCTGCTCGCGGGCGCAGCACCATTAGAAGGAAATCAACATGCTGAACCACCGGATCAGTCTGCTTGCACTGGGGATCCTCGCGTCGACCGCCGCCATGGCCGAAGACCAGTCCACCGCCAAGGGCTTCGTCGAAGACAGCCACCTGGACCTGTTCTTCCGCAACGCCTACATGAACCGTGACTACAAGCACGGCCGCGACGACAAGGCCGAGTGGGGCCAGGCTGCCACCGCGACCTTCGCTTCCGGCTTCACCCAGGGCACCGTGGGCTTCGGCGTTGATGCATTCGGCATGTACGCCGTGCGTCTGGATGGCGGCAAAGGCAAGAGCGGTGCCGCCGGCATCGACTTCTTCAAGCAGGGCGACAGCGGTGAAGCCGCCAGCGACCTGGCCCGCGCCGGTGGTGCGGTGAAGGCACGCTTCTCCAACACCGTGATCAAGTACGGTGACCAGATGCCGGCCCTGCCGGTGCTGAGCTACGACAACTCCCGCCTGCTGCCGGAGAGCTTCACCGGCACCCTGATCACCTCCAAGGAGATCGAAGGCCTGGAGCTGAACGTCGGCCGCTTCACCTCGGAAACCCGCAAGAGCGCCGAAGTGCGTGACAGCGGCGGCCTGAAGCGCATCGACGTGTTCGGCGGCAGCTACAAGTTCACCGACAACTTCAGCGGCTCGCTGTACGGCTACGAGAGCGAAGACGTCGCTCGCAAGCAGTACATGAACCTGAACTACGTCATCCCGATGGCCGACAAGCAGTCCCTGACCCTGGACTTCAACGGCTACCGCACCCGCGTGAACGAAGACTTCGCTGCCGAGAACGACATCAACGGCACCAAGAACACCATCTGGAGCCTGTCGGCCGCCTACAACATCGGCGCCCACACCTTCATGGTCGCGCACCAGCGCAACAACGGTGATTCCGGCTACAACTACGGCTGGTACCAGAACCAGGGCGGCCTGGGTGACGGCGGCACCACCATCTGGCTGGCCAACTCCTACTGGTCGGACTTCAACGGCGAGGACGAGCGTTCCTGGCAGGGCAGCTACAGCCTGGACTTCTCCGAGTACGGCGTTCCGGGTCTGAGCTACACCGTTGCCTACGTCTACGGCGACAACATCAAGACCGACGAGACCAGCAACGGCAAAGAGCGCGAAATCTTCAACCAGCTGAAGTACGTCGTACCGAGTGGCCCGGCCAAGGACCTGTCGGTCAAGCTGCGCGGCTCCTGGCTGCGCGTGTCCAACGACGCCCGCTCCTACAACGACGACGGCAACGAAGTGCGCGTCTTCGTCGAGTACCCGGTCAACATCTTCTGATGACCTGATCGAGCTCGAAGGAAAACGCCCCGTGGCAGCAATGCCACGGGGCGTTTTTCATTCCAGGGTCCGGCGCCGCGACAGCCAGGGCAATGGCGGCAAGGCCATGCGCAGGATATGCAGGCAAAGCAGCAGGATCGCGGTAGCGGCAACGAACGAGCCGATGCGCTGCTCCAGCGCCAGGGTCTCGTTGAAGGTGTTGAGATACAGCATCGCGCAGCCGCCGAGCATGCAGCCGAGCAGGAACACGGAAAGGATGTAGATCTTCAGCGTCAACAGCCGCCAATGCCAGCGCATGCGGCGGCGGACAGGGGTGTGATCGTGGGGTGCGTGCGGCATGATCCATTGCCTCCTGACAGACTTCTGACGGGCTCACGCAACTGCGCAATGCGACGTCGAGATAATGGCAGGATGCTAGCCACCCCCGAGGGAAAAGCCAAGGCGCTCAGCCTGCGACCATCCGGTCAGCCTGCTGCGCGCCGATGAACGGAAGAAACCTCAGCGCACCACGCTGTTGATGTCGTGACGGTTGAGCGAGGTACGCATCTCCTCGTACCAATCCGGAATCACGTCCTTCAGGCGTTCTTTCGCATCTTCCAGCTTGAACGGCTGGGTATAGCGCTTCTTGCGGTAGGAATAGATGAAGTAGGTGCCGTCGCGATAGAGGATACGGTCGAAGGTGTAGAAGCCGATGTGCGTGCCGTTGCAACGCGCGGTCAGCACCATGTCGCCCTCTTCGTAGGGCAGCACACCCTCGGCGCATTCGTAGGTGAAGAACTCGCGCACGTCATCCCAGTCCACGCCGTCGCTGCTGGCGTGCAGGAAGGCTTCAGCCTGCTCCTCGGACTCGTCGGAGTGGTCGCTGTACCAGATGAACAGCGGGATGCTCTGGTTGGTCTCGTCACCCAGCCAGCTCTCGCCATCCAGGTACTGAGCGCTGCGCGCCAGGCTCGCCTGCACGCGGCGGTGGCTCTGGCGATACTCTTCCAGCCGCTCGTCGAAAGCCGGGGCGTCTTCGCCCAGCACCACACCTTCCATACCCTTGATCTCGGCCACCCGCGCCAGGTAATCGGCATAGAGCGCCGCGTCCTGGATAACCGTGCAGGTGTCGCGGGTCAGGCTCAGGCCGATCTCGGTGAAGTTGGCGCTGCCGAGGATCACCACGTCCGGTTCGATGAGGATCAGCTTCCAGTGCACGCTGTTCTGCGCGCGGAAATCGACGTGCAGGGTCACGTCCTTGCCCGCATCGCGCACGCAGAAATCAATGAAGTCCGGCGAGGTGAAGGAGTTGATGGTACCCACCAGCAGATCCAGGCGATTGCCCTTCTCCACCAGGGTTTCGATCAGTGACTCGGTTTCACTGGCGGAGGCCGAGACCACGGTGATCAGCTTGCCGCTGACCTGCTCCAGGTACTGCTTGAGCGTTTTTTGAGCGTTAAGGATTTTCATACAGCCCCCACCAGAATTCTGAACACCGAATTCTGATGCAGGACCGAGGGGGCTTTCAACTGTCGGCTTGACCGCCCTGCGCGCAAACCGGGCACTTCGGCGCCCGAACATGCATCTTGATGCCCTTGTGTGGCATAATTAGCGGCTTTGCCAGGCGCACCTAGCTTCGTTCGACAATCGCGCCTTCCCTGCCCGCCCGCGCCGTCTGCGCCCGGCGCGCATCATGTCCAGCCAAGGGTCAGTCAGTTGATTTCCACCGCCAATATCACCATGCAGTTTGGCGCCAAGCCGCTGTTCGAAAACGTTTCCGTCAAATTCGGCAACGGCAACCGCTACGGCCTGATCGGCGCCAACGGTTGCGGCAAGTCCACCTTCATGAAGATCCTCGGCGGCGAGCTGGAGCCTTCGGGCGGCCAGGTGATGCTGGAGAACGGCGTACGCCTGGGCAAGCTGCGCCAGGACCAGTTCGCCTACGAAGACTTCAGCGTGATCGACACCGTGATCATGGGTCACGAAGAGCTGTGGAAGGTCAAGGCCGAGCGCGACCGCATCTACTCCCTGCCGGAGATGAGCGAGGAAGACGGCATGGCCGTGGCCGAGCTGGAAGTCCAGTTCGCCGAGTTCGACGGTTACACCGCCGAATCCCGCGCGGGCGAGCTGCTACTGGGCCTGGGCATTCCGCTGGACCAGCACTTCGGCCCGATGAGCGCCGTCGCTCCGGGCTGGAAACTGCGCGTGCTGCTGGCCCAGGCGCTGTTCTCCGACCCGGACCTGCTGCTGCTCGACGAGCCGACCAACCACCTGGACATCAACACCATCCGCTGGCTGGAAAACATCATCACGGCGCGTAACAGCACCATGATCATCATTTCCCACGATCGTCACTTCCTGAACAGCGTCTGCACCCACATGGCGGACCTGGACTACGGCGAGCTGCGTCTGTTCCCGGGCAACTACGACGAGTACATGACCGCGGCCGAACAGGCTCGCGAGCGCCTGCTGTCGGACAACGCCAAGAAGAAAGCGCAGATCGCCGAGCTGCAGACCTTCGTCAGCCGCTTCTCGGCCAACGCCTCCAAGGCCAAGCAGGCCACCAGCCGCGCGCGCCAGATCGACAAGATCCAGCTGGAAGAGGTCAAGCCGTCCAGCCGCGTCAGCCCGTTCATCCGCTTCGAGCAACACAAGAAGCTGCACCGCCAGGCGGTGACCCTGGAGAAAGTCAGCCAGGGCTTCGACGGCGTTGCGCTGTTCAAGAACCTGAGCATGCAGGTGGAAGCCGGCGAGCGCATCGCCATCATCGGCCCCAACGGTATCGGCAAGACCACCCTGCTGCGCACCCTGGTCGGCGAAATGGCACCCACCGGCGGCGAAGTGAAGTGGACCGACAGCGCGGACGTGGGCTACTTCGCCCAGGACCACGCCGAGGACTTCGAGGACGACTACAACCTGTTCGACTGGATGGCCCAGTGGACCCAGGGCGGCGAGCAACTGGTGCGCGGCACCCTCGGCCGCATGCTGTTCTCCAACGACGAAATCAAGAAGTCGGTGAAAGTCATCTCCGGTGGTGAACAAGGCCGCATGCTGTTCGGCAAGCTGATCCTCAAGCGCCCCAACGTGCTGGTGATGGACGAGCCGACCAACCACCTGGACATGGAATCCATCGAGGCGCTCAACCTCGCGCTGGAGAACTATCCGGGCACGCTGATCTTCGTCAGCCATGACCGCGAGTTCGTCTCCTCGCTGGCCACCCGCATCATCGAGCTGTCGGAAAACGGCGTGACCGACTTCAGCGGCACCTACGATGATTATCTGCGCAGCCAAGGCGTGATCGTCTGATCCGCCGCCTGCGATGAAAAAGCCCCGCCAATGCGGGGCTTTTTCTTGCCTGCGAGAAAGGTCTCTCGCCTCAGATCGGTGGCGCCGAGCGCAGCATCACCGACTTCAGCGCGAATGCCGACTTGATCCCCGCAACGCCAGGAATCTGCGTCAGGGTATTGGTCAGGAACAGCTGGTACGCCGACAGGTCCTTCACCACCACGCGCAGCATGTAGTCGGCGTCGCCGGTCATCTGGAAGCAGCTCATCACCTGCGGCGCCTGGACGATGCGTTCTTCGAACCGGGCGAGGTAGTCGCCGGTCTGTTTTTCCAGGGACACCGAGACGAACACGCTCATGCCGCCGGACAGGCGCTCCTCGTCGAGCCGGGCGAAATAGCCCTGGATGTAGTGCTCCTCCTCCAGGCGGCGCACCCGGCGCAGGGTCGGGGTCAGCGACAGGCCGATGTTCTGCGCCAGATCGCGCCAGGACAGGCGGCCATCGTCGGCCAGGGCGCGGAGGATTTTCAGGTCGGTGCGGTCGAGATCAGCCATTTTTGGTCGTACTACTCAGTGCTGTTTTTATAGTGCAAACACACTAATCCGTAAGCTCTGACCTAGTCAATTTGGAGCAAAAAACCAATCGGTCACACCTATACTGAAACCACAACTACAACAACCGAGGACCTCACCATGAGTGATGTCACCACCCGCTGCGCAACCCTGCGCGGCACCCGCGCCACCGCCCAACCAGGCCCGGTGCACCCGCCAGGCATGGCCGCTTCCGTCTGCTGATCCACACCCAACGATCACAACAGGAGTCATGCCATGACCGACTACGCCCCACTTCGCCTGCACGTCCCCGAACCCACCGGACGCCCGGGCTGCAAGACCGACTTCTCCTACCTGCATCTCTCGCCCGCCGGCGAAGTGCGCAAGCCTGCCATCGACGTCGAACCGGCGCAGACCACCGACCTTGCGTTCAGCCTGGTACGCGTGCTCGATGAGGACGGCAACGCCGTCGGCCCCTGGGCTCCGGAACTGAGCCACGAACAGCTGCTGCGCGGCATGCGCCTGATGCTCAAGACGCGCATCTTCGACGCGCGCATGCTCACCGCCCAGCGCCAGAAGAAAATGTCCTTCTACATGCAGTGCCTGGGCGAAGAGGCTATCGCCACCGCCCACACCATGGCGTTGCGCGACGGCGACATGACCTTCCCGACCTACCGTCAGCAAGGCATCCTGATCACCCGCGATTACCCACTCAAGGACATGATCTGCCAACTGCTCTCCAACGAGCAGGACCCGCTCAAGGGCCGCCAGCTGCCGATCATGTACTCCAGCCGCGAGAAGGGCTTCTTCTCGATTTCCGGCAACCTCGCCACCCAGTTCATCCAGGCCGTCGGCTGGGGCATGGCCTCGGCGATCAAGGGCGACACCAAGATATCGTCCGCCTGGATCGGCGACGGCGCCACCGCCGAGTCCGACTTCCACACCGCCCTCACCTTCGCCCACGTCTACCGCGCGCCGGTGATCCTCAACGTGGTCAACAACCAGTGGGCGATTTCCACCTTCCAAGCCATCGCCGGCGGTGAAGGCACCACCTTCGCCAACCGTGGCGTGGGCTGCGGGATCGCCTCGCTGCGGGTGGACGGCAACGACTTCCTCGCGGTCTACGCCGCCTCGCAGTGGGCCGCCGAGCGCGCCCGCCGCGGCCATGGCCCGAGCCTGATCGAATGGGTCACTTATCGCGCCGGCCCGCACTCCACCTCGGACGATCCGTCCAAGTACCGCCCCGCAGACGACTGGACCAACTTCCCCCTGGGCGACCCCATCGCCCGCCTGAAGCAGCACCTGATCGGCCTCGGCATCTGGTCCGATGACCAGCACGAAGCGCTGAAGAAGGAACTGGAAGCCGAAGTGATCGCCGCGCAGAAAGAGGCCGAACGCCACGGCTCCCTGGTCGACGGCCACGTGTTCAGCGCCGCCAACCTGTTCGACGACGTCTACAAGGACCTGCCGGAACACCTGCGCCGGCAGCGCCAGGAGCTTGGGGTATGAATGCCATGAACCCGCAACACGAGAACGCCCAGGCCGTCACCAGCATGACCATGATCCAGGCGCTGCGCTCGGCGATGGACGTGATGCTCGAACGCGACGATAACGTCGTGGTGTTCGGCCAGGACGTTGGCTACTTCGGCGGTGTGTTCCGCTGCACCGAAGGCCTGCAGAAGAAGTACGGCACTTCGCGCGTGTTCGACGCACCGATCTCCGAGAGCGGCATCATCGGCGCCGCCGTCGGCATGGGTGCCTATGGCCTGCGCCCGGTGGTGGAAATCCAGTTCGCCGACTACGTCTACCCGGCCACCGACCAGCTCGTATCGGAAGCCGCGCGCATTCGCTATCGCTCGGTGAACGACTTCACCGTGCCCATGGTGGTGCGCATGCCCTGCGGCGGCGGTATCTACGGCGGGCAGACCCACAGCCAGAGCCCGGAGGCCATGTTCACCCAGGTCTGCGGCCTGCGTACCGTCATGCCCTCCAACCCGTACGACGCCAAGGGCCTGCTGATCGCCTGCATCGAGAACGATGACCCGGTGATCTTCCTCGAACCCAAGCGCCTGTATAACGGCCCGTTCGACGGCCACCACGACCGCCCGGTGACACCCTGGTCCAAGCACCCGGCCAGCCAGGTGCCCGAGGGCTACTACAGCGTCCCGCTGGACAAGGCCGCCATCGCCCGCCCCGGCTCCGAGCTGACCGTGCTGACCTACGGCACCACCGTCTACGTGGCCCAGACCGCCGCCGAGGAAACCGGCATCGACGCCGAGATCATCGACCTGCGCAGCCTCTGGCCGCTGGACCTGGACACCATCGTCGAGTCGGTGAAGAAGACCGGCCGCTGCGTCATCGTCCACGAAGCCACGCGCACCTGCGGCTACGGCGCCGAGCTGATGTCGCTGGTGCAGGAGAACTGCTTCCACCACCTCGAAGCCCCGATTGCCCGCGTCACCGGTTGGGACACGCCCTACCCGCACGCCCAGGAATGGGACTACTTCCCCGGCCCCGCCCGCGTCGGCGCGGCCTTCAAGCGCGCCATGGAGGTCTGAATGGGCACTCACGTCATCAAGATGCCGGACATCGGCGAAGGCATCGCCGAGGTCGAGCTGGTGGAGTGGCATGTCCAGGTCGGCGACGAGGTCCACGAGGACCAGTTGCTGGCGGAAGTCATGACCGACAAGGCCACCGTGGAAATCCCCTCGCCGGTGGCCGGCAAGATCCTCGCCCTGGGCGGCGTACCCGGCCAGGTGATGGCCGTGGGCGGCGAGCTGATCCGCCTGGAAGTGGAAGGCCACGGCAACCACAAGGAAGCTGCGCAGCCCAAGCCGCACGAAGAAACACCGGCCCAGCCGGCGGCCAAGCCTGCACCGGTAGCCGAGGCGCCCAGGCCGGCGCCCCGCGCAGAGAGCAAACCCGTCGCCCCGGCCGCGCGCCCTGCTCCCTCTCCGGCTCCGCGCCGCGCGCCGGGCGAGAAGCCGCTCGCTTCGCCGGCTGTGCGCCAGCGCGCCCGCGACCTGGGCGTGGAATTGCAATTCGTCCAGGGCAGCGGCCCGGCTGGGCGCATCCTCCGGGAAGACCTCGAACACTTCCTCGAACATGGCGGCGCGACCATTGCCTCCGGCTACGCTGCGCGCCACGACGAGCACCAGATCCCGGTGATCGGCCTGCGCCGCAAGATCGCGCAGAAGATGGCCGAGGCCAAGCGGCGCATCCCGCACTTCAGCTACGTCGAGGAAATCGACGTCACCGACCTGGAAGCCCTGCGCGTCCATCTCAACGCCAAACACAGCGCGGCGCGCGGCAAGCTGACCCTGCTGCCCTTCATCGCCCGCGCCATGGTCGTCGCCCTGCGCGACTTCCCCCAGCTCAATGCACGCTATGACGACGATGCCGACGTGATCACCCGCTACGGCGCGGTGCACCTGGGCGTCGCCACCCAGAGCGACAACGGCCTGATGGTGCCGGTGCTGCGCAACGCCGAATCCCGCGACCTGTGGGGCAACTCCGCGGAAGTCGCGCGCCTCGCCGAAGCCGCGCGCCACGGCAAGGCCAGCCGCGAGGAACTGTCCGGCTCGACCATCACCCTGAGCAGCCTCGGCGCGCTCGGCGGGATCGTCAGCACACCGGTGATCAACTACCCGGAAGTGGCCATCGTCGGGGTCAACCGCATGGTTGAGCGGCCGATGGTGATCAACGGGCAGATCATCGTGCGCAAGATGATGAACCTGTCCTCGTCCTTCGATCACCGGGTGGTCGACGGCATGGACGCGGCGGCCTTCATCCAGGCCGTGCGCGCCCTGCTCGAACATCCCGCCACCCTGTTCATCGACTGATGAGTGGAGCCAGAGACGTGAAACAGAACCAGACTCTCGAAACCACCCTGCTGGTGATCGGTGGCGGCCCCGGCGGCTATGTCGCGGCGATCCGCGCTGGCCAGCTAGGCATCCGCACCGTGCTGGTGGAAGGCGCTTCGCTCGGTGGCACCTGCCTGAACATCGGCTGCATCCCCTCCAAGGCGCTGATCCACGCCGCCGAGGAGTACCTCAAGGCCCGCGAATTCGCCGGCAAGTCGCCGCTGGGCATCAGCGTGCAGGCGCCGAGCATCGACATCCAGCGCACCGTGGAATGGAAGGACGACATCGTCGACCGCCTGACCACCGGCGTCGCCGCGCTGCTGAAGAAACATGGCGTCACCGTCGTCAACGGCTGGGCCAGGATCGTCGACGGCAAGACCGTGGAAGTCGATCTCAGCGAAGGCGGTGTGCAGCACATCCACACCGAACACCTGCTGCTGGCGGCGGGTTCGAAATCCGTCGAACTGCCCTTCCTGCCGGTGGGCGGCAACGTGATTTCCTCCACCGAAGCCCTGGCGCCCAAGGCCCTGCCCAAACGCCTGGCGGTGGTGGGCGGCGGCTATATCGGCCTGGAACTGGGCACCGCCTACCGCAAGCTCGGCGTCGAGGTCACGGTGGTGGAAGCACAGCCGCGCATTCTGCCGACCTACGACGAGGAATTGACCAAGCCGGTTGCCAACGCCCTGCGCAAGCTCGGCATCGAGCTGTACCTGGGCCACAGCGTCATGGGCCTGGAACCGGACGGCAAAGGCCTGCGCGTGCAGGATGGCGCCGGCTCGCAACGGGTGATAGAGACTGACCAGGTGCTGGTCGCCGTCGGTCGTCATCCCAACACCGCCGGCTGGAACCTCGACACCCTGCGCCTGGACATGAACGGCCGCGCCGTGCGCATCGACGAGCAATGCCGGACCTCCATGCGCGACGTCTGGGCCATCGGCGACATCGCCGGCGAGCCCATGCTGGCCCACCGCGCCATGGCCCAGGGCGAGATGGTCGCCGAGATCATCGCTGGCAAGCGCCGCGCCTTTACCCCCACGGCGATCCCGGCGGTGTGCTTCACCGATCCGGAAGTGGTGGTGGTCGGCCTGTCGCCCGAGCAGGCACAAGCCGCTGGCTACGAGGTGCTGACGGCGAACTTCCCGTTCGCTGCCAATGGCCGCGCCATGACCCTGGAATCCGCCGACGGCTTCGTCCGCGTGGTGGCGCGCAAGGACAACCACCTGATCCTCGGCTGGCAGGCCGTGGGCAAGGCGGTCTCGGAGCTGTCCACGGCCTTCGTGCAGTCCCTGGAAATGGGCGCCTGCCTGGAAGACATCGCTGGCACCATCCACGCCCACCCCACCCTTGGCGAAGCGGTGCAGGAAGCTGCGCTGCGCGCGCTGGGGCATGCCTTGCACGTCTGAAGCCGCGCTCTCCAGGCTTCCCCCTCTGACCCGCCGACTGGCGGGTCTTTTTTGGCCGGCACTACGCCAACATTTGGCAGCGCGCGGAGGTCGACCGTGGCGGACACCACCGCAACCGCTCACCCCGTACCGAGCCTGCTCGCGAACGGACCAAAGCCAGCCGTTCTATGACTGCACGTAGCGCAGCACCGCTTCGATGATCATTTGCTTGTGCCGCGCCTTGACCTCCGGATCTTCCAGCTCGATCTGGAACAGCGAGCCGACGGTGTAGCGGTTGGAAACGCGATAGAAGCAGAACCCACTGATCAGCATGTGCACATCGATGGCCGGCAGGCCGTCGCGGAAGACACCGCTGGCGACGCCGCGCTGGAGGATGTCCTCGATGGTGCGCAGGATGTTGTTGTTCATCGAGCGGATCGTCTCGGAGCCTGAGGCGAACTGCCCGTAATGGATGTTTTCGATGCAGACGATGCGCACGAAACCGACGTTGCGGTCATGGTGGTCGAAGGTGAAATCCACCAACCGGCGCATGGCTTCCAGCGGTTCCAGTTCGGCCAGATGCAGCGTCTGTTCGGTACCGCGGATATCGCCGTAGAGCTTTTCCAGCACCGCCTGGTAGAGCAGTTCCTTGCTGCCGAAGTAGTAGTAGATCATCCGCTTCGAGGTGTTCATGCGCTCCGCGATGGCATCCACCCGCGCGCCGGACAGGCCCTGCTGGACGAACTCGGCGATGGCCGCCTGGAGAATGTCCTCGCGGGTCTTTTCCGGGTTGTTCTTGCGGCCCCGGCGGGAAGTTTCCGCGGGGATCGGCTGGGGGGCGCTGTCGGTCATTGCTCGGGATCGTCTGGCAGGCGCCCATGGCGCGGTCTGCGCGAATTATGCGCGCCCGCGCGCCCTTCAGGCAAAGCGCAGCGGACTCGGAGCTTTGGCTGCCGCCGGGTTCCGTTGCACGCTCGATTACCTGGTGAGCACGCTGTTCGCAGGGGCGTCCCATCGGTGGGATGTTGAAGACCCATGATCGTCGGCTTCACCCCACCGTCACCTGCAACAACCAGCCGATCCGCCTCGCCTCCACTTCCCGGTCCTGGCCTGGATGTTCCTCATGGCCCCGCGCCGAGTGCCCCGGCGCAGCAGGATGACCTTGAGGCGGTAATGCAGAACCCCGCCGATTGGCGGGGTTCTGCTTGGCGCTGATCACTTCTTCAGTGGCGTCAGCACCGGCGCACCTTCGTCCAGCAGCATCCACACCAGCAGCTTGGCCGGCTTCTTGTCACTGGCATTGCGCGAGACCAGGTGCGGCGTGTTGGGCGCTTCGTACCAGGACTGGCCGGCCTGGTAGGTCACCGGCTTCTGCCCTTCGAGCTGCGAGATCACGGCGCCTTCGAGCACGTAGGCGAACACCGAGCCGCTGTGCACGTGGGCACCGGACGCCTGGCCCGGCTCGTAGGAGACGGTGATCATCAGGCCTTTCTTGCCGGGCGCGTCGGGCAGCTTCAGGTCCTGCTGGACCTCGATCTTTTCCGGGTTGGCGCCGTCGCCATGGGCGAACGTTGGCGGGCTCAGCGCCAGGCCGAGGCCAGCGAACAGCAGTTTCAGGGACGTGGAGGCGGGCATGGTGGATACCTCGGGCAGTGGGAAGATGAGTCCACGCTACGCCCGCCTGGGGTGAGGGCCAACAGCCAATTTCCGGGAAGATCAGGGTGCCATTGCGGCGGGTGGTCGATGCCGTGGGGTTCGCGAGCAGGCTCGCTCCTACCTTCAGACATATCGATGGGGCGGGTGTTGTTTATGTAGTTCCGGTCAGGATTTCGCGGACAAGGTCCGCTCCTACGAAGAGCCGACAAACCCAGCGTTCGGGCTTCCCTGTAGGAGCGGATCTTATCCGCGAAATGAGCGCCAAGCGCTCACAAAAAGCCCCGCCAGGGCGGGGCTTCCAGGGGCAACAGCGGATCAGCCGAGCAGCGCGCTCAAATCCAGCAGCCCATCCTTGCGCGGCGGGCACCAGTAGTAACCACCGGTCAGCGGCCGGCTGAAGCGGTACAGCGCGTCGGTAATGCCATCCTCCAACCCACTCATGCGGCGCAGCTGCACTTCGAAGGCGTCCAGGGTGCAACCGAAGGCGAGGAACATCAGGCCAGCGTCCTGGCCCTGGGTCCAGGGCATGGAGCGGCGCACGATGAAGGCTTCCGGATCGAAGCTCTCCTGGGCGGTACGCTTGACGTGGGCGGACTCCGGCGCATCGTCCAGCTCCTCGTTGCCGCTCAGGCGACGGCCCATGATGTCGTCGCGCTCGTGCTGCGGCAGCGCGGCGAAGTCCTGCAGTTGGTGGCGCCACTGCTGGATCGCGGCAAAACTGCCGCCAGCGAGGCCCGGGCCGCCTTCGACAATGGCAGCGGCGATGGCGTCGTCGTCCTGCGGATTCTCGGTGCCGTCCTCGTAGCCGGTCAGGTCGTGGCCGCTGCCATGGCGGAAGGCTTCGGTCAGGCCAGTCAGTTCCAGCGCCGGCGCCAGCAGGGCCTGCAGTTCCTGGGTGCGCAGCAGCAGGCTGCCGCGCTCTTCGCCACGCAGCCAGACCCACAGCGCATGCGGGGTGGACGGGTTGTCGACGCCTACGCCGGCGATCGCCGGGAACTCACGCAGCCCCTCGACACGGCGGCCCAGCGCGCGCACCAGCGATTCGCCGAAGCCGACCACCGCGCGCTCGCCATCGGCGAACTGCATCAGGCGATCCAGCGCGGCGGGCAGGTCCTGCAGCGACTTCAGATCGAAGAACAGGTGGCGGGCGTGGGCGGGAACCGGGGTGGCGAGAATGCCGGGCTGGTAAAGGCTCATGACAGCGTCCTTGAACGAAAGAGCGGCGATTCTAATCGCGCCACGCGCGAATCCAAACCGCTCTGTATCAAGGACTTGGCGATCAGTGCGGTGCGGCGCCGGTCAAGCGCTTACGGCGATGCCGCCAGTAGCGCCAGAGTGCCAGGGCGGCGAACAGCATCAGGACGACGATGAACACCGGCAGGCGGTAGGGCCGCAGGTTGCCCAGCCACTGTTCCAGCAGCTGGCCGGCCCAGTAGCCGGCGCTGGCGAACAGCAGCGCCCAGCAGAAGGCGCCAAGCAGGTTGATCAGCAAAAAGCGCAACGGCCCTACCCGGCTCGCGCCGATCAGCAGCGGCCCGGCCAGGCGCATGCCGTAGAGAAAGCGCACCGCGAAGATCGACAGGTGCGGATAGCGCTCGATCAACCCGGTAACCCGCTCGATGGCCAGCCCGCGCCGTTGCAGCCAGGGCACGGCGCGATCACCGGCGCGCCGGCCGCTCCAGAAGAGCAACTGGTCACCCAGGGTTCCGGCCAGCGTGGCCCAGAACACCACCGGGATGAAGCCAAGCAACCCCTGGTGCGCCGCGATCCCCGCCAGCAGCAGGATCGATTCGCCCTCCAGCAGGCAGCCGATGAACAGCACCGGATAGCCATAGCTGGAAAGCAATTGGGCGAGGTGGAGATGCTCGAACATGAAAGTCCCTGAAAGCGTGCCGTGCCATGAGCCTAGCGGCTTGGCGGATGTTCTGCTTATCGAACATGGCATGTAAAAAATAAACGACTAAACAGTCACGCTAGATCGTTAGCAACCAATCAAATCAACCTCTTACCTACACCATTCGTCTTGAGATGTAATTTTTTTCACTCATGAGCAATTCAAGTGTTTGACATATTTGACGGATTTGGCAGACTGCGGCCCGTTGTCGCAACTGGTTACGTTTTTCCGGCTTCCTGCCTGGTGCACCGGATGACCTCGGCCGCGCAACCCAACAAAAACAACTTTGTCAGTCGTGGCCCACCTGCCCGAGTTTCGTCTCGGCGGTACGGTTCCCGGCGAGCCAACGGAACGAACAAATGCTGATCTGGTTTGTAGCGGTGTATCTGGTGATCACCGTAGCTGTCGGTTTCTACGCCACCACCCGCGTGCACAACTCCTCGGACTATGCCGCCGCTGGCCGGAGCATGTCCTTCCCCCTCGTCGTGACCATGGTGTTCGCCACCTGGTTCGGCTCCGAAGCCGTGCTGGGCATTCCGGCCACCTTCC
The DNA here is from genome assembly GCF_016919445.1 of Pseudomonas sp. PDNC002. Classification (NCBI taxonomy): domain Bacteria; kingdom Pseudomonadati; phylum Pseudomonadota; class Gammaproteobacteria; order Pseudomonadales; family Pseudomonadaceae; genus Pseudomonas; species Pseudomonas sp. PDNC002. The sequence goes on along the minus strand of NZ_CP070356.1, from coordinate 4,027,312 downwards.
TCGAAGAAGGCTTCGCCGGGATCATCGAAGACCCCTTCGGCTCCTTCGGTTGCCTGATGCTGGTCGGCGTGGTCTTCGCCCGCCCGTTGTACCGCCTGAACCTGCTCACCATCGGTGACTTCTTCCGCAAGCGCTTCGGCCAGCACGTGGAAATCTTCACCAGCCTGGTGATCATCATTTCCTACATGGGCTGGGTCGCCGCGCAGATCACCGCGCTGGGCGTGGTCTTCAGCGTGCTCTCCGACGGCGGCCTGACCACCACCCAGGGCATGATCATCGGCACCATCATCGTCCTGCTGCATACCCTGTTCGGCGGCATGTGGTCGGTGGCGCTGACCGACTTCCTGCAGATGATCATCATCGTCTGCGGCCTGTTCTACCTCGTCTGGCTGATCGGCGACATGGCCGGCGGCCCGGTCAACGTGATCAGCCATGCCGCCAGCGAAGGCAAGTTCACCTTCCTGCACGGCACCTCGGCGAAGGACATCGTCGCCTTCCTGGGTGCGGCGGTGACGATGATGTTCGGCTCCATCCCGCAGCAGGACGTGTATGCCCGCGTGATGTCGGCCAAGACCGAGAAGATCGCCCAGCGCGCCACCATGACCGGTGCCTGCTGCTACCTGGTCTTCTGCATGCTGCCGATCTTCCTGATCTACGCCGCCTCGATGATCGAGCCGGAGATGGTCAAGCACTGGCTGGCCGAAGATTCCCAGCAGATCCTGCCGCACCTGATCCTGGAACGTACCCCGCTGTTCGCCCAGATCATGTTCTTCGGCGCCCTGCTCTCGGCCATCATGTCCTCCGCCTCGGGCGCCCTGCTGGCCCCGTCGGTGACCCTGACCGAGAACATCGTCAAGCACTTCCTGCCCAACATGAACGACCGTCAGGCCCTGCTGGCCATGCGTTGCAGCGTACTGGCGATGACCGTCGCCACCTGCCTGTTCGCCCTGCTGTCCAACGCCAGCATCTACGAGATGGTCGGCAACGCCTACAAGGTGACCCTGGTCGCCGCGGTGGTGCCGCTGTTCTTCGGCCTGTTCTGGAAGCGCGCCACCACCCAGGGCGCCCTGACCGCCATTGCCTGCGGCCTGATCGGCTGGGTGTCGCTGGAGCTGGGCCATCAGGAAGGCGACTTCTGGCCGCCGCAGCTGGTCGGCCTGATCTGCAGCGCCATCGGCATGATCGCCGGCTCGCTGGCTCCGCAGTTCAGCCAGCATCGTGGCGAGAGCGTGTCGGACATGGCCGCCTCGGCCGCCGCCGCCAACTGATCGCTCGGTAGATAAAGAAGAAGCCCCGCCTCGTGCGGGGCTTTTTTGTGGGTAAAGCCTTGCGTGCTTCCAAAGGCGCGGGCCATGCCCGCGGTCGCGGACAAGGTCCGCTCCTACAGGAAACCCGAGCGCCCTGCGTATTCGTAGGAGCGGACCCACTCTTACAAGAAAACCCGAGCTGCTTGTGCCTTCGTAGGAGCGGACCTTGTCCGCGAAATCCCTCCCGGATAAACCCACTCCTACAGGAAAACCCGCGCTGCTTGTGCCCTCGTAGGAGCGGACCTTGTCCGCGAAATCCACCCGGGATAAATCCACTCCTAAGAGTTGGGACCAGCCACCGTGCTCATACTCTTGCCATCCACCCGCCGCAGCGGAATCGATTCAGGGTCGATCCCATCGATACAGCATGCGTTCACGCTGAGCACCGCCGGATTGCTGCGCCGCTGGTGATAGACGTAGATCCCGCACGTCCCGCAGAAATAGTGCAGTGCCACCCCACTGTTCCAGCGGTACAGGCGCAGCGCCTCCTCGCCACGGGTCAGGCGAAAACTGTCCTTGGGCACCGTCGCCATCAGCGCATTGCGCTTGCCGCACAGCGAGCAGTCGCAGCGCACCAGTTCGTCGAGTTCCGCGTCGAAGGCGAAAGCCACCGCGCCGCAGTGGCAGGTGCCGGTGTAGTGCATGGCTGAGTCCTCGTCATGGGTGCCCTTGATCACTGCCTGCAAGCGTAGACGCTCGCCCTATTCGTGATTCAGGATCAACTATCCTTTGCCCTTCACCGCGTTTTTCTCAAAGCCTGACTTCCGGACAATGCCATCCATCGCATCCCATTCGTCCGGAGTCCCACAGCATGCCTCTCGCCCTCCTGGCGCTGACCCTGAGCGCCTTCGCCATCGGCACGACGGAGTTCGTCATCGTCGGCCTGATCCCCACCATCGCCGCAGACCTGGGCGTCACCCTGCCCTCCGCCGGCCTGCTGGTCAGCCTCTACGCCCTCAGCGTCGCCATCGGCGCGCCGCTCCTGACCGCCATGACCGGCCGCATCCCGCGCAAGGCATTGCTGGTCGGGTTGATGGCGCTGTTCACCGTCGGCAACCTGGTGGCCTGGCAGGCGCCCAGCTACGAATCGCTGATCATCGCGCGCATCCTCACCGGGCTCGCCCACGGCGTGTTCTTCTCGGTCGGCTCGATCATCGCCACCAACCTGGTGAGCAAGGACAAGGCCGCCAGCGCCATCGCCACCATGTTCAGCGGCATGACAGTCGCCTTCGTCACCGGCATTCCGCTGGGCACCTTCATCGGCCAGCACCTGGGCTGGCGCGTGACCTTCCTGGTGGTCGCCGCCTTCGGCGTGATCGCCCTGCTCGGCAGCCTGCTGTTCGTCCCGAAGAACATCCAGCACACCCCGCCCGCGCCGCTGCTGCGCCAGGCTCGCGTGCTGCTGCAGCCGCGCCTGCTGCTGGTCTACGCGATGACGGCCGTGGGCTACGGCGGCTCGCTGATCGCCTTCACCTTCCTCGCGCCGATCCTCCAGGACCTGGCCGGATTCAGCCCGAACATGGTCGGCGCCGTGCTCCTGGCCTACGGTGTCTCGGTGGCCATCGGCAATATCTGGGGCGGCCGCCTGGCCGACAAGCGCGGCCCGGTGAGCGCGCTGAAGATCATCTTCGGCCTGCTGGCTTCGGTACTGCTGGTGCTCACCTTCACCGCCGGCAATCCGTGGCTGGTGGTCCTGACGGTGCTGGCCTGGGGCGCAGTCGCCTTCGGCAACGTGCCCGGCCTGCAGGTCTACGTCGTGCAGCAGGCCGAGCGCGTGGCGCCGGACGCCGTGGATGTCGCCGCCGGCTTCAACATCGCCGCGTTCAACCTCGGTGTGGCCGGCGGTTCCTGGGCGGGCGGTCTTGTCGTCAGCCACCTGGGCCTGGGCCATACGCCCTGGATCGCCGCCATCGTCACCTTTGCCGCGTTCGGCCTGACCGCCCTGAGCGGTCGTCTGGACCGGCGCAATTCCACGGAACCGAGCCCCGTCGGCGCGGTTCCCACTCACTGATCGACCACAAGGAGTTCTTCCATGAGCGTTCCCGCCTTCGGCCTCGGCACCTTCCGCCTCAAGGGCCAGACCGTCATCGACTCGATTCGCACCGCGCTGGACCTGGGTTACCGCGCCATCGACACCGCGCAGATCTACGGCAACGAAGCCGACGTCGGCGAAGCCATCGCCGGCAGCAAGGTGAAGCGCGACGAGCTGTACCTGACCACCAAGATCTGGACCGAGAACTACGCCGCCGACAAGCTGATCCCCAGCCTCAAGGACAGCCTGCACAAGCTGCGCACCGACCGCGTCGAGCTGACCCTGATCCACTGGCCGTCGCCCAAGGGCCAGGTACCGGTCGCCGAATTCATGGGCGCCCTGGCCGAAGCCAAGGCCCAGGGCCTGACCGGCGAGATCGGCGTGTCCAACTTCACCATCGCCCTGATGCAGGAGGCCATCGCCGCTGTCGGCGCCGGCCAGATCGCCACCAACCAGGTGGAACTGCACCCCTACCTGCAGAACCGCAAGGTAGTGGACTTCGCCCAGAGCCAGGGCATCCACATCACCTCCTACATGACCCTGGGCTACGGCAAGGTGCTCAGCGACGAGGTGATCATCGGCATCGCCAAGCGCCACGGCGTCACCCCGGCGCAGGTCACCCTGGCCTGGGCGATGCAACTGGGCTACTCGGTGATCCCGTCGTCCACCAAGCGCGAGAACCTCGAAGGCAACCTGCGCGCCGTCGACCTGCGCCTGACCGACGCCGACATGGCCGCCATCGCCGCGCTGGAGCGCAACGAGCGCATCACCAGCCCGGAAAGCCTGGCCCCGGCCTGGGACTGAACCGCCGCTGATCGACAGCCGCCCCTCGGGGCGGCTTTGCCGTTTCCAAGGAGTCTTCATGAGTGCAAACGACCACTCCCCTGCAAACCATGCAGCCTGGACCTGGACGCCCGGCGCCGGCATCGACGGCCTGAACCTCTCCCGTCTGCCGGTACCCACGCCCGGGCCGGACGAGGTACTGGTTGCCAACACCGCCATCGCCCTGAACCCCGTGGACTGGAAGATGATCGACTGGGGCCGGGACGACTGGCAGCAGGGCCAGGTGCCCGGCGTGGATGGTGTCGGCATCGTCATTGCCGTGGGCGCCGACGTGAACCTGCGCGCCGGCACCCGCGTCGCCTACCACCAGGCGCTGACTCGCGGCGGTAGCTTTGCCGAGTACAGCCTGCTGCGTGCCCGCGCGGTCTACCCGGTGCCCGATTCGCTGGACGACGCCACCGCCGCCAGCCTGCCCTGCCCCGGCCTCACCGCCTGGCAGGCGCTGGACAAGCTGCCGGCCTGCAGCAATCGCGACGTGCTGGTGACCGGTGCCGGCGGTGCGGTGGGCTATCTGCTGGCACAACTCGCCCTGCAACGCGGCCTGCGCGTGTGGGTGACGGCCTCGGCGAAGCACCGCGAGCACCTGCTGCAACTGGGCATCGCCGGGGTCTTCGACTACCGCGACGGGCAGTGGTCCGCGCAGTTGCGCGACGTCCTCGGCCCTCGTCGTCTGCATGGGATCATCGATACCGTCAGCGGCGAGCACGCGGCCAGCCTTGCGCCATTGCTGGGCTACAACGGCCACCTGGTGTGCATTCAGGACCGCCAGGAAAACGCGCCGCTGCCAGCCTTCAGCACCGCGATTTCACTGCACGAAGTGGCGCTCAACAGCATCCACGCCCACGGCGAGGCGCTGGACTGGCAGGAGCTGCACCATGCGGCAGCGAGCCTGATGCAGGGCGTCGCCGACGGTCAGCTGCAGGCGCCGGCGAAGCAGTTCTTCGACTTTGCCGAGCTGCCCGAAGCGCTGCGCCGCTTGAAGTCCGGCCACGGCAGCGGTAAATGGATCAGTCTATTACCCGCGCCGGCGGTCGTTGCCTGAGTCGGCTCATTACGCGTGATGAAGGTCATGCGCAGGAGCGGACTCTGTCCGCGATCATTTCATCGCCACTCCGGGCAGCCATGGAGCGCACCCAGCCTATCGCGGACAGGGTCCGCTCCTACCGATGCCGGACGCTCCGGCGACTCGCAATCAACAGGAGAACAACATGGATCTGGGCATCAAGGGCCGCTGGGCGGTGGTCTGCGCCGCCAGCAAAGGGCTGGGCAAGGGCTGCGCGGCAGCGCTGGCCCGCGAAGGCGTGAACCTGGCGATCAACGCCCGTGACGTCGACACCCTCGCCGCCACCGCCGCCGAGCTGCGCCAGCTGGGCGTGGAAGTGCGCGAAGTGGCCGGCGACATCAGCCAGCCGGACGTGCGCGCCGCGCTGCTCGCCGCCTGCCCGCAGGTGGACATTCTGGTAAACAATGCCGGCGGCCCGCCGCCCGGCGACTTCCGAGACTGGGAACGTGAAGACTGGCTGCGCGCCCTGGAGCTGAACATGCTCACGCCCATCGAGCTGATCAAGGCCACCGTCGACGGCATGGCCGAGCGCGGTTTCGGGCGCATCATCAACATCACCTCCGGCGCGGTGAAAGCGCCCATCGCCACCCTGGGCCTGTCCAACGGCGCACGCAGCGGCCTGACCGGTTTCGTCGCCGGGCTGGCGCGCCAACCGCAGGTGGCAGGCAACAACGTGACCATCAACGGCCTGCTGCCCGGCTCCTTCGATACCGACCGCCTGCGCAGTGGATTCCAACGCGCGGCCCAACTCAGCGGGCGCAATGAAGGCGAGCTGATCGACGCCGGGCGCCAGGAAATCCCCGCCGGACGCTTCGGCACTGCCGAGGAACTCGGCGCGTTCTGCGCCTTCCTGTGCAGCGCGCAGGCGGGCTACCTGACCGGGCAGAACCTGTTGCTCGATGGTGGGGCTTATCCGGGAACGTACTGATAGTGCGGGCTGCTCAGTTAAGAGCCCCTCTCCCTCACCCTAACCCTCTCCCGAAGGGAGAGGGTTAGGGTGCAGGTTGAAACCAGCGCGTCAGCCGGCACGAAAGGCCCCCTCTCCCCGTGGGAGAGGGTTGGGGTGAGGGCAGGCCTGAGCGAACATATCTCCCGCAGGAGCGAAAGCCCAAAAACCTCAAAGTCGAACAAAGTCCGCGCCATCAGCGACAGCAACGCTTCAAGACAACGCCCCGCTGCCCCTCCTACAATCCACCCCGCCGCTCCCGAACAGGCCCGCCAATGAAAGCCCATTCCGACGAACTCAAGACCTTCGCCACGGTGATCGACTGCGGCTCCATCACCGCCGCCGCCGAGCAACTGGGCCTGACGCCTTCGGCCGTCAGCCGGGCGCTGTCCAAGCTCGAGGAAAAGCTCGGCACCACCCTGCTCAACCGCACCACGCGGCGGATGAAGCTGACCGAGGAAGGCGAGTTCTTTCTGGAGAACGCCCGGCACATCCTCGAACAGATGGATGCCCTGGAAGAGCGTCTCGCCCTGCGCCAGCAATCCCCCGCTGGGCGCCTGCGGATCAACGCCGCCTCGCCCTTCATGCTGCACGCCGTGGTGCCGCATATCGGCGCCTTTCGCGAGCGCTATCCGGACATCGAGCTGCAGCTCAATACCAACGACCTCAACATCGACCTGCTGGAGCAGAGCACCGACATCGCCATCCGCATCGGCCAGCTCGCCGACTCCAGCCTGCACGCCCGCCCACTGGGCAGCAGCCGGCTGAACCTGCTGGCGGCGCCGGAGTACCTGGAGCGCCACGGCACCCCGGCCAACCTCGAGGAATTGCTCGGCCATTCCCTGCTCGGCTTCACCCAGCCCGAAGCGCTGAACGTCTGGCCGATCCGTCATGCCGGCGGCGACACCCTTACGGTCAATCCCTCGCTCTCCGCCTCCAGCGGCGAGACCCTGCGCCAGCTGGCCATCGGCGCCCAGGGCATCGCCTGCCTGGCCAGCTTCATGACCTGCGACGACATTCGCGCCGGGCGGCTGGTGCGCGTCCTGCCGGAGCTGACCAGCGAGCGCCGCCAGCCGATCCACGCGGTGTACTACCGCAACTCCCAGCTGGCGCTGCGCATCCAGTGCTTCCTCGACTTCATCCAGGAGCGCCTGGCGCAGTCGCTGCACGCCACCGGCTGAACGAAGAATTTTCCGCAAGCCCGCCGATCCTCGACCACACTGGATAGGGTTCGCCGACGCCGCGCTGCAACGCGGCGTCCACCCGCCGAGATCGAGGGGCCCGGCATGTCACCACTGCTGCTGTACCTGCGTGCCGTCATCCATCCGGGCCGCGATACCCTGCTCTTCGCCCTGCGCACTGTGCTCGCCGGCCTGCTGACGCTGTACCTGGCATTCCTGCTGGATCTCGAACAGCCCAAGTGGGCGACCATGACGGTGGTGATCATCAGCACCCCACTGGCCGGCATGACCCTGCAGAAGAGCTTCGCCCAGGTGATCGGCACCACCATCGGCGCCGTGGTCGCGGTGGCGATCATGGCGCTGTTTCCCCAGGCGCCGCTGCCCTTCATCGTCACCCTGGCGCTATGGCTGGCGATCTGCACCGCTGGCGGCACGCTGATGCGCTTCACCCATTCCCACGCCTTCGTGCTCAGCGGCTTCACCGCGGTCATCGTCGCCCTGCTGGCCCAGCCCGAACCGGAATCCACCTACACCCTGGCCATCACCCGGGTGACCGAGACGCTGCTCGGCGTGGCCTGCGTGACCCTGGTCAGCCTGTTCTTCGCCCGTCCGCAAAGCGTGGCGCGGGGCTACTTCGCCAAGGTCGACCAGTTGATCCGGCTGATCGCGGTGCACGCGGCAGCGGTGATCCGCGGCGAAGAAAGCGAGGAAGATTTCCAGCAACGACAGAAGCAGTTGCTGAACGAGATCGCCGCACTGGAAATGCTGCGCCGCCACCTGTACTTCGACGCACCGCGTCTGCGGGGCGCCAACGAACTGGTGCAGCAACTGGCCAACCAGCTGGTGCTGATGACCTCGCGGCTGGCCATCCTGCGGCGCCAGCGCAAACTGATCGAGGCGCGCCTGACCGGTCCGCTGCCCGAATCGGTTCGCCAACTGCGCGAGGACGAACTCGCCAGCCTGGAGGAGCTCGCCGAGTATGGCCGCGCCCTGCCCTCATCCTCCCGCAAGCGCATCACCCGCCTGCGCCAGCGCTTCGACGCCGCCGCGCGGCAGGCGGAGGAACTGGCCGATGGCCTGCCCACCTCACTGCGCTCCCTCGCCTGGGCACTGCGTTTCGAGCAGGCCCGGCTGATGCAGCAACTGGACGAGATGATCGAACTGAGCGAGGCGATCCAGGAGGGACGCCCCGGCAGCAGTTCCTATCCGCAGAGCCAGGCCCATGCCCTGCACCTGGACTTCCACCTCGCCGCCATGAACGGTAGCCGCGCGTTCATCGCCCTCTGCTGCGCGGGCTGGATCTGGGTGGAAACCGCCTGGGATGGCGCCCGTGCCGGGATGATCCTGATCGGCATTCTCTGCTCGCTGCTCGCTACCTTCCCGCGCCCGCTGCTGGCCAGCCTGGCCTACATGCGCGGCCTGGCCCTGGCGCTGGTGGTGGCGGCGCTGCTGCAATTCCTGCTGCTGCCCAGCGTCGGCGACTTCGAGATGCTCGCGCTGTTCCTCACGCCGCTGCTCTATGTGATCGCGGTGGGCCTGGCCAATCCGCAGACCGCCGGGATCGGCATCGGCCTGGGGCTGTCCACCTTCCTGCTGGTCGGCCCGCAGAACCAGGGCGCCTGGACCAACAGCGCGCTGCAATGGTTCGAATTCGCCGGCGGCTACGTGTGCGCTGGCGTACTGGCACTGCTGGTGTACGCCTGGATCTTCCCTTTCGATGCCGACGCGCGCCTGCGCCGCCAATCGCGCCGCACCCGCGCCGAAGTGCGTTCGGTACTGCTGTCCAAACCCAGCGAGGCGCGCCGGTTCCTGTTCGAAAGCCGCATGGTGGATCGCCTGGCGATCATGCTCGGGCTGCTGCCGGCAGCGCGTGATCCCCACTCCGGCGAACGCTTCCAGTGCAGCCTGGCGAGCATGACCCTGGGCGTAGTGCTGCATCAACTGCGCCGTGAAAGCCTGAATGCCCACGGCCTGCCCGAGACGTTGCGGGCGCGCCTGTCGCTGGTGCTCGACGAACTCGCCGCCTGCCTCGACCAGCCGCCGGCCGCGCCACTGCACCGTGTGCTGGCAGCGATGCGCGAGCTGGGCACCGAGCTGGACGAACTGCAGAACCACGACCACTACCCCAGCGGCGACGCGATGCGTCCGGTGTTCGTCAGCGGCGTCGCGCTGCTGGTGGCCGCCGACCTGCTGGAGCGCTTCCGCGACCTGTACAGCGAAGCCGTCGACTTCCACGACGACCACGGGGAACAACCGCTGCATGCCCGTTGATATCGAACTGGGCGGGATCTACCTGCCGCCCCTGGCGCAGGCCCTGTTGCTGGCGCTGCCGATCTTCCTGCTGCTGGACTGGAGCCTTCGCCGCCTCGGCGTACTGCGTCTGGTCTGGCACGAAGCGCTGTTCGAGGGCGCCCTGTACGCCTGCATCTGCTCCGCGCTGATCCTGCTCATGGGAGCCCTGCACTGAATGGCCAGTCTGCGCAAAGCCCTGCCGCCGTTGATCACCCTGGCGTTGGTCGCGCTCGCCCTGGTCCTCACGTTCTATGCCTGGACCTACTACACCCGTGCGCCCTGGACCCGCGATGCGCGGGTACGCGCCGACGTGGTGACGGTCTCGGCGGACGTCACCGGGCGCATCGTCGAACTGCGGGTGAAGGACAACCAGCACGTCAGCAAGGGCGAGGTGTTGTTGACCATCGACCCGGCGCGCTACGAACTGGCGGTCTTGCACGCTGATCGCGCGGTGGAAGTCGCCCGCGCCGCGCTCGGCCAGTCCCAGGCCGCCATCGCCGCCAACCAGGCGCTGCTGCGCCAGCGCCAGAGTGAGGAAATCCGCCGCAAGGAGCTGAAGGCGCGCTCGGCGATCTCCAACGAAGAATGGGAGAAGGCCCATACCGATGTCACCGTCGCCGAGGCGCAGCTATTGCGCGAACAGGCCAACCTGGGCCTGGCACAGGCCAATGTGGCACTCGCCGAAGCCGCGCAGAAGCAGGCTCGCCTGGACCTGGAGCGCACCCAGGTGGTAGCGCCGGTGAACGGCTACGTAACCAACCTGCAGACCCGCGCCGGCGACTACGCCACGGCCGGAGGCGCCCTGGTGGCGCTGGTGGACAGCGACTCCTTCCACGTCAGCGGCTACTTCGAGGAGACCAAGCTGCCGCGCATCCACGAGGGCGACAGCGTGAGCGTTCAACTGATGAGCGGCGAGCGTTTCGACGGGCGCGTAGAAAGCATCGCGTTTGCCATCACCGATCGCGAGAACCTTCCGGGCAATCGCCTGCTCGCCAACATCAACCCGAGCTACACCTGGGTGAAGCTGGCCCAGCGCATTCCGGTGCGCATCGCCATCGATCCGCACTACGCAGGCCGCGACCGCCTGCGTGCCGGCACCACGGCCACCGTCAGCGTGGTAGAGTCCGCCCGCGACTGAGCAACTGCCGGGCGGTAGGGAACTTTCATCACCGCTTCGTCATCAATCCATCGTGTGATTGTCACCTCGCCGGGTACAGCATGCGCCCAGCGCCACGCATATCGCTTGGACGCACCCGCACGAGGATCGATCTTGCCCCGCTTTCCGTTACTGGCCGCTACCCTTCTGACCTGCACCGCACTGGCCCTGGTCGCCTGGCGCTCATTGCCGTCGCCACTGGACGACGTCCCCAGCCAGAGCGCGTTCAGCCAGAGCTGGGCGCGGGGTGGCGTGGTCCTGCTGGTCCGCCACATGGAACGCTGCGACCGCTCCAGCGCACCGTGCCTGGGCGCCGCCGACGGCATCACCGCCCGCGCCGGAGCCATCGCCCAACGGCTGGGCGACACCCTTACCGGCCTCGGCCTCGGGGCCACCGACATCTACAGCAGCCCGCTGACCCGCACCGCGCAGACCGCCGACCTGATGTTCGACCACACCGTGGCTCGCCAGGACTGGCTTTACTCCTGCAAGGACGACGACATGCTGGCCCACATCCGCCAGCACAAGGCCGCCCACCGCAACCTGGTGCTGGTCACCCACAGCGAATGCTTCGACCGCCTGCGGGAAAACCTGAACGTGCGGGAAACCGACACCCCCGAATACGGCAGCGCCCTCGTGCTGTTCGACGACAGCCATCCGCCGCTGCGCATCGCCGGCGAGGTCGAGACGGACGAGTGGCGCACGCTGGTGAAACACCCCAACGCCAGCTAAGGGCGCTGCCAGAAAGCGCTTTCTGTGCCATCTTCTTGCGATCGTTCCAAGGAGAGGCTCGATGCCGGCCCTGCTCACCACCCACCCACTGTTTGCCGCCCCTGTCCTGCTGCTGGTCGACCTGCTGCTCTGGCGCTCGATCGGCGCACCCCACCCGCACTGGCGCCTGGCCGCGCGTATCCTCTGCTTCCTGCTGTTCAGCCTGCTGCTGTTCAACGCCGGGATGAACCCGCTGCGCGCGGCGCCCTGGCCGGAAGATCTGCCCAGCCACCTGGTCGCCACCGCCATCCAGATCATCTGGTGGCTGTTCGCCGCGCGCTGCCTGACCGTCGTATTGGGTTTCCTGCTGGTACAGCGCATCGGCCACGGCGGGCGGCTGCTGCAGGACGTGGTCGGCGCACTGATCTTCCTGATCGCCATCATCGCCGCCGCCGGCTACGTGCTGGAGCTGCCGGTGAAGGGCCTGCTCGCTACCTCCGGGGTGGTCGCCATCGTCCTCGGCTTGGCGCTGCAGAGCACGCTGAGCGACGTGTTCTCCGGCATCGTGCTGAACACCACCAAGCCGTACCAGCTCGACGACTGGATCTCCATCGACGGCATCGAGGGCAAGGTCACCGAAATCGACTGGCGCTCCACCTACCTGCAAACCTCGCAAGGCACCCTGGCAGTGGTGCCGAACTCCCTCGCCGCCAAGGCCAAGGTGCTCAACCTGAGCCGCCCGGCCAACCTCTATGGCGTCAGCGTCAGCCTGACGGTCAGCCCGCACATCCGCCCGGGCAAGGTGATCGACGCCCTGGAACACGCCCTCGGTGGCTGTCGCGCGCTACTGTCCATGCCTGCGCCGACAGTGAGCGTGCGCAAGTCCGCACCCGACGGCGTGGAGTACGAAATGAGCGGGTTCGTCGCCGCCATGGGTGAGAAACGCGAAGTCCGCAACCAGTTGTTCGACCTCGCCTACCGGCACCTGCAGGCGGCGGGCATCAACCTGCTCGCCGAAGCCGACGCGCCGATGCGCGAGAGCACCTCGCGGGCGCGAGCGCTGCTGGTGCGCTCCGGGCTGTTCGATGCGTTGCGTGACGAAGAACGCGACGAGCTGGCCAGCAAGATGCAGCGCCGGCCATTCAAGCGTGGCGACGTGTTGTTGGCGCAGGGAGATGTCAGCGAGCAACTGCTGATCATCGATTCCGGCGTGGTCAGCGTCACCCTGCCCAACGAAGGCCAGAGCATCGAGGCCGGGCGCATGGGGCCGGGAGAGGTCTTCGGCGAGGCCGGCGTGCTCACCGGCTCGGCCTGGCAGGCGCAGTTCACCGCGATCAGCGATGGCGCCGCCTATTACCTGGACAAGGCCACCCTGGCGCCATGCCTCGACGCACGCCAGGAAATCGCCGACGCCATGGGCCGCCTGCTCGACTTCCGCCAGAAGGCCAGCGCCGCGCTGCTGGTGGAACAACCCGTCGCCGTCCCGCAACGCGGGCTGATGGCCTGGCTGAAACAGCACGCCGGACGCCGCTACAAGAGCTGAACCGGACTGGCCTCGACCGGGCGGGACGTGCAAGATGAACGCCTCCCACCGCGCCGAGGCCTGCCATGTCCACCGAGAAGAGCCCGCCCCAGCCCACCGATACGCGCTCGTTGTTCACCGCCCAGTCCGACGCCTATCGCGCCAACCGCCCGACCTACGATCCAGCCTTCTTCGCCTGGCTGGCGCAAACGGCGCCGGGCAGCGCGCGCGCCTGGGACTGCGGTTGCGGCTCCGGCCAGGCCACCGTGGACCTGGCGAAGCAGTTCGCCGAGGTGATCGCCACCGACATCAATGCCGCGCAGCTGGACAAGGCGCCACGCCTGGCGAACGTCGACTACCGCTGCGAGCCTGCGGAGCGGACCTCGCTGGCGCCCGCCAGCGTCGACCTCACCCTGGTCGCCCAGGCGCTGCACTGGTTCGACGTGCCGCGCTTCTACGAGGAAGTGCGCCGCGTCTCCCGGCCCGATGCACTGCTGGCGGTGGTGTCCTACAACCTGCTGAACATTACCCCCGAGCTGGATGCCCTGGTGCGCCACCTCTACCACGACGTGGTCGGCCCCTACTGGGCGCCCGAACGCAAGCACGTCGAGACCGGCTACGAGACCATTCCCTTCCCCTTCGAGCGCGTGCCGACGCCGGCCTTCGCCCTGGAAGCGACCTGGGACCTGCCGCGCCTGCTGGGATACTTCGACAGCTGGTCCGCCATTGCCAGCTACCGCGCAGCCACCGGCCTGGACCCGGTCGAGCCGCTGCGCGCGCAGTTCACCGCGGCCTGGGGCGATGTCACCGAGCGCGCGGTCAGCTGGCCGTTGACCATCAAGCTTGGCCGGGTGTCCTGAGCACCTGCCCTGGCTTCACTGTCGGGATGACGGCGGATAAGCCTGAACGGTTGCCCTGCGCTTGTTAGCTCAGGCCCCGACTTCCTGCAGGCACTCCAGCGGCACCCAGCCCGCCTCGCCACCGCCGCGCACGCACCACAGCCAGCCGCCCAGCTCACGCCCGCCTTCCACCCGCTCGCCGATCTCCACGTCGAGCTCGCGGGCGGTGTAATCCTCCATCGCCACGCCGGCCCCCGGCGCCGTCATGGAGAACACCTGCGCGGGCACCCAGCCCTGGCGCTGGCCCGGCGTCGAGCAGAAGTACCAGTCCTCCCATCCCTCCGCCCCCTCGTAGCGCTCGCCAACGGCCAGCGGCGCACCCTTGGCGAAGGTAATGGGCACGGGATACTCGCTGCGGTGGCGTTGAATGACTTCGTAGTGCATGGCGATCTCCCGTGACCCTTGGTCGATCCATGCTACTCCTCACAGCGCATCGTGGAAGATCACCCCGAGAGTGAAGCGCTCGCCGGCACGCAGGCGGCTGACGCCATGGCGCAGGTTGACCCGATGGTCGCCACGCATGCCCCGCACCGGGCGCTGCGCCACGGCGAACACCACCGCGTCGCCCTGCCCCAGCGGCACCACGTCCACCCGCGACTGCATGCGCGGTCGCTGCTCGGTGAGGACGAACTCGCCACCGTCGAACTCCTGGCCCGGTTGCGACAGGAGGACCGCCACCTGCAGCGGGAAGGCAAGCTCGCCGTAGAGATCCTGGTGCAGGCAGTTGTAGTCACCCGCGCCATAACGCAGCAGCAAAGGCGTCGGCCGGGCCTGTCCGGCGCGCCGGCACTGTTCGAGAAACTCCGCGTGGTGCTGCGGATAGCGAATGCCGGTGCCCATGCGCTCGTGCCAGCTGTTGGCGATGCTCCGCAACGACGGATAGAGCGCCTCGCGCAACCCTTGCACCAGCTCCGGCAAGGGATAGGCGAAGTAGCGGTATTCGCCCAGGCCGAAATGGTGCCGGGCCATGACCACGCGGCTACGGAAAGGCTCGTCCTCGATGTAGGACGCCCGCAGCTGCTCACACTGGCTGCGATCGAGCAGATTGGGAATGACGGCGTGACCGCTGGCATCCAGCTGGTCAGCCAAACCTGGCCAATCCAGGCTGGCAATGCGCTGGGCAAGAGTGGACATGGGACGCTCCGTTGAGGCTTTCGGCCAGTCTAGGCAGGCCCCTGCTCGTCCGTTCGCAGCCGCTGACTTTCAAACCGGCGGCGCAGCGGCGGTAAGATGGGAGTCCGAATCCGCCTACGCGATCTGCCATGAGCACCGAAGACCCGAACCTGCGCGCCATCACCCAAGTGACCCTGCAGCATTACCAGGAGCGCGCCGAAGCCTTCCGCGACGGCACCTGGGACCATGACGTGACACAGAACATCGCTGCCCTGCTGCGGCACATCCAGGGCGACGCGCCGTTCGCCCTGCTCGACTTCGGCTGCGGTCCGGGGCGCGACCTGTGCGTATTCCGCGACATGGGACATGCCCCGGTCGGCCTGGACGGTTGCGCAAGCTTCGTCGCCATGGCTCGCGAAGCCAGCGGCTGCGAGGTCTGGCAGCAGGACTTCCTGGCCCTCGACCTGCCCTCCGCGCGCTTCGACGGCATCTACGCCAATGCCAGCCTGTTCCACGTCCCGCGCGCAGAGCTGCCACGCGTGCTGCGCCAACTGCATGGCGCACTGAAACCGGGTGGCGTGCTGTTCAGCTCCAACCCGCGCGGCGACAACCAGGAAGGCTGGAACGCGGGGCGTTATGGCTCGTACCACGACCTGGAAAACTGGACGCGCCTGCTGGAAGACGCAGGATTCCGCGAACTGGAACACTACTACCGACCCGCCGGGCTGCCGCGCGAGCAGCAGCCGTGGCTGGCGAGTGTGTGGCGCAAGGTTTGACGGCTACAGCGGCAGGAAGTGATTCGCGAGCAAGCTCGCTCCTACGGGCAAAAGTCGGTGCGACCTTGTAGGAGCGAGCGTGCTCGCGAACCTGCCTGACGTCAGGCCGAAGACCTGACGTTCCCCCTCGGCGGCGCGGGGGGTATTACCCGCGCCGCTCCGGTCAGCCCTTCGCCGCCCACACGTTGAAGCGTTGCTCCAGGTCCTCGCCGTGGTCTACCCAGAACTCGAAGTTCACCGGTACGGCCTGTTCCAGGTTTGCCGGCGCGGTGTTCAGGCGCTCCACCAGCTTCGGATCGATCAGCTTCGTGGTGCCCAGGTTCACCGAGCCGTAGCCCAGCTTCACGGTGTGGATCTTCTGCTGCTCGGGCTTGAGCGAGAAGGCGATGAAGTCCTCGGCGGCCTTCTTGTTCGGGCTGCCCTTGGGGATCGCCCAGGAGTCGATGGCATAGAGGCTGCCATTCCACACGACCTTCATCGGCGCGCCCTCTTCCTGGGCGGCGAAGGCACGGCCGTTGTAGGCAGTACTCATGGCCACATCACCGCTGGCGATGAACTGCATCGGCTGCGCGCCGGACTCCCACCACTGGATCGACGGCTTGATCTCATCGAGCTTCTTGAAGGCGCGGTCCACGCCCTCT
This sequence comes from Pseudomonas sp. PDNC002, assembly GCF_016919445.1. Taxonomy (NCBI): domain Bacteria; kingdom Pseudomonadati; phylum Pseudomonadota; class Gammaproteobacteria; order Pseudomonadales; family Pseudomonadaceae; genus Pseudomonas; species Pseudomonas sp. PDNC002. Next base: position 4,010,830 of record NZ_CP070356.1, on the reverse strand, counting down.
TTCGTCGCCAGCACCTTGTACAGGTCTTCCTTCTTCACGCCATCGGCCAGCAGGGCAATCTCCAGGGTGTACTTGGCGCCCTTGCGCAGCGAGCGCTTGCCGGGGAATTTCTTCGTATCCCAGAAATCCGTCCAGCCGGTCGGGCCGTTGGCGAAGCGCTTGCCGTCGTAGACCATGGCCATCGACCAGACCAGCAGGCCGGCGCCGCAGTCGGAGATGGTGCCCGGCACATAGTCCTCGGACTTGCCCAGGATCGAAGGATCGAGCTGCTCGAACAGCCCCTCTTCGCAGCCACGCAGCAGTTCCGGGCCTTCGACCTGGACCACGTCCCAGTTGACGCTGCCGGTATCGACCATGGCCTTGATCTTGCCCATTTCGCCGTTGTATTCACCGGCGATCACCTTCATCCCTTCCACTTTCTCGAAGGGTTTGTAGAAGGCTTCGGTCTGCACGTCCTTGCTGGTGCCTCCGAAGGAGATCACGGTCAGGTCCGCGGCCATGGCGCCGGACGCCACGCCCATGAGCAGGGCTCCCAGAATCGGGTTCTTCATTTCCACCTCTTGGCTTTGTTGTTGGCAGATCGTTAAGCACGCAGGCGCCCGGTCTCTGCGGACCGGGGCACGATAACAGGATCAGGTGCGGTAGACCGCCTCACCGTCCTCGATCAGGCGCAGCGCCGACTCCCAGGCCAGCAGGTGCAGGCCGTCGACCAGCGCCTCCTCTTCCTGCACAGCAACGCGTTCGCATACCGCGGGCGCCGGGTAGCGCAACTGGCGACCGCCAGCCAGGGCCTGGACCTGCGCCTGGCAGGCGCGTTCGAGGAAGTAGATCTGGTTGAAGGCTTCGGCGATGCAGCGCCCGGTGGCCAGCAGGCCGTGGTTGCGCAGGATCATCACCATGTGGCTGCCCAGGTCGTTGACCAGGCGCGAGCGCTCGTCCGGGTCCAGGGCGATGCCTTCGTAGTCGTGGTAGCCCAGGCGGTTATAGAACTTCAGCGCGTGCTGGCTGATCGGCAGCAGGCCGTCTTCCTGGGCGGATACCGCGATGCCGGCGGCGGTGTGGGTGTGGATCACGCAGGCCACGTCTTCACGGGCGGCGTGCACCGCGGAATGGATGTTGAAGCCGGCACGATTGACGCTTTTCGGGCCGAAACGCGGGTCGATGACATCTCCTGCATGGTCGACCTTCACCAGGTCGGAGGCGCGCATTTCGTGGAACAGCACGCCATAGCGGTTGATCAGGTAGTGGCCCGGCTCGCCCGGCACCCGCGCGGAGATGTGGGTGTCGATGTGGTCGGTCCAGCGGAAGTGCGCGATCAGGCGATACAGCGCGGCGAGGTCGCAGCGGGCCTGCCACTCTTCGGCGGAAATACTCGACGGATCGATGTTGTAAGCTGTGTCACGCATGACGGGTGGTCCTTGTTGTTCTGTCAGGCTGTGCGGCGTATTGCCGCCGTCTGGGACCGAGTGTGCTGGGCGCGCCCTGCCCGCACCATGCACAGGCACCCTGCAGAATCTGCAGTGCTGTTATGGTCCACCGACCTGTACAGATCCTTCCCCACAAGAATCGGACCTTCGGATGCTGTTGCTCGACCCCACCTCGGACATTCCCCTGGTCACCCAGATCGTCGACGGCATCGCCCAGGCCATCGACGAGCAGCGCCTGCGCGCAGGCGCCAAGCTGCCCTCGATCCGCAAGTTCGCCCAGGCCAATGGCGTCAGCCACTTCACCGTGGTCGAGGCCTACGACCGGCTGGTGGCGCGCGGCTGCCTGAACGCCGTGCCCAATGCCGGCTTCTACGTGCGCGGCCCGGCGCTCGAGGACAGCGCCAGCGCCGAGGCGCCGACGGAATTCGACTTCGACGCTCACCTGCTGCTGCACAAGGTCTTCCAGCCACTGGGCATGGAGATCCGCCCCGGCGTCGGCCTGCTGCCGGAACACTGGCTCGATGGCGAAGGCCTGCAGCGCGGTTTGCGCAGCCTGGCGCGGGAAGAGCCGACCCAGTTCGGCAACTACGGCCACAGCAAGGGCAACCTGAAGCTGCGCGGCAAGCTCGCCGACCGTCTGGGCGATGCCGGCGTGAATGCCAGCCCCGAGCAGATCCTGCTGACCGCCGGCGCCAGCCAGGCGCTGGACCTCACCGTGCGCTACCTGGTGCAGCGCGGCGACCCGGTTCTGGTGGACGAACCCGGCTACCACAACCTGTTCCTCAACCTGCGCCTGCAAGGCGCCCAGCTGCTGGGCGTGCCACGCAGCGCCGACGGCCTGGACCTGGACCGCCTGGAGCAACTCGCCCGCGAGCACCGCCCCAAGGTCTACTTCACCCAGGCGCGCCTGCAGAGCCCCACCGGCGGCAGCCTGTCCCTGGCCGCCGCGCACCGCCTGCTGCAACTGGCGGAAAAGTACGATTTCCTGATCGTCGAGAACGATATCTACGCCGACCTCGACCCGGCCGGGCAGATGCTGCTGGCCAACCTCGACCAGCTGGCGCGGGTGATCTACATCGGCAGCCTGTCGAAAGTCATCGCGCCGGCGCTGCGCACCGGCTTCATTGCCGCCCACCCGGAGCTGATCGAAGAGCTGGTGCCACTGAAGATGGTCAGCGGCCTGACCAGCTCGGAACTCACCGAAACCCTGGCCCTGGACATCCTCCTGCAAGGCCGCCACCGCAAGCACGTGCGCCAGTTGCGCGACCAGCTTGGCGAAGCCCACGACAGCGTGGCGCGGCGTCTGGAAGCGGCCGGCCTGGAAATCTTCCACGAGCCCCGCGCCGGGTTGTTCCTCTGGGCCCGGCACCGCGCGGTGGACGACGCCACCCTGCTCGCCAGCCGCGCCAAGGAGGCGAAGATCCTGCTGTTCCCTGGCCAACTGTTCATGCCCGATGGCCGCAGTGTGCCGTGGATGCGCTTCAACGTGGCACATTCCCTGGATGAGCGGCTGTACGCTTTTCTTTCCCAGCAGGGCTGAGGGCGGTCACAAAACTTGCGGACGCCGAGTCCAAGGAAGAAGAGCCGGAATTTCCCCGGCCACGTCAGGAGGACACCGTGAAATTCCCAGCCATCGAACCCGAGCAACTGCAACGTGCCCAGCAGGGCGAACCCGCTGCCCTCGACGCACTGTTGCTGGCCTTGCAGGCGCCGGTCTACAACCTCGCCCTGCGCATGCTCGGCCGCCGCGAAGACGCCCAGGACGCCAGCCAGGAAATCCTCCTGCGCATCACCACCCACCTCGCCAGCTTCCGTGGCGACAGCCAGTTCTCCACCTGGGCCTTCCGCATTGCCAGCAATGCGCTGCTGACGGCGCGCACCAAGGTCCGCGAAGCGCCAACCGTGTCCCTCGAAGCCCTGGCGGACAAGCTTGATCTGGGCCTGCGCCTGGCCGAGGCCAACGACCGACCGCTGGAACCGGCGGACAAGCTGGCCGCCGAACGCATCGCGCTGGCCTGCACCCAGGGCATGCTGATGTGCCTGGAGCGTGAACAGCGACTGGCCTACGTGCTCGACATCGCCTTCGGCCTGGATTCGGAAACCGCCGCCGCGGTGCTGGAGGTCGAACCGGCGACCTACCGCAAGCGCCTGTCGCGGGCGCGCCAGCGACTGGATGAGTTCATGCACCGGCATTGCGGGCTGGTGAATCCCCAGGCGCCCTGCTCCTGCGAGCGTCAGGCGCTGGCCCTGCCGGCCGGCGTGAACGATACCCGCAAAGCCGAAAGCGAACTGCTTGCCCTGACCCGCCTGGCCGACGCGGCGGCAGTGTTCCGCGCGCACCCGGACTACCAGGTGCCGCAACGGGTGATCGAAACCGTGCGCGCCGTGCTGCAGCAGCACACCGGAGGCTGGCAATGAACGCTTTCGCCGATCTGGGCTATCCCGAGGGTTTCCAGCCGCTGCAACGGCGCAACCCACTGCTGGACCTGCTCGGTCCCTTCCTGGTGCGTGGCGAAGGCGATTCGCTGGAGCTGGGCCTGTTGCTGGACGAACGCCACACCAACAGCCGTGGCGGCGTCCACGGCGGCATCCTCGCCACCCTGGCGGACATCGGCATGGGTTACGCCATGGCGTTCTCCAGCCAGCCGCCGCAGCCGCTGGTCACCGCCAGCCTGACCCTGGACTACGTCTCCAGCGCCCAGGTCGGCGACTGGCTGAGCATCCGCCTGCTGCACAGCCGGCGCGGCAGGCAGATGGCTTTCGCCAATGCGCTGCTGTCGGTGGGCGACAAAGTGGTGGCCCAGGCCAGCGCGGTGTTCGCGGTACCGGCGGAGCGCTGATCCGCCGGATATCGCCGCAAATATCGCCAGAGCCCGCGCGAGGCCTTAGACTTGCCGCCCATCAGCAACCGCCAGCAAGAGATCACTATGGGCGCCCAGTGGAAAGCCAAACATAAAGAAGCCGCAGCCAACGCCAAGGGCCGCGTGTTCGGCAAACTGTCGAAGGAAATCATGATCGCCGCGCGCAACGGCGCCGACCCGGACATGAACCCGAAGCTGCGCCTGGTCGTCGAGCAGGCGAAGAAGGCCTCCATGCCCCGCGACACCCTGGAGCGCGCGATCAAGAAAGGCGCCGGCCTGCTGGATGGCGGCGCCACCTTCGAGCGCGTGGTCTACGAAGGCTTCGCCCCGCACCGCGTGCCGGTGATCGTCGAGTGCCTGACTGACAACGTGAACCGCACCGTCGCGGAAATCCGCGTGCTGTTCCGCAAGGGCCAGCTCGGCGCTTCCGGCTCGGTAGCCTGGGACTTCGATTACCTGGGCCTGGTCGAGGCCACCCCGGCCAGCGCTGACGCCGACCCGGAACTGGCCGCCATTGAAGCCGGCGCCCAGGACTTCGAGCCGGGCGAGGAAGACGGCGACACCCTGTTCCTCACCGACTCCACCGACCTGGACACCGTCTGCCGCGCCCTGCCCGAGCACGGTTTCACCGTTGCCTCGGCCAAGCTCGGCTACAAGGCGAAGAACCCGGTAAGCCTGTCCGGCGCGGAGCTGGAGGAAGTCGAAGCCTTCCTCGATGCCCTGGACGGCAACGACGACGTGCAGAACCTTTACGTCGGTCTGGCCTGACGCAATATCGCCCTGTAGTAGCGAGCAAGCTCGCTCCTACAGGCAAGACGAAACGGGCGGCCCATGGGCCGCCCGTTTTCCTTGTAGGTCAGACATTCTGCTGGGTGCAGGAGCCAAAGCGTTCCGGCGTAGGCTCATGACCAAATCATCACGGCGGGTTCGGTAGAACGCGCGGTTCTGGAAGGCGTGGGGGATTTCGCGGATAAGATCCGCTCCTACAGGGAAAGGCCCGTAGGAGCGGAGCTTCTCCGCGAATGGCGTGCAACGCACGCCTGATGCCCCCACGCTACCCTGCCCGCCCCATCAATACTTCCTGACTCCCCTCCGCCTTCTCCCGCAGGAAATCCCAGGTGGTGCGCATCCGCGCGATGTCCTTGAGCTCCGTGGGCATCAGCATCCAGAACGTCCGCACGAACTCGATCTCGTCCGCCAGCACCGGCTGCAGCGACGGGTCCTCGCTCGCCGCGAACGCCGGGAGGATCGCCAGCCCGGCGCCCTCCGATACCGCCCGCTGCTGGGCCAGGATGCTGGTGCAGCGCAATGCCATGTGCAGCGGCCGGCCGATCTCGTCGAGGTATTGCAGCTCCTTGCTGTACAGCAGGTCGTCGACGTAGCCCACCAGCGCGTGCTCGCGCAGGTCGTCGCGCGTGCGGATCGGCCCGCGTTCGGCCAGGTAGTCCTTCGAGGCGTAAAGACGCAGTACGTAATCGGTCAGCCGGGTAATGATGTAGGGCCCGCGGCCGGGGCGCTCCAGGGTGATAACGATGTCCGCCTCATGGCGCGACAGCTGCAGCGCACGCGGCACCGCCAGCAGGTCGACGCCCAGGTGCGGGTGGCGCTGGTTCAGCTCCACCAGCTGTGACGTCAGCAGCGTCGAGCCGTAGCCCTCGGTGGCGCCGATGCGCACCTTGCCGGAGAGATTGTCCTCGGCGCCGGCCAGGCGTTTCTCGATCACCTTGCAGGCACTTTCCATCGCCTCCGCCTGGGGCAACAGGCCGTGGCCGGCTTCGGTCAGCCGATAGCCGGCGGGTTCGCGTACCAGCAGCTGTGCGCCGATGCTCTTCTCCAGCGCCTGCAGGCGGCGGGCCACCGTGGTGTGGTCCACACCCAGACGCCGCGCGGCGACGGTGAGCTTGCCAGCGCGGGAAAGCTCGAGGAAGAAACGCAGGTTGTCCCAGTCCATACGCGCCTCAATGTGCGCTCTCTATCTGCAAAAATGCAGACCATACTTGCACATCACCGCATTGAGCACATCAAAAATGCACTGTTAGGATCGGACCACACAAGAACAAAGCCTACAGGCTGGGAGAACCCCGATGACCGCACCTGCCGTCCCGACCGTCAAACTCTTCCTCGACGGCAAGCCCGTCGAGTCCACCACCTCCGAATGGCGCGACGTGATCAACCCCGCCACCCAGGAAGTCCTCGCCCGCGTGCCCTTCGCCACGCCCGAGGAAGTCGATCGCGCGGTGGCCAGCGCCAAGGCCGCATTCAAGACCTGGAAGAAGACGCCCATCGGCGCCCGCGCACGGATCTTCCTCAAGTACCAGCAACTGATTCGCGAAAACATGAAGGAGCTGGCGGCCATCCTCACCGCCGAACAGGGCAAGACCCTGCCCGACGCCGAAGGCGACGTGTTCCGCGGCCTGGAAGTGGTCGAGCACGCCTCCGCCATCGGCAACCTGCAACTGGGCGAACTGGCCAACAACGTGGCTGGCGGCGTGGATACCTTCACGATCCTGCAGCCCATCGGCGTGTGCGCCGGCATCACCCCCTTCAACTTCCCGGCGATGATCCCGCTGTGGATGTTCCCGATGGCCATCGCCACCGGCAACACCTTCGTCCTCAAGCCCTCCGAACAGGACCCGATGGTGACCATGCACCTGGTCGAACTGGCCCATGAAGCCGGCGTGCCGCCGGGCGTGCTCAACGTCATCCATGGCGGCCCGGACGTGGTCAACGCCATCTGCGATCACCCGGACATCAAGGCCGTTTCCTTCGTCGGTTCGACCCGTGTCGGCACCCACGTCTACAACCGAGCCTCGCTGGCCGGCAAGCGCGTGCAGTGCATGATGGGCGCGAAGAACCACGCCGTGGTCCTGCCCGACGCGAACAAGGAGCAGACCCTCAACGCCATCGCCGGCGCGTCCTTCGGTGCCGCCGGGCAGCGCTGCATGGCGGTGTCGGTGGCGATCCTGGTGGGCGAGGCCAATGAGTGGATTCCCGACCTGGTGGCCAAGGCCAAGACCCTGAAAGTGAGCGGTGGCACCGAGGCCAACACCGACGTCGGTCCGCTGGTTTCCTGCGCGGCGCTGGATCGCGTCAGCGGCCTGATCGAGCGCGGCACCCAGGAAGGCGCCAAGCTGGAACTGGACGGCCGCAATCCGCAGGTGAGCGGCTACGCCAAGGGCAACTTCGTCGGCCCGACCGTGTTCTCCGGCGTCACCCCGCAGATGACCATCTACCGCGAGGAAATCTTCGGCCCGGTGCTCTGCGTGGTGTCGGTGAAGACCTTCGACGAGGCCATCGAACTGATCAACGCCAACCCCAACGGTAACGGCACCGCGCTGTTCACCCGTTCGGGCGCCGCTGCGCGGCATTTCAAGGAAGAGATCGACGTCGGCCAGGTGGGCATCAACGTGCCGATCCCGGTACCGGTGCCGCTGTTCTCCTTCACTGGTTCGCGCGGCTCCAAGCTGGGCGACCTCGGCCCGTACGGCAAGCAGGTGGTGCAGTTCTACACCCAGACCAAGACCGTCACCGAACGCTGGTTCGACGAGAACGAAGTCGGCGGTGCGGTGAACACCACCATCAATCTCCGTTAGTCATGTAAGCAGCCCTGCCCGCCCGCCTGCCCCGAGCCGCCCCGGACTTCAGCAAGGATGCTGGTCCGGACCAGGCACCACGCGGGCGGGCACCCTTTCCGCGCCTCGCTCGCCAGGGCGCTCCCGTACAAGAAGAAGAGGAAATCCCCATGCGCATCGGTTTCATCGGACTCGGCAACATGGGCGGCCCCATGGCCGCCAACCTGCTCAAGGCTGGCTTCGACCTGAGCGTCTTCGATCTTTCCGCCAAGGCCGTAGAAGCGGCCGTCGCGCTGGGCGCCCGCGCGCTGGCCTCGCCCGCTGAAGTGGCGCGCGACGATGTCGAAGTGATCATCACCATGCTGCCCGCCGCGGCCCACGTGAAACAGGTATTCCTCGGCGACGATGGCCTGCTGGCCAACGTGCAGCCCGGCGTGCTGCTGATCGACTCCTCCACCATCGACCCACTGAACGCCCGCGAGGTCTCCGCTGCCGCCCTCACCCACGGCAACCCCATGCTGGATGCGCCAGTCTCCGGTGGTACCGCTGGCGCTGCGGCCGGTACCCTGACCTTCATGGTGGGCGGCGAGCAGGCCGATTTCGAACGCGCGCGCCCGGTGCTGGCCGCCATGGGCAAGAACATCGTGCACTGCGGTGGCGCCGGCAACGGCCAGGTGGCCAAGGTGGCGAACAACCTGCTGCTGGGTATCTCCATGATCGGCGTGGCGGAAGCCATGTCCCTGGGCGTGAAGCTGGGCATGGACGCCGAAGTGCTGGCCGGCATCATCAACACCTCCAGCGGCCGCTGCTGGGCGTCGGAGATCAACAACCCGCTTACCGGCGCGCCGGCGGCGCGCGGCTACAGCGGCGGCTTCGGCACCGACCTGATGCTCAAGGACCTGGGCCTGGCCAGCGAGGCCGCGCGGCAGATCCGCCAACCGGTGCTGCTCGGTGCGTTGGCCCAGCAGCTGTTCCAGACCTTCAGCAACCAGGGCAACGGCCAGCTGGACTTCTCGGCCATCGTCAAGCTGTACCAACAAGGCTGATCCGACTTTCGTAGGAGCGGACCTTGTCCGCGATGAACCGCGCAGCGGTTCCTGTTGTTATCCTTGACGCACGTAGCCAAGGGTAACCACGGATCGCGGATAAGATCAGCTCCTACGACAGCGCTTATCCAAACAGCCATCGCGTCGTTGCAAACCGCCTATCTCGGCTATCATGCGCGCTCCGCCCCACCGGATGCCGCCGCATGATCCTTCGCCCGCAAACCCCGACACTCTGGGTCCTGCTGTTCTCCCTCAAGGGATCGATCATCCCGGCGATCTGGCGCAAGGTGCTCTACACGGTGTTGCTCAGCTCCCTGGTAGTAGCGACCCACGGCACGCTCTACCACTACAAAGTGATCATCACCTCTACGCCCTTCACCCTCTGGGGCCTGACGCTGGCGATCTTCCTGGGCTTTCGCAACAACGTCGCCTACCAGCGCTTCTGGGAGGCGCGCACACTCTGGGGCGAGCTGCTGATCGTGACACGCAACCTGGCGCGGCAGACACGCTCGCTCCTGCCGAACCTCAACGCAGACGGCCGCCGCCAGCTGTGCAATCCGCTGATCGCCTTCGGCTATACCCTGCGTGACCAACTGCGCGGCGACCCGCAAAGCGACGACGTGAAACGCCTGCTGGGCAACGAAGCTGCCGCACTGGTTGCCAGCCGCAACCCGAGCAACGTCCTGCTCGCGCACCTTGGACAAGCATTTGCCGACCGCGGCCGTGCCGCCGGCGCCAGCGACGTCAACCTGACCGCCATCGACCAGCAGATGACTCGCCTGTCCTACGTGCTGGGCGGCTGCGAACGGATCAGCAACACGCCGATTCCCTACCCCTACATCCTGATGCTGCACCGCATCGTGCACGTCTACTGCTTCCTGCTGCCCTTCTGCCTGGTGGACAGCATCGGCTGGTTCACCCCGCTGGCGGTGTGCGTGCTGGCCTACACCTTCTTCGGCCTGGACGCCCTGGGCGACCAGATCGCCGACCCGTTCGACACCCAACCCAACGACCTGCCGCTGGACGCCATGAGCCGCAACCTGGAAATCGCCGTGCTGGAAATCCTTGGCGAGACTGAGCTGCCCGAGCCGCTCAAACCGGTGGATGGCCTGCTGCTCTGATCCGGCCCTGAGGAATCTTCGATGAACCACCTGAAAGACGTGCCGCTGAACAAGGCCTACCTGCTGCTCAACCACGGCCCGAGCACCATCGTCACCAGCGAGCACGACGGCGTCGCCAACGTGATGGCTGCCGCCTGGGTCATGCCGCTGGACTTCGATCCCCCCAAGCTGATGCTGGTGCTTGACCGCAATACCTGGTCGCGCCATCTGGTGGAGGGCTCCGGCGCCTTCGTCATTCAATTGCCGACGCGCCAGCAGGCCGAGCTGACCCTGGCGGTAGGTTCGAGCAATGGCGGCGAGGGCAACAAGTTCGAAAGCCTGGATATCCGCACCGCGCGGGCACGGCAGATCGACGCGCCGGTCGTCGAAGGCTGCGTGGCCTACCTGGAATGCAAGGTGATCAGCGAACCGCACAACCAGCAGAAGTACGACCTGTTCATCGCCGAGGTCGTCGCGGCCTACGCCGACGAGCGCGCGTTCTCCAATGGCCGCTGGCACTTCCCCAGCGACGACCTGCGCACTATCCACTACCAGGCCGGCGGCGCTTTCTTCGCCACCGGCGAAGCGTTCCAGGTCAATCGCGGCTGATCGGCTGCCACTGCGCCGGCGCCGAGCCCAGCTCGGCTGCCGGCAGCTCCCAGTAAAGCGGCGAGCCAGCCACCTGCAGCGGTGGGCGCAGGCGTCGCGCAAGGCCCCACGGGGTCGACTCGATACCGGCGGCCAGGTCAGCAATGGTTTCCGCCGCCAACTCCGCCGCGCCCAATGGTTGCGGACCAGCCTCCAACAAGCACTGCGCAGTCCTTGCCAACGACAGGCGCCAGCGACTGCCGCGCCCGCTGCGGCGCCGTTCAGCCAACCCGCGCAGCGCAGCGGCGGCAATCAGATAGCCAGTGGCATGATCCAGCGCCTGCACGGGCAGCGGCACGGGCTTCTCGTCCCCCGCCCAGACGCTACCCGCAGCGGCGATTCCGCCACTCATCTGCACCAGGCTGTCGAAACCACGCCGCTCGCTCCAGGGGCCGGACCACCCGTATGCATTCAGGCTGACATCCACCAGCCCCGGCGCGATGGCTCGGCGCACGTCCGCACCGAAGCCCAGGCGCTCCAGCGCATCGGCCCGGTAGCCATGGACGAGGACGTCGGCGCCGGCCAATAGCGACCGGAAGCGTTCCCGGTCGTCAGGTAGATGCAAGTCGAGCCGCGCGCAGCGTTTACCCAGCGAGACTTCCGGAATCACGCCGGGCTCATCCCAGTCCGGCGGATCGATGCGCAGCACTTCCGCGCCGAAGCCGGCAAGAAAGCGTGTGGCGATAGGACCGGCGAGCACACGGGTCAAATCCAGCACCCGCAGACCCGCCAAAGGACGCTCACGATCGACGCGCAGATCCAGCGAGGGCGCCGAGGTGAGTTGCAGATCGCGCAACACGAGTGACTCACGGGCCACGGCAATGCCTTGCGGATGTTGCTTCCATGCGTCCCACGAACGCATCTGAGCCGCGCAGCCGCCCTCCTGCACCACCGCCAGCTCCAGGTCTCCAGCCGACCAGCCGGAGACGGCATCGGTGACCTGGCCACGATCATTGCCCACACCCAGGACCCTGAGCGCGGCGGCACGATGGTGAGGCGCATTGGTGTGCAGGCGAATCCAACCGTCGCGCGTGCGGTAGTTGCCGGCGATGGCGTCCCACAGGTCCGGAGGAGTCCAGCCCTGGGCACGCAGAGAGGAAGAGAACCAGAACGAAGCCAGGCGGCGATCTATCACCATCGAGGAGGCGACGCCGACCTCGGGCTCCAACCATTCGCTCAGCGCCAGTCCCGCACACGCGATACTGGCTGCGGCGAGATCGGTGACGCAAAACGCCGAAGGCAAGGCGCCTTCACCCCGGAAGGCAAGATAGCTCAGACGATCGGCGTGGCCCGCCAATGCCGTCCATAGTTGTTCCGCAAGAACACGCTGCATGTCTATCTCCGCCATCTCCAAGGCACTGACCTTAGCCGGCAAGCGCCACGCAGGCGAGCCGACCTTTGTCGACAGGCAATAAAAAGCCCGCGATCAAGCGGGCTTTCGATGGGGAGCTAATCCCTTAGCTGGTTTTGATCCTCCGCCCCGGGACGTGAAAAAAACGTGAAAGCTGGGCCGATGGACACAATTTGTTCGAGTTTGCCTCAGCTGGAGTAATCCAGCGTCGTCCAGGCGCGGCTCAAGCCGCCGCTGATGCGGCACGCCGACAGATCCGGCGCTTCGCCCTGGGAAGTCAGGCGCACAGTGGCGTCGCCCTCGCTTTCTGTCAGCCATTGCAGGCGGCCGCAGTTCGGCGTGTCGATGACATAGCTGGCAGCGATTGCCGAGCGATCCTTCGGCAGGCGGATGGCGTCGCGCACGGTGCCGCGCTCTTCGGTGCGCTTGCCGTCGGCCACCAGCACCGCCCAGGCCTCCTTGCCCTCGATGATGAGGTAGGCGCCATTGGCACGCGGTACATCCGTCGGCGGCTCGGCGCACCCCACCAGCATCGCCAGACCTGCGCACAGCATCAGTTTCTGCAGCATCGCCAATCGCTCCTCTTCTTCGAAGGATGCCCGCCACCGCTAGTGTTTCGGGCACTTCCGGGTTTCTGTCAGCCAGCGAGAAAGATACTAGCGACAAAATACTGTTCATGCATACAGTATTTTGCGAAAATTTTCTAAACCTCGACGAATGGCCGCAGTCCATTGGCTTAGTCGATCACCTCGCAACAAGGGCATGGGCCCGCCGCCCATTGAGGAGCAAGCGATGGTCAGCATCCATCAGCTGAAGTACACCGTGAACCACATGGCCATCGAGGAAGTGCGCGAAGCCGTGGAGGAATTGACCCTGGAGGGCCTGGTTACCGAAGGCAAGACGCCGTTCAGCCGTACCCACTTCAACGTGTGCTTCGCGGAAATCGAAGCCCTCCTTCAGCGGGCCGGCTATCACCGCCCCCTGGACGTGGTCGGCTACCAGGGTCAAGCCTATGCGATGTTCGACCCCAGCCGCTGGGACGCGGTCGAGGTACTGCGCTGGTTGAAGGAGTATGTCGAAGAGTCCCGGGCGCTCAGCACCGCCTGACACGGGAGTTTTCGCAGGATGGTGGTGCGGGAGCAGCGACTTGCGAAGGGCTCTGGCTCGCACTACTGTCCATGCACTTTTTCCTTTCCGCTTGCCGAATCAAGGACGATTCCATGCGCGACGCATCTTCCGATGACAACTGGCTCTGGGCCTACCGCAAACTCCGCAGTTGGGATGTGGGCCGGGTCAGCTCCGCCTTCCTGGCAACACTCTTCCATTGGCGCGGCGATACCGGGTTGTTCTATAGCCACGGCGGCCTGCGCAAATCCCGACTGACCCGCGACGATCCGCTGGACTGAATCCGCTCACTGCTGCTGGTAATAGCCGTTACCGCGTGGGTACACCGCGCCGTTGGGATACTCGATGCTCTGCCGGACGCCGCCACTGCCCTGATCGATGATCACCGTGCCGGAGCGCGTCTCACCGTACCCGCGCGGCACCTGCACGCCACCATAACCGTCATAGCGTTGCCAACTGGATGAGCTTTCGACGCTCCCATTCGCGCCCGGGCTGACATAAATCCGCTGCACCGGCGGTGGCGACTGCCACTGAGGCTGGGTCTGATAGCGCGGTTGGTACTGCGGCTGAACCTCCTGCCCGGAAAATTTCTGCGCCAGCGTCGGCGCGCTCAGGGCACAGCAGATGATCACCGCGAGGCTCTTGAGACCGTTCATGGCCGATCTCCTTCGTGGGATGGGAAGCTACAGCTTACCAAGCTACTCCTTCGCCTGGCAGAACTATCGACACCTCCAGCTGAAAAAATAAAATCCTTTAAAATCTTATAGTTGAGAACACATCATGAGAATCTGAACGAAGAAAACTCCGTGATCCCCCGTGGGGGGCGATGGTGTCGCAATCCGGCAGCCCGGAACCCAGCTAAAACGCCCGCCAGACCCTCCCTTCCATGTCAGAAAATAGAATATAAATACTTTTAAATCATATAGTTACAATGAATATGTAATTCTTTACATAAGAAAATAACGACCAACACCGCTGCCAACCCGAGCTACCGCCCAGCGAATGCGAAACCCGGTGATTTGCACGGTTGCCATTCCATTGCCACGATTGGCATTTCTTTCTCAATCAGTAAGATGCAGCGACTTTCGTAAGGAACGCCTCATGTTCGGACGCTGCCTGACCCTGCTGCTGATCCTCACCATTCCGGCCGCGGCCTCCGCCGCCGCGCCTCGCACCTTCGAGGAAGCCAAGAAGGTCGGCCGCAAGCTCTATGCCCGCCAATCCGTGGAGTTCTACTGCGGCTGCCGTTACAACGGCACCAAGGTCGACCTGAAGAGTTGCGGCTACACCCCGCGCAAGAATGCCAACCGCGCCTCGCGTATCGAATGGGAGCATATCGTTCCGGCCTGGGTCATAGGCCATCAGCGCCAGTGCTGGCAAAGCGGCGGCCGCAAGAACTGCACGCGCAATGACCGCGTTTACCAGAAAGCGGAAGCCGACCTGCACAACCTGGTGCCTAGCATCGGCGAAGTGAACGGTGATCGTGCCAACTACAGCTTCGGCTGGCTGCAGCAGAAACCATCGCAATACGGCGCCTGCCCCATGGTGATCGACTTCAAGGCCCGCAAGGCAATGCCCCGTCCACAGATCCGCGGCATGATCGCCCGCACCTACTTCTATATGAGTGACCGCTACGGCCTGAAATTGTCGAAGCAGGACCGCCAACTCTTCACCGCCTGGAACAAGCAATACCCGGTGGAAGGCTGGGAACGTCAGCGTAATCAGATGGTTGGCTGCGTGATGGGCTGGGGAAACCCCTACGTGGGCCAGATCGACACCGCGCGCTGCCCCCCACCCAAGTTGGCAAATCGCTGACGGCTCGCGACAGCGGTCCCTGCCGGCAGTAGACTCCGACGGCCGTCCCGCGTGACGCGCACCCTATTGTCCTGTCTGGAGTACGCAGCATGTCCCTCTCGATCTACCAGGCCTCCGTTCCCGTCTTCATCCGTATGCTCGGCAACCTCTCGGCGATCCTCGCCAAGGCCGCCGCGCATGCCGAGGCCAAGTCCATCGATCCTTCCGTCCTGATCAATGCCCGCCTCGCCCCGGACATGTTCGCCCTGGCGCGCCAGGTGCAGATCGCCAGCGACTCCGCCAAGGGCGCCGGCGCTCGCCTGGCAGGAGTCGAGGTGCCCAGCTTCGCCGACGACGAAACCACCTTCGACGAACTGCAGGCGCGCATCACCAAGACCGTCGACTTCCTCAAGGGCCTCAAGCCGGAGCAGTTCGAGGGCGCCGAGAAACGTACCATCGAGTTGAAGCTGCGCACCCGCGAAGTCAGCTTCAGCGGCGCGGATTTCCTGCTCGGTTTCGTCAACCCGAACTTCTACTTCCACATCACGACGGCCTACGACATTCTCCGCCACAACGGCGTGGAAGTCGGCAAGATGGATTACCTCGGCGGCGTGTGATCGCTGCGGGCGCCGGCCTTCCGGCGCCCTTCATCCCCGTGGCAGCGGCAGGCTGGTGGTGGACTTGATCTCCGACAGCGCCACGATCGAGTTGATCTCCTGGACCCCAGGCACCTGGGACAACCGCTCGAAGAAGAAGCGCTCGTAAGCCTCAACATCCTCGGTGACGATGCGCAGCATGAAATCCACCGCCCCCATCAGCACATGGCATTCCAGCACCTCGGGAAACTCGTCCATGGCGCGGGCGAAATCCGTCAGGTGATTGCGTCCGTGGGCGTTGAGCTTCACCTGCGCAAAGATCTGGGTGTTGAGGCCGATCTTCTTGCGGTCCAGCAGGGTGACCTGCTTGCGGATCACTCCCTCCTCCTTCAACCGCTGAATCCGCCGCCAGCACGGCGACTGGGAAAGGCCGATGCGTTCGGCGATCTCGGCCGTAGAGAGCGTTGCCTCCTCCTGCAACAGGGCGAGAATCTTGCGATCATGGGCGTCCAGCGAAACAGGCATTAATAAGTCTCCAGACATCTATTACCCGACTTATTAATGCACACATCGCTGAACCAATGCAGAATTCAGGCAAATAAATCCCCCGGCCCGGTCGCACAATGCTCCCCACCTCTACCGCATCGGCCGACCGTCATGACTCTTCCCGCGCGCAACCTTCTCCAATTCCCCATGGAGCGTCCCGTTCCCACTGAAGCAGCAGCCGACGTGCGCTACCTGATCCGCGCCGAGATCGATGCCGACATCCTCTGCCGGCTGCTGAACCAGTTCGCGCTCCAGGGCCACGTGCCGGCCGAGGTCGAATCCTCCCGCCGCGAGGATTGGCTGGATATCGCCCTGCGAGTGACCACGTTGCCGCGCCATCGCGCCGAAGTCATTGCGCAGCGCATGCGGGGAATGGTCAGCGTCTACTGGGTCGATCTGCACATCAACGGCGCCGAATCTGTCCTTTCAGCGACATAAGCTGACTTTCTGGCGTTAGCCGGCACATCCTCCCGGGCTTAGAGTGCGAACCTGACCTTAGTGGTCGTTCACACACAACAACGATGAGAGATGTGCCCATGGCTCGCCCACGCCTGCTCCCCGACAACTTCACCCTGGCGCTGATCGCCACTGTGACCGTTGCCAGCCTGCTGCCCTGCGAAGGCACCACTGCCGTGGTCTTCGGCTGGATCACCAACCTGGGCATCGCGCTGCTGTTCTTCCTGCACGGTGCCAAGCTGTCGCGCCAGGCCATCATCGCCGGCGCCACCCACTGGCGCCTGCACCTGCTGGTGTTCGCCTGCACCTTCATCCTCTTCCCGATCCTCGGCATGGCGCTCAAGCCCGTGCTGTCACCGCTGGTCACGCCGGACCTGTACCTGGGCATGCTCTACCTGTGCGCCCTGCCCGCCACGGTCCAGTCGTCCATCGCCTTCACCTCGCTGGCGCGCGGCAACGTGCCCGCCGCGATCTGCAGCGCCTCCGCTTCCAGCCTGATGGGTGTATTCCTGACTCCCCTGCTGGTGCAGCTGCTGATCGGCGCCCATGGCGACACCGGCATCTCCACACTGGATGCGATCGGCAAGATCACCTTGCAACTGCTGGTGCCCTTCCTCGCCGGCCAACTGCTGCGCCCCTGGATCGGCGCCTGGGTCGAGCGCAACAAGCCGGTGCTGAAGTACGTCGACCAGGGCTCGATCCTGCTGGTGGTCTATACCGCCTTCAGCGCCGCAGTGATCCAGGGCCTCTGGCACCAGATTCCGCTGCCCGCCCTCGCCGGCCTGGTAGTCGCCTGCTGCGTGCTGCTGGCCCTGGCGCTCATCGCCACCAACCTACTGGGACGCTACCTGGGTTTCTCCCTGGAAGACCGCATCACCATCGTCTTCTGTGGCTCGAAGAAGAGCCTGGCCACCGGCGTGCCCATGGCGTCGGTGCTCTTCGCCAGTAGCACGGTGGGCGTGATCCTGCTGCCGCTGATGCTGTTCCACCAGATCCAGCTGATGGTCTGCGCCGTGCTCGCGCAACGTTATGCGCAGCGCCAGGACAGTGCCCACAATCAGTTGGAACGCGCCAACTGAAGCTGCTCCGGGTCGGAGCTTCGCCTACGAAAAAGCCGGTGCATTGCACCGGCTTTTTCGTTTCTGCGGCCCGGTCAGGCGCCCACAGGCGTACGTAGCGTAACGAACTCCTCGGCCGCCGTCGGGTGGATGCCGATGGTCTCGTCAAAGACACGCTTGGTGGCACCTGCCTTCAAGGCAATGGCGATACCCTGGAGAATCTCGCCCGCCTCCGGGCCGACCATGTGGCATCCCAGCACCTTGTCGCTGTCGGCATCGACGACCAGCTTCATCAAGGTCTTTTCCTGGCACTCGGTTAGGGTCAGCTTCATGGGGCGGAAACGGCTTTCGAAAATCTTTACCTTGTGGCCGGCGGTACGCGCCTCGTCTTCCGTCAGCCCGACCGTGCCAATGTTTGGCAAGCTGAACACGGCTGTCGGAATCAGCTTGTAATCCACCGGACGGTACTCCTCCGGGCGGAAGAGGTGCCGCGCAAGCGCCATGCCTTCCGCCAGTGCCACCGGGGTCAACTGCACCTTGCCGATCACGTCGCCAATGGCGTGGATCGATGGCTGACTGCTGCGATAGGCCTCATCGACCTTGATATAGCCTCGGTCATCCAGTTCGACCGAGACGTTTTCCAGCCCCAGGTTATCCAGTTGAGGACGGCGGCCGGTGGCGTAGAACACGCAATCCGCCTCCAGTACGCGGCCATCCTTCAATGTGGCGGCCAGCGTGCCATCGGCCTGCTTGTCGATACGCGCGATGTCGCTGTTGAACTGCAGGTCCAGCCCCTTCTTGGTCAACTCGTCGCGCAGGTGCTCGCGCACGCTGCGGTCGAAGCCGCGCAGGAACAGATCGCGGCGATACAACAGCGAGGTCTGCGCCCCCAGGCCATGGAAGATGCCGGCGAACTCGACCGCGATGTAACCACCACCGACCACCAGCACGCGCCGCGGCAGCGATGGGAGGAAGAAGGCTTCATTGGAGGTAATCGCATGCTCCTTGCCGGGAATGTCCGGAACCTGCGGCCAGCCGCCGGTGGCGATCAGGATATGCCTGGCGCTGAAACGCTGGCCATCGACCTCGACGGTGTGGGCGTCCTGCAACTTGGCATGCCCCTCCAGGAGGGTGACGCCGCTGCTCACCAGCAGATTGCGGTAGATGCCGTTCAGCCGATGGATTTCGCGGTTCTTGTTGGCGATCAGGGTCGACCAATCGAAGCTCGCCTCGCCCAGCGTCCAGCCGAATCCGGCGGCCTGCTCGAAGTCCTCGTGGTAATGCGCGCCATACACCAGCAGCTTCTTCGGGACGCAGCCGACGTTGACGCAGGTGCCGCCCAGGTAACGGCTTTCCGCCACCGCCACCTTCGCGCCATAGCCAGCTGCGAAGCGCGCGGCACGCACGCCGCCGGAACCCGCACCGATGACGAACAGGTCAAAATCGAAAGACATCATGGATCTCCCATTGGATATGCCAGGCAGCATACCTCATGGCGCCTGACCTATCCTGCCAGAAGCCGAAGCAGGAGATTACCGCCATGCGATCCACCCTGACCCACCTGGCCCTGCACGTTCCCGACCTCGACGCCTGCATCGCGTTCTACGAACGCTTCTGCGGCATGCGCGTCATCCACCAGCGCGAAGGCAAGGGCTCGCGCATCGTGTGGATGGCGGAGCCAGGCAAGGAGCACAGCTTCATCTTCGTCATCATGCCGGGCGGCGAAGAACGCCATCTCGCCGACGACGACTACAGCCACTTCGGCTTTGCAGTCGATTGCCACGAGGAAGTCGATCGAATCGCCGAAGAAGCCAAGGCCGCCGGCTGCCTGATCTGGGCGCCGCGGGAGGAGCCCTATCCGGTCGGTTACTACTGTGGCCTGCGAGACCCGGCGGGAAACTACGTCGAATTCAGCTACGGCCAGCCACTGGGACCCGGGTCCGAGGCAATGCCCGTTCCGCGCTCGATGTAAGCCGCCAATGAATCAAGGATGCCACGCAACGAAAAAGCCACCCGAAGGTGGCTTTTTCGCAGAACCGGAAGTCGACTGGAATTACCAGGCCTTGCCGGTCTTGTAGAGGTGCTCGTAGCAGAAGTTGGTCGCCTCGATGTAACCCTCGGCGCTACCGCAGTCGAAACGCTGGCCTTTGAATTTATAGGCCAGTACGCAACCGTCCTGGGCCTGCTTCATCAGCGCGTCGGTGATCTGGATTTCCCCGCCCTTGCCCGGCTCGGTCTGCTCGATCAGGTCGAAGATATCCGGAGTCAGGATGTAGCGACCGATGATCGCCAGGTTCGACGGTGCTTCTTCCGGCTTCGGCTTCTCCACCATGTTGTTCACACGGTAGATGTCGTCGCGGATCATCTCGCCGGCGATCACGCCGTACTTGTTGGTCTCTTCCGGCGGTACTTCCTGGATCGCCACGATGGAGCAGCGGAACTGGTTGTACAGCTTGACCATCTGCTTGAGAACGCTGTCGCCTTCGAGGTTCAGGCACAGGTCGTCCGCCAGCACGACGGCGAAAGGCTCATCACCAATCAGGGGGCGACCGGTCAGGATCGCATGGCCCAGACCTTTCATCTCGATCTGGCGGGTGTAGGAGAAGGTGCATTCGTCGATCAGGCGACGAATACCGACCAGGTATTTCTCCTTGTCGGTGTTGCGAATCTGGTGCTCCAGCTCATAGCTGATGTCGAAGTGGTCTTCGAGGGAGCGCTTGCCGCGGCCGGTGACGATACCGATTTCGCCGAGGCCGGCTTCCAGCGCCTCTTCAACGGCGTACTGGATCAGCGGCTTGTTCACCACCGGCAGCATTTCCTTGGGCATGGCCTTGGTGGCCGGGAGGAAGCGGGTACCGTAGCCGGCGGCCGGGAACAGACATTTCTTGATCATGGTAGTCCTTCGAGAGGGACAGGGGTGCGAGTTGCGCGCAGTCTAATCAGGCTGCGGCCGCCTTACAATGCCCCGGCTGGCAAGCCATGCAACTGCCTTGAACAGTTGCGGAACCGGTGGCACGACGGATACGACTCCGTGACAGCCATTTAGTTCGATGACTACTGGCAAATGGTCAGCATCGACACCCGGCCCACCCTTGGGCGCGCGACCTCAGGCGTGAAGTGCCGCCGCCCGCTCAACCTCGTCGCTTCCCACGCGCCGGCGCACCACACCCCAGATAGAGAGTTCATCCCCCTCTTCTACCCGCAAGACCGGAATGCCTTCATTTGCGGCAAGCAAGGCGAAAGAGCCATCGACAATGGCCAACTGGCGGATCATCGCTTCGCCGTTGAGTGCGGCCACCACGATCTCCCCCGGTACCGCCAACTCCATTCGATCCACCAGCAGCAGGTCGCTGTCGCGTATGCCCGCCGCCGTCATTTCCTCGCCACATGCTCGGACTATGTAGGTATGGAGCAGAGGCGCTGCGAGGGATTTACCAGCCCTCGGCACATCACGGGTTTCCAGAATGGCTTGAAGCATGACGATGCCCTCTACACTGTATATCCATACAGATACCAGATAAGGCGACACCCTTCAAGCCATTGATTGGAACCTCTTGGAGCATTGCCGCTCAACCGAAAGGACAGCACGCCAAAGGCGGTGGACTACCCTTAGGGAGGGGTGAGGATATCGATATGAATCCAGGCACGTTCGTGACTCTCATGATCATTGGCTGGCTGCTGCTGGCTGTGGTCACGCTTTGGGCGATTCTGCGCGTCCCGATGCGCCGGGCGCGGCTACAAAAGCCGAAGAGCAAGCCAGACGCTTCACGGCATCAGCCAATTCCGCACTGAATCTCCATTCGTGCAAAATGCCATGCGTTTTTTCGAGCCTCATGCAGAGTGCATGGGAAGCGCAGCGGCGCAAAAATATAACCTATTGATTTTTAATACATTTTTATAAATTAGAAGTTGGTATGCACTCTGCAATGAATGGGAAAGACCACCCCAATCATTGCCGAGGACGACACCATGCTGATCGAACGTCTGCCTGCCGCCCAGTATCTCTGCCAACAGTTCGCCGATTTCGAAGTGGGCTTCTCCGCCCGCCCGGACGGAAACCTGATCATGACGCTGAGCAAGGATGCTGGTGAGCGTATCGCCTGCCGCGTGGTGCGCCTAGAAGAGCAACGCAATCAGGAGCTGCTAACCAGCCTCGTGAGCCGCATCCGTCGCGACCTCGCCACCGAATATGGCCCCCTGCAGGAACAGGATGCCGATCACTTCAAGGAGGAGGTACCGCTGCAGAACTTCTACGAAACCGCTGCCCCGCTGCGTCAGCGCCGCATCGTGAAAGCAGGCGCCAAGCTGCGTGCCATGGCCAACGCGGGTGCATGATTTCCGGGCGTGATCGATTTACAAAAACCCGGCGGCAGCCGGGTTTTTAATATGTGACGAATGCACGAACGCGACCGTGCGAATCGCAAGGTGGCCAGAAGCATGATGCAGCGGAGCGGCGGACGCCGCGGGGAATGATTACCAGGGGAAAGAAATGGTGCCCGGAGCCGGACTCGAACCGGCACGCCCAAAGGGCGAGAGATTTTAAGTCTCCTGCGTCTACCGATTTCGCCATCCGGGCGGCAGCGCGTTGCAGCGTTGTCAGGGGCTCACGAGAACCCGCGAGGGGCTGGACTATATACAGCCCCCAGCCCTCGGTGCAAGTTGCGATCACTGGCATCCTGACTGAGGCAAGGTAAAGAAAAAGCCCTGTAAATCTTGGATTTACAGGGCTTTTCTATTGGAGGCTGAGGTCGGATTCGAACCGGCGTTCACGGATTTGCAATCCGACCACAAAAACCAAATTAATCAATGCATTAGGCCACGATCATTTCCGAAACGCAAGTGCAAGTGCCGCTCTGCTGCCCTAGAGCCCCGCAGGGGTAAATTTGGTAATGGAAATGATTTTTAGGTGCCTGACACCCTTGCGCCGCCATCCAGCTGGAGATCGCGCAGCGCGTCGCCCAGGCATAGCCGGCTCGATCCTGGCTCAATATACTGTATGCATAGACAGCATATTGAGCCCATGCCGTGCATCCAGAGCTGACCGAGTGGCACGCGCTGCTGAACAAACGCCGCGACCTGATGATCGGACCCGACAGCCACCGCCGCATCCTCTCCGAGGGGGCGCGGGGATGTTGACGCGCGGGGTGATCGACGTCGACGAGTGGTTCGAACTGGCCGAGCTGATTACGGCCGCGTATTCGTTCGCGATCGAGGAGCTGGCCGGCGAGCGGTTTCATCAGGCGTCGCAATACATCGTGCTCGACCAGGCCCTGCAGCGGGCTGGCAGTTGCACGCGAGGCACACTGGCGTTCGACGCTGATCCGCGTGCAGTGCTATCGATCACCCACGGCGAGGATGGAAAGATGTGTGGTTTGTCGTACAGGCTGCGGCGCTCCTGCAGCGCCGCGAACTCGTCGAACAGTCGCCGCAGGTGTGGCTCAAGATCACGCGCCATCTGGGCCGGAGCTTTCACGTCCCCCTGCACCGTCAGCGATACCTGCGGAGAGAACGAGAACTGCTGGTCAACCTGCGGCGGCGGTGGCTCGACGGGGTTGACCAGCAACGGGGCCGGGCTGGGGGGCGCCAGTGCCTCCAGGGAGCGTGCGACCTGGCCCAATGGAGCAGCAGGGCTGCTGATAGCAGGGACAACGAGCGAGCCGAGCAGCGTGCCGATGCCCGGGAGCAGCGCGCCGACGGCCAGGGAGTCAATGCGAGCGGTACCGCGGGCGCCGAGGCGACGCAGCGCGTTATGGATGGCTAGGCCGTCGAACAGGTCGCCGCCGATGGTGTTGAAGGCGACGACGATCTGGCTGGTACCGTCATCGGCTGCCACCAGGTCGCGGATGAAGTCGTTGGCGGTGATGCCCCAGACGCCAATCTCGCCATAGACATAGACCTCGATGGGGTCGGTGCTGCCTTCAGCGCGGGCCTGGATGCTGTACCAGTGTTGGGCGTTCTCGGTTGGGGCGCCGGGGACCTTGTTGTAGATCCGCAGCCGTTGCGTGGTAGTCATGGGGTTTCCTTCTCCTCCGGCTCGGGGGCCAGGCTGGTGAGGGTCTTGTAGTTGAGGCCCAGCGACTGGGCGCGCTTGGCGTCTTCGGCGTTTTCCTTGTCGATGGTTTCGGCGTCGTACCCAGTGCGCAGGGCCATTTCGCTGCGAGAGGCAAAACCGGCGTTGACTTCCAGCAGCTTGGATTGCACGTCCTGGACGGGGTGAATGTAGGCCCAGCCCTGGGGAACCCAACGGGTGCGCAGGTATTCACGGCGGCGGGTGGCGTAGTCGGCCAGTTTCACGGCGCCGCAGAGGACGGCCATATCCAGCCAGGCGGCACGGACGGGCCGGCACAGCTGGTGGACGTAGACGCCAAACTGGAGTTGCTCCAAGCGGCGGCGGAACTCGGTCAGCACCACGCGCAAGCCGCGATCGTTGACGTCGCGCAGGTCGCCGGAGAACAGCTCGTAGGACATCTCCAGGCCGTTTGCGGCGGCCATCAGTTGCTGCCGCATGAAAGCCGGGTAGTTGTTGCCGGCGTCCGGAGGGTCGGAGAACTCGACGTTCTCACCGGGTAAAAGCTCCTGCATGGTACCGGGCTCCAGGCCGGCCATAGGGACACCGTCGTGTGTTGTCTCTATCGGTTTGCCGCTGACCGGATCGAAAGTCGGCGGGCCGCCATCGGGAGCGTCGCGCCGGATGAATCCGGTAAACAGGTTGGCGACCTCCTGCCGGAACAGCACGGCGTCGTCGTAGTTGTCCAGGCTGCGCAGCCGCTTGAGCACCGGGGCAAGGCGCGGCACGCCGCGCAGCTGGCCGGGCTCCAGGGGCTCGTATATGTGCAGCATCTGTTCGGCGGGCACCCGCAGCACCTGGTTGTAGCCGCCGATTGAGGCGGTTGGGTCTCTCGGGTGTGTGCGATAGCAGTAATACGCGACTCGCTGGCCCTGTGGGTTGAACTCGATACCGGCTCGGATGATGTTCCCGCTCGGGGTCAGTTCGTTCTTGTCGCTGGGTACGAACTCGGGTGCCAGCAACTGGAGCTGCAGGGGCACGGCGTAGCCGTCCTCGAGCCGCCGTGGGCGGAATCGGATGAAACACTCTCCCGCCCCTTCTACGGTGCGCGCTACCAGCGCCTGCAGGCCGTAATCGGTGCGGTCATCTGAGTCGGCTTCATCTGTCCAGTCATCCCAGAGCTCCTGCAGTTGTTCGCGGAGGACGCTATCGGTTGTTCTCGGCCGTGGTGTGATGCCAGTGCCGATCAGATTACTGACGCGGCGGGTGATGGCGCCGCCGGCGTATGGGTCGTTGCGGATGGCGGCGCGAGAGCGTCTGCGGAGGTTGTTCAGCGCTGGCATGAGCAAGGCGTTCATGCCAAGGTCAGAGGCGTCCCAGCCTTGCGAGCGCCGCCCCTCCGCCGCACCTTCGTAGCTGTTCTGGATTCGCGTGAGTTTGGCCAGCCTGGCGGGGTCGGGGCGGTAACGGCTCATTGCGCTACAACCCCTTGCCGCCGTGGTAGAGGCGGACGATGCGACGCGGTGGACTTTCCGCCAGTTCGGCCTTGATCAGGTCGCGGGCGGCCTTCAGTTCGGTGATGGAGCGGAACTCAACGGTGCGGTCGCCAGTGGGTGAGCTGAAGCGGACGGATCGCTCGCCTGTAGCGATCGCGCGATCGATCGCGTCCAGGTCGCTTTGGGTGTAGGCCATGGGTTAACGCCTTTTCAGGTAGCCACTGTGCGAGCTGCGCCGTTGGGGCAACGCTTGGCGCACCGGCGGCTGTGGTGGTGTGGTTGGCGGCTCGGGGGCCGGGCTTGGGGGTACCGGTTGCGGCTCATCATCGGCGGGCGGTAACGCCTGTTGCTGGACGGGCTGCTCGAACAGGTTGCTCTGCCGGAAGGCGTTGGCTACCTGCTCCCACTGGTGTTGCTGGTAGCGGTGGATGTTCAGGTAGTGGGCTATGGCGAGGTTGTAGACGAGCAGGTCCAGCGCTTCGTTACGCTCGGCCTTGCCCTTCACCCACTCGATCCGCTTGTGTCCCTTGATGTAGCGGGCGACTTTGCGCTCGGCCACGCACTGGTCGAAGAAGTCGTCGGGTAGGGCCCGCGCGAAGTGCAAGGCGCCGGGGCCCTCGGTCAGGTTGTAGCGGTTATAGATCCAGTCCTTGGCGGTGTCGGTGCCGACGATCCAGAGTTCAGCGCCATTGCGTTCGACCTGGCCGAGCCAGGTGACGTCGACGCGCGAGGGGCGCTGGGCAATCACCGGGCGGCCCGGCTTGCTCGCCCCCTTGATGGCGAAGACGTTGCGCCACCGGCGCACGCGGCAGAACTGGTAAACCTCGTCGGTGTGATGGCCGCCAGAGTCCACGGCGGTAGCGAGGATCGGCAGGGTCGGCCCGGCCGGGTGCTGGTAGCGGGCCTGCAAGCGCGCATCAAGGGCAGCCCAGGTGTGGGTCTCCGCAGGGTCGCCCATGATCACCTGGTGATCTACGACCCAGCGCTCCATCCCAACGCCCCAGGCCAGAACCATCATTTCCAACCGGTTGCCCTGCACGTCAACCGCGCAAGTGAGCATGAGGGCGCCGACTGGCAGGGTGCCGAGGACGTAGGTCTCTGCTCTCGCCCGAGCCATCAGGACGCCGGCCTTGGTTTGTTCCTGGGCGCTGTCCCAGACCTCGGCCAGTCGGGTGTTGTAGAACACCTGCATGGGTTCGAGGTCACCCCTGCTCTGGGCGAGCACAGCCTTGTCGTACTGTTTGGCCAGGGCCGTCCAACTGACCCAACCCAAGGGGGCATACAGCGCGTTGAGGTGAAATCCGACCGTCTCGCCGTCACCGGCTGCGTGGGCGCGCCACTCGCCGGCGGCTAGCATGGCCGCCTTGTGGTGCTCCTCGATCAGGCATTCGCAGTCAGGGTTGGCGCAGCGGTACTGGACCATCTGCTACCCGCCGTCCCAGTGCAGGCGCGACCACTCCAGGACCTGCATGAAGCCGCAGTGCGAACAGGGCATGTAGTAATTGCGCTGGTCGCTGGTGTCGAACAGATCCTGGATCCGGCTCGCCCCTTTGATGGTGGGCGAGCTGGAGAAATAGAACTTGGCGTTGCGGCCAAACGTGGAGCCACGGGTTTCGGCCAGCTCGATGGGATCGCCTTCGTTGTCGACGTCGACGTCCCAACGGTCTATCTCGTCGCCGTAGATGAAGCGCGCGGCCAGCTCGGCGAGGTTAGCGGCGGAGCCGGCGGTGGTGGCGAACAGCGCGCCGCCCTCGAACTCTTTGGTGTCCATTGTGTTGCGCGAGTCGCGGGAACGCGGCGAGGCCACCCTCTCCCGCAGGACCGGCGTGGCTTTGATGGTTTTGTCCAGGCGGGCGGAGACGCGCTTCGCCAGGTTGAGGCTGGGCAGCAGCATCAGGATATTGGCCGGCGCCATGTGGATGCAGCCGCCGATCCAGTTGAGTGCGATCTGCGTCTTCATCAGCTGCGAGGCGACCTTGGTCACCACCCGGCGGCAAGGGCGCGCTGGCGAGAGGCATTGCATGGGCTCGCGGGCATAGGGTGTGCGGTCAGTGCGGTATGGGCCGGGCTCGGCGGCGCCGGTATCGCGCGGAATGCGCATGTATTCGTCGGCCCACTGATCGATCCAGAGCGCGGGATCGGGCTCGAGGCCCCGCGCAAATGCCGCACGATGCGCGGCGGCACCGTCGGCGTAGTGCTGCATGTGTTCAACTCGTGTCGGTGAAGGTAATACCGCCGTCGGGGGCGAGCTCTGGGGCGAGCTGCTTGGGCAGACCCAGGACCAGTTCGCTGGTGGTTCGGGCGGCGTTGAATGCGCCGGCGTCGACGGCTCCACCAGCTCGCCGCGCTGCTTGCGGAATTCGTCCTCGGCCAGTTGGCCCAGGTAGTACTCGCGGTGGGCGCGGGCTTTCTGGAGGTCGTGGACGCCGGGAGTTGTCGGCTCGAGTGCTGGCAGCGGCGGCGCGTCGGGGGTCAGGTGGGCGGTGACGCCGCTCTCCAGGCGGGCCGCTTCGTGGCGTGCGGCGACGCCGGCCTTGCTGGGATCTGCGGTCGCCTCCAGCAGCGCGCCGGTGGCTGCGGCGTCGACGTGTTTGCCGTCGGCAGTGAGCACCAGGCGGTTCTCGCGGGCGAGCTTGGAAACGTAGGAGCGTGACCAGCCGCGGCTGTCCGCGTACTCGGACTTGAGCATCAGTGTCATTGAGGGCACCTGTTAACCGGAAATGAACTGGTCGAGTGAACCGGTGAACCGCAGTTCACTAAGTCTCAACCCCAGCCACTAACGCGAAATCGCGGGTCTGAACGCCCGTGTCTGGCGGGTGCCACAGGGTCCCCGACGGCAGAGATGGTCAACTTGGTCCGAGGCTTGAGGGACCATCCCAAGCAGATCTTTTAAGTAACTTCCCCACATTCCCCTGGACCGCCACCAGGGCAGCGAACAGCATGCAGTTGATCCCCGTATTTGCGACGTAAGCCAAACGGCTGGCGCCCTCCCAACCTGCGAGCACAGCAACATCGAAAAGGCAGGTAAGCCCAGAAGACAACGCAAGCAGAAACGCCAGCCATGTGATCCAGCGCCTAATAACCGGACCTCGATAGTGCAAGGCAACTAAGTAGAAAATTCCGCCGCTCGCAGCCATATCGACCACTGTCGCCAGCAATGGCAGCCCTGGCAGCGGATGCAGCCATTGGAGCAGCCAGTGCATCGACTCCATCAGAGCATCCATTAGCGTTTTCTCCAGCGTTGCGCATCAGAGAATATCTTCTGCAGTGGCCTGCTGATCAGGTACTGCAGAAGCCGCACAATAATCGCGCTGGTCAGCAACGCACCGACCCCATCCGGGATAGCCGCCGCACTACCCATCATCACTAATCCGATGGCATCAGCAGCGAAGCCCGCGGTGAGGACACCAGCCAACCAAGCGACGATGAAATACAGAGTCTTGGCAATGACGGGGTCCGCCTGGAGACTCAGCATGTAAACCACAGCTCCACAGAACGCCCCAGCAACTACGCCCAAGAAACCGTCGGCCTGGACACCCAGAATTGCAGCTGCGGCCGTAGCCAACGTCGCTAGACCAGGACCGGTAAGTGGTCCGCCTTCCATGAAGGCCTCCTCAATTTGCATTTGTATTGATCGCAGAGAAAAATCCGAACATTCAACATGAAAAAGCCCGGCATACCGCCGGGCTTTTCCGCATATCACAAGTTAGGGAACGACTGTGACATCAACCGACTGTGTAACTGTGCCACCGGGACCAGAGCACGAAATTTGATAGATATTAGAGAAGTACAACGGATCAGTTTCCCAAGCGCCTGAAGTTGCCAGCGGAACACCGGTCTTGCTCATACACTGACTAGCATTTTGAGAAGACCAATAGCGAGTGACCTTTTGTCCAGCCTGAATCTGACGTGGCTGCACATCCAAGGTCATTGTTGGCTTTGGAATAACATTAACAAAGACGCTCGAAGTTACAGTCCCACCTAGGCCTGTGCAGGAGATTTGATAGGTATTGGAGGAGTACACAGGCGCAGTGACCGAGGAACCAGAGGTCGCAAGGCGGTCACCAGTCTTGCTGGTACAGTAGTCAGCATATTGCGACTCCCAATTCCGAGTAACCACATCACCCTCAATAACATTCACCGGATTAACAGATAGCGTCATGGTAGGATGTTTGATTCCGAGCATTTCAAATCCAGACTTCTCGAACGTCTTGGTGTATGCGTAGCGCGAACCTATATACGCATCGACCGTCACCTTAAAGTTGGCATTTTTCTGGGCGTAGTCCTTGAAGGTTTTATTGAAACTATCTGCATCCACGTACACCCACAGCGGAAGGCCCATCGTCTCAGTGTATTGTTGAGAGAATGAATCGGAAATACCGGCCCCAGTCGCCTCTACCTTTACGGTCATCTTAGTGACGCTATTATAACTTACCAACTTCAGTCGGCTTCGACCTTTATAGTCCTCCCAATCAGAGGTGACAACCTCATGAAAAACAACAGAGTTAAAGCTACCGCATTCAGCACCAATTTCCTCTGAATAAGTCCAATTGGATGGAGTATAGGTACTACACCCCCTCAAGCGTTCTTTTGGCGCGGCCAACTCAAAGCGATAATGCTCAACCGGCGCCTGTGGGTAACTGACATAGCGAGCCTTACTGATAACCAGTCCAGATTTTGTATTCTGCAAATCTTTCTGATACATAATCGTCGCGCCATCGAACAAATCCGTCCAATGCACAGTTACACCCGGGCAATATGCATAATTTGTCTCTAGGTAACTGAAATATTTCCCAGCAGGAATATTGGTTCCAGTCCCACACACATAACCAGTAGCTCCTGCTGCAGCTCCCAGAAGTTGTTTCTGCTCAGCGACAGCCGACTCTTGAGTCGCGCTTGGCTGCATGACAGTTTCTTCGGCTTGAACAGTAGAGAGCCAGCCGATCGCCAGGCATACAGCAATACAAGTTGTTGAAAGCTTCATAGATCCTCGCATTTACCTTCAGAGTTAATCGAACGTGAATCGCTCAAAGGCGTCTGGACGAGGCTCAAGGCCCTCACATGATTAAGCGTCCGGCAGCGCGGACACTTGATCTGGACTTCACTCAGCTCCCCAATACGGGCAAGCAACCGGCTGCATTTCCCACAGCGGCAATCCTTCAGCATCTGCAACGCCTATTCAGTTCTGCTAGGCTCGCCGCGCTCTCGAGAGCAAGGGGGCCTAGGCTGGCTTGCAGCTCGGACTGCAGGTCGGCGACCGTGGGCGGTGCTACTACACCGACCACGGTCGCCCTCTTTCAACCGCCCACCCAAAGCCCGACACACGCCGAGCCCATCAATAGGCAGGCAACAAAAAACCCGGCACGACGGCCGGGTTTCTTGATTTGCGTACCGGAGCCCTTAAGACAAACCGGTAACACCATGCCTACTTTGTACCCCCTCTTTGCCAAAAGGCCAACGCCAGCCCTCCAATCAACGTGAATACGTTTTCAACCCCTTTGATATTTAAGGATTTTTTATCCTTCCATCCGCCAATATCTCATGCAGCACGACGTAGCAGCATGCCCTGGAGCGCCAGGTGCGCATCGCGCAGGCGACGATAGAACGTTCGCTGGCTACACCGGCAATAAGCCCACTTCTGGTACTCCATGCTCTGGCGGTTCAGATAGTGCTCCCGCAGCTTATGCGGCAGCAGATAGCGATTCATGATCATCTCGATTTCCGCCGCCTGCCCCACCAGCACGCTACCGCCCCGGTTCATGCTGCGGATTAACTCGCCGCAGGTGTCCATCAGCAGCGCGATCACATTGCCGCAGCCCGTGCCCTCCGGGCGCCTCAGCCCCGGCCCATGGAACTCGAAAGCCCACACCCGCAGCAGTTCGTCCATTGCTCGAATCATCGTCAAAACTCCAGCTCGGCCAACCCAACACATCAAGCGACCTACCCAACACACACCCAACACACAAAAAACTATATAAATCCTTAACTTAATTAGATGTGTGTGGTGGGTGTGCATGGTTACCGCGCATAAATGAAGGCTGCCACGGCATGCCCCGCGGAACGCTCAACTGGTCCAGCGGTGAACAGAACCCGGGCTCGTTCCAATCGGCCAACACTGACCGCACGAGCGAAAACCACCATCCCACCGTCAAACCCACCAATTTGATGGCCTACCTGTGCCGCCTGATTACACCGCCAGGCAGTCTGGTGCTGGATCCGTTCATGGGCAGCGGCAGCACCGGCAAGGCCTGCATGCGCGAAGGATTCCGCCTCATCGGCATCGAACGCGACACCGACGAAAACGGGCAGTCCCTGGGCTACATCGCCATCGCCGCAGCCCGCATCAGCCACGCATGGGAACAGGCGCAGCACGAGCGCGCCCAGGGCGATCTGTTTGGTACTGGAGACGAAGCATGATCATCGCAGCGACAACCAGCACCGAGCCCGCCGCTGAGTTTCTGACCGAAGCCGAGCTACAGGTAATGGCCCAGTACCCACCAGATCGCATGGCTCAAGGCAAACGGATGGGTGTACGAAGTCTACGCTGCAGGCCGCCCCATCGTCGGCCGTATCTACGCCCGTCTGAAACTAGCCGGGGTGAAGCCCACCAGCTCGGCCGCTGTTGAGGAACCTTGGCAGCTCGACTTGAGGGACGTCAGCTAATGGGACGCCCGCGCAAACCGGAAAACCGAGAGCTTCCCTACCGTATGCTCAAGCGCACCCGGAAGCTCAAATCAGGTAAGGAATGGGTCGGCTACTACTACCTCGGCCGCAAGGAAGACGGCACGGTCAAGGAAATCCCCCTCGGGACCGACCTCGGCGAGGCACTGCAGGAGTGGGCACGCCTCGCCCGGGCAACCCCGCCGAAAACCATCCGCTACATGTCGGAGCTGTTCGACCGCTACGAAAACGAGATCATCCCCACCAAGTCCAAGCGCTCCCAGGACGACAACCTCAAATATGAGCTGCCCCGGCTGCGCAGAGCCTTCGACAAAGCCCCTATCGGCGCAATCACGCCCCAGGTGATCGCGCGCTATCGGGATGCACGGACGGCAAAAACACGCGGCAATCGCGAGATTGCCATCCTTTCCCACGTCTTTACCCTTGCACGGGAATGGGGCTACCACGACGGCGCCAACCCCTGCGCGGGGTCCGCCGCAATAAAGAGCGCCCACGGAGCTTTTATGCGGGCAACGACGTTTGGTCCGCCGTCTACGCCCAGGCCTGCCAGGAGCTGCGGGACGCCATGGATATGGCCTACCTTGCCGGCCAGCGGCCGGCGGACACCCTTAAAGTGTCGGCGGGCGACCTGACGGCGGACTTCCTGCTGGTCGGGCAAGACCACAAAAAAGCTGCGCGTGCGCCTGCACGTCGACGGAGCCCCCACGGGGCTGGGCCAGTTCATCGACGGTCTGCTGGAGCGCCGCAAGCTCGCCGGCATCACCAGCTCGACACTGATCACCAACAGTCGGGGGCTGCGCCTGAGCTACCGCATGCTGGTCAACCGCTGGAACGAAGCGCGCAACCAGGCGGCAGCAGCCGCGATCGAGGCCCACGACAAGCCGTTGGCTGAGCGCATCAAGGCGTTCGTATTCAGCGACGTCCGACCCAAGGCCGCGAGCGAAATCGAGGACATCGGCGACGCCAGCAAGCTGCTGGGCCACAGCAAAGAAGAGATCACCAAGAAGGTCTACCGCCGCGTTGGCGAAGTAGTCAAACCGACTCGCTGACCCGTCGCGTGGGGCGCGTGTAACGGAAACGATCTCGAAATAACGGAAATGATGCGAGGAAGGCAGAAAGCAAAAAGCCCCGCAGATGCTTAATCTACGGGGCTTTCTGTTTGGAGGCTGAGGTCGGAATCGAACCGGCGTTCACGGATTTGCAATCCGGTGCATAACCACTCTGCTACTCAGCCATGACACGGATGACCACAAGGTGATCATCAAAATCTGGAGCGGGAAACGAGACTCGAACTCGCGACCCCGACCTTGGCAAGGTCGTGCTCTACCAACTGAGCTATTCCCGCGTTGTCGTGTTGACGGGCGCCATTCTAACGTTTCGAAAAGCCCTGTCAACTCCTTGATTCAAAAATACTTATTTCTCTTTTGGGGTCGCGTTGAGGTGCGGCCAGGCGGCCACCAGATAGTGCAGCATCGACCACAGGGTGAGGACCGCGGCAATGATCAGCAATGCGTAGCCTACCAGGACCCAGAAAGTCATCAGGGGTGGATTGGCCAGAAGAATGACCAGCGCCAACATTTGCGCGGCAGTCTTCCATTTCCCGAGGCTCGAGACGGCAACATGCGCCCTCGCCCCTAGCTCTGCCATCCACTCGCGCAATGCCGACACCACGATCTCGCGACCGATGATGATCGCCGCAGGCAGCGTCAGCCACAGATTGGCATGCTCCTCGACCAGCAGGACCAGCGCGGTAGCGACCATCAGCTTGTCCGCCACCGGATCGAGGAACGCGCCAAACGGCGTGCTTTGCCCAAGCCTGCGAGCGAGGTAGCCATCGAGCCAGTCGGTAGCCGCCGCCAATGCGAAAACGGAACTGGCAGCCAGATGACTCGCCGGAAACGGGAGATAGAACAGCAGGATGAAGATCGGAATGAGCAGAACGCGGAGCAGTGTAAGCAGGTTCGGGATATTCATCGGGTCGGAAGGTCTGCGAGTTGAGCCGGCATTCTACTCGCTGTGCAGTGCAGCATAAATCTGCTCTGCCAGCTTTTTACTGATACCGGGGGCCTTGGCAATTTCATCGATACTGGCTCTACCGAGTTCCTGCAACCCACCGAAATGCTTGAGCAGGTCGCGCCGGCGCTTGGGACCGACACCTGCCACATCTTCGAGGGTCGAGGTTCTACGCGCCTTTCCGCGTCGTGCGCGGTGGCCAGTAATGGCGAAGCGGTGAGCCTCATCGCGGATTTGCTGGATGAGGTGCAGCGCCGGGGAATCGGCGGGCAGCGTGAATTCATGTTCGGCGTCATTGAGATACAACGTCTCCAGGCCCGGCTTGCGGGTAACGCCCTTGGCCACACCAAGCAACGTCAATCCCACTACAGCCAGCTCCTGAAGCACCTCCTGGGCCATCGCCAGCTGCCCCTTGCCACCGTCCACCAGCAGGATGTCCGGCATCTTGCCTTCGCCCTCCTTGAGTCGGCTGAAGCGGCGCGTCAGGGCCTGGTGCATGGCGGCGTAATCGTCGCCGGCAGTGATGCCTTCGATATTGAATCGGCGATAGTCCGACTTCAGGGCGCCTTCCGGCCCGAAGACGACGCAGGACGCGACAGTCGCTTCACCGCTGGAATGACTGATGTCGAAACACTCCAGCCGCTGTGGCGGCTCGGGCAGGTCCAGCGCCTCGCCCAGCGCGTCGAAGCGAGTGGCCATGTGCAGCCGGTTGGCCAGCCGCGCCCCCAGCGCCTGTTCGGCGTTGGTCACGGCCAACTGCTGCCAGCGAGCACGGGTGCCGCGCACGCGATGGCTGATTTCCAGCAGCCGGCCACGGGACTCTTCGATGGCCGATGCCAATATCGGAAAATCCTCGTGCACGGCATTGACGATCAGTTCGGTAGGTAGATCGCGCTCGTGATGACTGAGGTAGTACTGGCCAAGGAACGCGAGCATGACATCCGCCACCTCCTCCTCGATGGCCACCTGCGGGAAGAAGTTCTTGCTCCCCAGCACGCGCCCGCCTCGAACACTGATCAGATGCACGCACGCGCCACCCGGCGTGACGATAGCCGCCACCACATCGACATTGCCGGTGCCGAACTCCATGCTCTGCTGATCCTGGACACGGCGCAGGATAGAAACCTGATCGCGCAGCTCCGCGGCTTTTTCGAAGTCCAGGCGCATCGCCGCCTGCTCCATGCTGGAGGAAAGCTCCTCCGCCAGGACGTTACTGCGGCCTTCGAGGAACATGATGGAGTGACGCACGTCTTCGGCATATTCCTCCTCACTCACCAACCCCACGCAAGGCGCCTTGCAGCGCTTGATCTGGTATTGCAGGCACGGACGTGTGCGGTTGCGGAAATAGCTGTCCTCGCACTGGCGCACGAAGAATGCCTTCTGCAGCAAGGCCAGGCTTTCACGAATCGCGCCAGCGCTGGGATAGGGGCCGAAGTACCGCCCCTTCCGCTTCTTCGCACCGCGATGGATCGTCAGGCGCGGGAAGTCATCCTCGGTGGACAGGAAGACGTACGGATACGACTTGTCGTCGCGCAGCAGGATGTTGTACGGCGGCCGCCATTCCTTGATCAGCGTCTGCTCGAGCAGCAGCGCTTCGGTTTCGTTGGCAGTGATGGTGGTCTCGACCTGGGCGATCTTCGCCACCAGGGCGGCGGTCTTCGGCGCCAGGCCGGTCTTGCGGAAGTAGCTGGATAGACGTTTCTTGAGGTCCTTGGCCTTGCCGACATACAGCAACTTGGCCTCGGCATCGAACATGCGGTAGACGCCCGGCCGTCCACTGCAGGTGGCCAGGAACGCCGCCGAATCGAACGGAGCGGTCATCGTCAGTTGCTGGTGTCGACCATGCCGTGCCGGACGGCCAGCAGCGCCAACTCGACGTCGCTGGTGATCGAGAGCTTCTCGAAGATGCGGTAACGGTAGGTATTCACGGTCTTGGGCGACAGGCAAAGCTTGTCGGAAATGCTCTGCACTTTATGGCAGTTGGCGATCATCAGCGCGATCTGGATTTCGCGCTCGGACAGCGTATCGAACGGTGTGGCGTTCTTTTCCGGCTCGAAGGATTTCAGCGCGAGGCTCTGGGCAATCTGTGGGCTGATGTAGCGCTGGCCGGCAAACACCTGGCGAAT
Source organism: Pseudomonas sp. PDNC002 (assembly GCF_016919445.1). Lineage (NCBI taxonomy): Bacteria > Pseudomonadati > Pseudomonadota > Gammaproteobacteria > Pseudomonadales > Pseudomonadaceae > Pseudomonas > Pseudomonas sp. PDNC002. The sequence goes on along the minus strand of NZ_CP070356.1, from coordinate 3,974,927 downwards.
GGCCTGGACCATTTCTTCCAGCGCTGCGCCCTTGGTCAGATAACCCGCTGCACCGGCCTGCATCAGGCGAGTCGGGAATGGGTCCTCCTCGCAGACGGTCACCACCACGACACGAACGTCGGGCTGGCTGCGCAGCAATTTGCGAGTCGCCTCAAGGCCGCCGATGCCAGGCATCTTCACATCCATCAGCACCACATCGGGCTTGAGCTCGCGAGCTAGTTGCAGCCCGCGTTCGCCGGAGTCGGCCTGGCCAACGACCTGCAGGCCATCGATATCGGCCAGCATGCGGGTAATTCCGGTGCGCACCAGATCGTGATCATCGACCACCAGCACCTTAATCACGCAGCACCCCTTGAGCGAAATGGAATGATGAAGCCCCCGACGGCAAATGTCGGGGAACTGCCGAACCTTAACAGAAAGCGGCCCCACCACCTAGCGTGGAACGACCTTGTCAAAATGCAAGCGCCAGAGAAAACCTTGGCCCTGGCAAAATGCTGACAGATGAGCCAGAACCCGTCTAGAACGCCGGTCTTAATATTTTTCGGGCTGTATTCCCTAGGCCCACCGGGTTCCGGCTAGTCCTGGAAAGCAAGTCGAGTGTTTGAATTTCGCGCATCGAAGCGCACCGGGCCACCCGGCAGATCACCGTATGTCATGCGTATTGGAAAAACGCACTGAGATGCAGCTTTTCTCAGAAAGATCGAAGGACTCACATTTCATCGAGCGCAGGCCAGGATCCTTCCATTGGCTGCCCTACCCTGGCTCATCTGTCCGACGCCACCGGTGATCTGGCACCGCACTGAAAATCAGTTTTCCTATCATCCCGGCCTGGGAAAACATCGGAAACTGCAGCACGCCATCCATGAACTCCGCGAAACCGTATGAAAGGTGTGCCTACGAACTCCTCATGGCGCCCCCTATAGCCATCGAAGACAGAACAACCCGCCGCAGAACAGCCAACCATGAAAAGAATTTGGAACCGCCAGGGCATTTTCGAGCCCCGTCCCCGCAGCAAGAAAGCAAGGAATATGAGAACTCTTCGCGCAGCCGGGGCTGCAATGATGTCGGCATGGGCGCTCGCGCCGGCGCACGCATCCTCCCCGGTGCTGCCGCCAACCATTCAGGCTCTGGCGGCCTCTCCCATCGTTTCCTCGCAGTCACTTAACCTGACGCCCGGACCAGTTGAGGACCGCCTCCTGGCCATCGCCTGGGAAGATAACAAAAGCCACGCCGTCTCCTTCGGCCTGGTCAGAAAGTCCAGCCACACAACCCAAACGCTGTGGCTGACCCAACGAAGCGATGCCTACGACTTGTTGCTGAGACAAATCACGAACTGGCAATACCACCAGCAGCCCGTCATCGCCCTCCTTTATTCCCAAGGCGCGCTCGCTCGGCAGGTGGAAATCTTCGGCATTGGCAAAGACGGTCTTCAACCACTCGACCAGCAACTGGGCGAGGCCATCGAGTGGAAAATTCGTCGCGATGGCAGCTTTGCGCTGGTGGTCTATTCCAAGCCCCACGCTCGCCTTGAACCCACCTGCTTCGACTGGTCGCCCAAGACCTACAAACTCATTCCTAGCCATTGTCAGTGAACCGCCGAGAATCACTCACTCACCGACATCCTCAAATTGCGCCCCATGTGTGGCACTGCGAAACGTTGAAACTCAACGACGGAAAAGTTTCAGCATCCACTAGCGCTCCGAGCACAAGGTAGCGACGCAGCAGCGTCTAGAAAGTGTGGGGGCAACACCGTATCGCGCCACATAACCGGTACTTCCCGGGCCAGTATCTAGGCAGGGAAAACGGGCTGTTCTCTTTCACTTAAAGCCGTGCAAACATGCAAGGACTGCTCCGAAGTCAGAACCGCCAAGTACGAGGCTGCATAATCCAAGCTGGCGCACGAGTCGCACCGAATCAACTCGAAAAGACCCATACCAGAGCCGGATGCCGCTGGCTCCTCCATGCGATTACAAGCCAACCTTTTGTTAATGCCTTCCTGGCGTTTTTTCCATCTCAGGCTGAAATACTTGGTGGGATACAAAGAATCTCCGTCGTGAGACTCAACCAAGGAAGGCAAAATGACTCAACCATCGCAACGCTTTGCCCGGCCCGCAGGGCTCGCCGCTACCCTACTGTGCATGTCACTCTCGCCAGCTTATGCAGATCAGGTGTTGTATCAGGTCGGTACGAAGCCACTCTTTGACGGCAGATTCGGGGACATCGCGGCGTTCCAAGGTGCGCTGAACGCACTCCCAGAGACCTGCAAGCTTCTCCCGGTAACGGTGGATGGCCAGTTTGGTCAGTCGACACGCAAGGCGATCCAGCACGCGACCCAGTGCGACGCCATCAAGAGCGCCCTCTCGCCCAACTCCCCCGCATTCAAAGGGGCGTTGACAGAAGACCTTTGGAAATCGGTCATGCCGAGCGGCAGCCCGAGCCCCTCCTACGAAAAGCGCGCCCAAACACTGGTTTTGACTTACGAAGCGACCGACTACGATCGCCTCGAATGGAACTTCTGCCAGAACAAACCTTTCTGGACGCCAGCCAATCCTTCAGCGCCTTGCTACACGAATGATCCGTCGAGCCTCATCACCTGGGGGCCTCGTGGGGCGACAGCAGGAGGCGGCAAGGAAGTCCAATGGGTTCTATGGCAACTCGATCAACAACATCCCGCGTCCATCACGAATGCCTTTGGATCGGAAGCCGCCGCCGTTCGCACGCTCTTCACGCTGAACTCAAATGCGACGCGCGCCATGTTGTGTTCGGTGTATGTCGATCCTAAGCGGCGGGGCCAATGGACCGCAGGTTTCCAAAAAATCGGGGAAGACCCAGCTGTGCGCCAGGTCTACGACGCGCACTACCTTTCCACTGCCAGTGACGGATCCAAGATGGCGAGTCTCTTCCGGCTATATCAGAGGCTGGGCGTCTCGCCGACCACGGTCGACTATGGGTTCTTTCTGGATCGGGCCACGCACTCCTCGCCGCCCAGCGACACCGTGTCAGCGGCACAAAAAATCAAGGGCGTACTATCTGCAAATCATTGGCCCCTCACACCCGCCAACGTCCGGCGTGCGTACTCGCGGGCATTCCCTACAAGCAATCAAACGCGCGATCGGCTCGGTCGCGACGTCGCCTACTTTGTTGATGCGCTGGGCATCGAGGGGCTGACCGCGGAGGAGAAGAGCGCATGGGTCCACCGTGGCACTTTTGCTGCTTCGGAGGTGGGGCTGTTCGATAGCCAGGCAGCATCCAAGCTCGTTCCCACTCCGGCGACCGTCAAGGGGCCACCCTTCGATCAGGCCGGAGCGGCCTTCCACTGCCCGGCTTCGGTGCTCAATCCACGCAAGCCGTAAAGCCCCGCTCGGTAGCTATAAAACCGCTTGCTGAGACTTCTGACTCTCCGCAGTGCGCACCGCATCACAGGGGGTCATTCGCTCTCACAGGAATGACCCGATGCAATACCGCAATGACAGGAGCCACCCACTCAGGTGGATTGCGCGCCTGCTGCCAGACCAGCGTTTCGTCCTGCACGTTGTTTGCGACCAATATAGTCGATGGCAGGCTGCTCAACGAATGTATGAACCAGGTATGCACTGCCAAACACCATGAAGATATAGGCAATGACCGAAAGCCCACTTGTGCTCCAGTGACTCCGAAAATAGAGAACAAATGCCGGATGCGCAAGATAGATAGAATATGACATTCGCCCCAAAACATCCCCCAACCAGTTATTTGTCAGCCTGAATATCACACCCTCTTCTTTCGCCAGAGACCATACCAAGGCTCCACCTAGAAATGGCGCAAGATAAGAGTCGGACCTATTCCAATTCAGCTTCGCAAACAGGTAGACCCCTATAAACAAAACACCAACCTGAATCATGGATGAAACCATCCAATCAGCCTTGCTGGAGCTGACAGTCAGGGCTATAAAAACCCCAATACAGAATCCGATGATCACGCGCACGAATCCAAACGGAAGGCCATTCCACTGCTGAAAGTGGACATTCATCTGACTCGGAGAGGTTCTGCTAATAAACACCACAAGAACTAAAGATATCAGAGCCATACTCGATATAAGCAGCCCTCGATTACTGTTTCGCAAGGCATGAATAATTGGGAAGAATAGTAATCCAACCCAGAACTCACCAGAGATGCTCCAGCCGACACGGGCGGGCTCGACCCAATAGTTTGAGCCATCACCAAATGGAAACAGCTGAGTAAGGGTGACAACCTTGAACACATCCAATGCTGCAGGCCATGGAATACCATCCACCAACTTAAGAAAAACAAAATGCACGGATACTATAAACAGGAACGCCGGAAATATCCTATAAATCCGGCGCTTCGTAAAATCAGAGAACCACCGCTCGCTGTCAGACCCACCACCAAAAACAATGGAGCGACTAAGAACATAACCACTCAGAATGAAAAAGAAGTCCACGACCAAAACAAAAGACGATGGAATTACATCACCCACATTATTCCAATAGTAGAAATGCCCAAGCGCTACAACTATCGCAAACACACCACGAAAAAAGTCAAGAGAATAATTCCTAGTCATACAGGCGATCCATTGAAGTAAACCGCCAAAAATTATCAACTCATGATAAAACGCAGCATCAGTCAATTCCGCAGACTCGCCAGAATCGACCTAAAAATCTATAGGGAATTTTCTAATTGAATACGGTGAGTTTCCGAACTTCGCGCTTGCCCCGACCTCTGCGCGCCTCGGTGATGTAGCCCGCAGAGGGTCAAACGCACGCAACTTCTGCCGCTATGACTCCACTGAAAAGCCCCGCACTAGCGGGGCCTATCTCGAAATGGACAGCGTATCGGGTCTGCTCTACTTCCATCCCGCTGATGATGGTTTCGCTGGTTACGTTACTTGCTCGGCGCGGCACAAGTGCCCTGCAGCACCACGGCGCTCTGGTAGATATCGTCAGCGTTGGTGAGAGTCCCAAGCTTGTCCGCGGACACTGACATCTTCTTGGCAACAAACTCACGGTTGGCTCCATACGCACTTGGGGCCAGGGGTCCCTTCTCGGCTGTGCCTAATGTGGTACTTGCGACGCCTGCAATACCCGCGCTGACACCAGGCCACACACCGCCGGTCCCAGCCGCGGCGAGCATGCTCCCCACGAAACCGGCAATGCCACCAAAAACCCCTACGCCAAGCCTTGCGCTTTCAGACGACTTCGAACGCGCTTCGTAGAAGTTCTGGGCTCTCAGGCAATCCGCAGATGCAACCTGGTAATCGAGAAGCGCAGCTGCTTTCTGGAGTTGAGCGCTTTCGTTGTTCCGGACCGATATTGGGTATGCCTTGAGAGGGCGCTTTAGTTCTGCAACGTGCAGTGCAGCCAGGTCTGGGTCATCTGCTTCGGCATGCCCATTTCCCGAGCCGGCAGAAGAACACCCAGTGAGCAAAAGCACGAGAGGCAAAGTCCGCGGGAGGCTTTTCCACATATCGGTTCATCCTTGAGCCAGAGATTGTCGCAAGCGTAGCTCAGATGATGGCGCATTCAATACATATGGCCATCACGCCCCTTTCTCCCTTGCGAGCCACTCCATAGTCCTGAAATCAACGTAATTTCAGGATGGCTGCTTGAGCCCTCGATCCTTATCAATCCGATGACGGCGGCCCTCCTATTAACCCGACTGACTGGGATCCCACACTGCTCCAGCACCCGGAATTCTCCCAGTAAGCAGGGCCAAACCGCAGCCTCGGTGATCCGGTAGGTTGCGCTCAGCAGTCCTATCACTCCAACGACGAGCTTAGTTGGGCGCGAGAACTGGCATCCGCGCAGTCGCGTCATGCCGCGATGACCGCCCGGCACTAAGGCTGGGCTTTGTCTTGGTTGGCTCGCATCTCCTGCATGGTGAGTGATCCCCAGTAACGTCGAGGATTACCGCACATGAAGCAGGAACATACCTTGCCGTGATGGGCGAATAAGCCGGCGTTTCTCTCGTCAGTACACCAGGATTCGTGAGCCAGTTGCTTACGGTAGAACTTCGCCTTTATGCGCCGTTCGTGATGACGCCTTTCGGACCTTCCCATGTCGTTGTTCTCCAATGGGTAAAGCCGAAAAAGCCCCGGCAGATTTCTCTGGCGAGGCTTTGGGTTGGTCTGTACGTAATGGCGAAAGAGTATCGAAATGCTCTTCAAACCTTCAAGCGACTTTTCAGGCGCCCCGCTGAGTCCACAGGTTGCCCCTGGCCGATTCGCCCGTGGCCGTCGGCAAGTACAGCGTGTGCCCGCAGTGCTGCTGCGACATGAGCAGAGTGCCCAGCCGAGTCGACAATCGTCGTGTTTTGAGGTAGCCGACGCCGCGATAGCCTGCGTTACGAAAAGCGAGAGAACAGTTACGGAAACGAACTGCCGGCATTGGCTAAGCGCTGTGCAGGAGCCAGAAACGCGAAAGCCCCGCACTGCGGGGCTTTCAACGTTGTAATAGTGGCGGAAGCGTAGAGATTCGAACTCTAGGACAGTTGCCCGTCGACGGTTTTCAAGACCGTTGCCTTAAACCACTCGGCCACGCTTCCACATGAGCGGGCGGCAATATTACCGGATCGCAACACACTGTCAAACTCTGATGATTCAGCGCGCTTTTCCCTCTGTTATGATGGATACCACTACGGTCATGGATCCGTATCCCGCTTAACAGGAGTGTCTCGACATGCAAGAACGGCAATATCTCGACTCCACAGCCGTGGAGCAGAAAGAGGTCAGCGGCGTCCTGCGCAATACCTACGGCCTGCTGGCCCTGACGCTGGCCTTCAGCGGCCTGGTGGCTTTCGCTTCCCAGCAGATGCGCCTGCCCTATCCGAGCATCTTCGTGGTCCTGCTGGGCTTCTATGGCCTGTTCTTCCTCACCGTGAAGCTGCGCAACAGCGCCTGGGGCCTGGTCAGCACCTTCGCCCTCACTGGCTTCATGGGCTACACCCTCGGCCCGATCCTGAACATGTACCTGGGCATGGCGAATGGCGCGGGTGTGATCTCGTCCGCGTTCTTCATGACGGCTCTGGTGTTCTTCGGCCTGTCCGCCTATGTGCTGACGACCCGCAAGGACATGAGTTTCCTGTCGGGCTTCATCACCGCGGGCTTCTTCGTGCTGCTGGGCGCCGTGCTGGTTTCGCTGTTCTTCCAGATCAGCGGCCTGCAACTGGCCATCAGCGCCGGCTTCGTGCTGTTCTCCTCGGCGATGATCCTGTTCCAGACCAGCGCGATCATCCACGGCGGTGAGCGCAACTACATCATGGCCACCATCAGTCTGTACGTGTCGATCTACAACATGTTCATCAGCCTGCTGCAGATCTTCGGCATCATGGGCGGCGACGACTGATAGTCACACCGCACCGGAAAAAGCCCGTTTCGACGGGCTTTTTTCATTTCCAGCGGGGCAAAGAAACCGAGGTGCCGTATCATTCGGCGGCACACCACCGCATAAAGCCAAACCATGAAGTTCGTCATCGCCCTCTTCTCCTCGCCGCACTCGCCGGCAGCCCGACGTGCCCTGCGCTTCGCAGAGGCCGCACTGGCCGGCGGACACGAAATCACCCGGCTGTTCTTCTACCAGGACGGCGTGCACAGCGCCTCGGCCAATGTCGTGGCCAGCCAGGATGAACTGGACGTCGCCGCAGCCTGGACTCGCTTCGTCGCCGACAACCACCTGGATGGCGTGGTCTGCATCGCAGCCGCCCTGCGCCGCGGTGTACTGAACAGCGAAGAAGCCCACCGCTATTCCCGTCCGGCAGCCAACCTTCAGGCGCCCTGGGATCTTTCCGGGCTTGGCCAACTGCATGAAGCTGCGCAACTGGCAGACCGCCTGGTCTGTTTCGGAGGCAACTGATGGCCAAGTCTCTGCTGATCATCAGCCGCCAGGCACCCTGGGCCGGCCCGGCCGCCCGAGAGGCACTGGACATCGCCCTCGCCGGCGGCGCCTTCGATCTGCCAATCTCGATGCTGTTCCTCGACGATGGCGTCTTCCAGCTCGCGCCTGACCAGCGTCCCACCAGCGTTGAGCAGAAAGACCTGCAGGCCAACCTCCAGGCGTTGCCGCTCTTCGGCGTCGAGGCGCTCTACGCCAGCGCGCACAGCCTGATCGAGCGTGGCCTGGACGCCAACAGCCTCACCCTACCCACTCAGGTACTGGACAACGCCGCACTGCGCGGCCTACTGCAGACCCACGACCAGGTGATCACGATCTGATGGCTACCCTCCACCTGCTCTCGCACTCCCCCTTCAACGATGGCCGGCTCGACAGTTGCCTGCGGCTGCTGGGCCCTGATGACGGCGTTCTACTGACCGGTGATGCGATCTATGCCCTGCGAGCCGGCACCCAGCCGGCGCAAGCGCTGGAGCAACTACCCGCGAGCAACGCACTGTTCGCCCTGCAGGAAGACCTGCAGGCGCGCGGGCTAGACGTCGTCCCATCCCGAGTCGACGCTGTGGACTACCCCGGCTTCGTCGAACTCTGCACCCGCTTCGACAAGGTGAACGCCTGGCTATGAGCACTCTCCTGGTCAATGGAAACGCCCTGCCGCTGGACAAGGATGGCTATCTCGTCGACCTGAACGACTGGAGCGACGCCGCCGCCGAGGCCCTGGCGCACAACGAAGGCATTCACCTGACACCCGAGCATTGGGAAATCCTCTTGCTGCTGCGCGAGTTCTACGGTGAATTCCAGCTTTCCCCGGCGAACCGCCCGCTGATCAAATACGTGGCCCAGCGCCTGGGCCCGGAAAAAGGCAGCAGCCTGCACCTCAACCTCCTGTTCAAGGGCACCCCGGCCAAGCTTGCCGCCAAGCTTGCCGGCCTGCCGAAGCCAACCAATTGCCTATGACCGCCGCCCCGCTCGTCCTGCAGACCCCGGAAGAACATCCCTTCGCCCAGTTCGTACGCATCCTCGGCAAAGGCAAGCGCGGCGCACGCGGCCTGACCCGCGAGGAGGCCCGTGAGGCGCTGGGGATGATCCTCGATGACAAGGTCGAAGAAGCCCAATTGGGCGCCTTCCTGATGCTGCTGCGGCACAAGGAGGAAAGCGCCGAGGAACTGGCAGGCTTCACCGAAGCCGTGCGCGAGCGCCTGCAGGCGCCGAAGATCGCCGTGGACCTGGACTGGCCGAGCTACGCCGGCAAGAAGCGCCATCTGCCCTGGTACCTGCTGGCAGCGAAGTGCCTGGGCGGCAGCGGCACCCGCATACTTCTGCATGGTGCGGGCGCCCACACCGCCGGCCGTCTCTACACCGAGCAATTGCTCGAGCTGCTGGGCCTGCCGCTGTGCCGCGACTGGAGCGCAGTCAGCCAGGCACTGGATACCCAGGGTATTGCCTTCGCCCCGCTGGTGGACTGGATGCCGCGACTGCAGCGCATGATCGACTTGCGCAACACCCTCGGCCTGCGCTCGCCAATTCATTCCTCGGTGCGCCTGATCAACCCGCTGGGCGCCACCTGCGTGCTGCAAAGTATCTTCCATCCCGGCTACCAGGCCGTGCACCGTGAAGGCAGCCGCCTGCTGGGCGACTCCGCCATCGTCATCAAGGGCGAAGGCGGCGAGATCGAAGTGAACCCAGATGCCACCTCGCACCTGTATGGCTGCCGTGATGGTGAAGATTGGGACGAGGAATGGCCGGCGCTCTCTCCGATGCGCCACGTCAAACCGGAAACCCTCGACCCGCAGCACCTGGCTGCCGTCTGGCGCGGTGACGAGGAAGATGCCTACGGCGAGCTGGCCGTCCGAGCGACCATGGCGCTGGCCTTGCGGGCGATGGGATTGCAGCGGGAAGAAGCCTTTGCAGAGGCCGACAAACGTTGGGCTGCGCGCAACAAATCGATTTAATCGATACCTTGAATCCTGTTTTTGCGCTAAACAATCGAGTCTGAGCCGATAGACTGGTCCCATCTCCCCGCTTTATGGAGCACTCAAGATGGGACAATTGATTGATGGCCGCTGGCAGGACCAGTGGTACGACACCAGCAAGGACGGCCGCTTCCAGCGCGAGAACGCACAGCGCCGCAACTGGGTCACTGCCGACGGCCAACCCGGGCCGACCGGCGACGGCGGCTTCCGCGCGGAAGCCGGCCGCTACCACCTCTACGTTTCCCTGGCCTGCCCCTGGGCCCACCGCACCCTGATCTACCGCCAGCTCAAGGGCCTGGAGTCGCTCATCGACGTATCCGTGGTCAGTTGGCTGATGCTGGAGAACGGCTGGACCTTCGACAAGGCGCTGGGCTCGACCGGCGACAAGCTCGACGGCCTGGACTTCCTCCACCAGCGCTACACCAGGGACGATCCGCACTACACCGGCCGCGTGACCGTACCGGTACTGTGGGACAAACGCGAACAACGTATCGTCAGCAACGAATCGGCGGAGATCATCCGCATGTTCAACTCGGCGTTCGACGGCATCACTGGCAACCCGCTGGACCTCTATCCGGAAGCGCTGCGCGCGCAGATCGACGAGCTGAATGAGCGCATCTACCCAGCCGTGAACAACGGCGTGTACCGCGCCGGCTTCGCGACGACGCAGGATGCCTACGAAGAAGCCTTCAAGACATTGTTCAATGAACTGGACTGGCTGGAGGAGCGCCTGGGCAAGCACCGCTACCTGGCGGGCGAATACCTGACCGAAGCCGACGTACGCCTGTTCACCACGCTGATTCGCTTCGATGCGGTCTACCACGGCCACTTCAAGTGCAACCTGCGGCGCGTGGCGGACTATCCGAACCTGTCCGGCTGGCTACGCGAGCTGTATCAACTGGAAGGCGTGGCCGGCACCGTGGACTTCCAGCACATCAAGCACCACTACTACGGCAGCCACCGCACCATTAACCCGACCGGCATCGTGCCGCTAGGGCCGCAGCAGGATTTCACCGGGCCGCACGGGCGCGACCATCTGCAGGGCAAGGGTATTTTCCGTAAAGGCTGAGACACCGTAGGAGCGGACTCCGTCCGCGATGTTCATCAGCAGCTGCGAACATCGCGGATGAATCCGCTCCTACAAGAGCAGCGCAACACCAGATTTGCAGGAGCCGATCAGATCGGTTTCTCGATGCCGTCGTAGACCTTCTGCAGCGCGTCCAGGCGTTCCTGGTAACGCTGCTTCAGGCAGGCCTTGTTGGCGCCGCAGGCGCGGCGCTGCTCAAGCCAGGCGAGCTGGGAGTCGCCCAGGTTGCCGCGCATGCCCATGGCGAACAGACCGCGCAACAAGCGGTAGGTAGTCGCCACCTGCACATCCATCTCGGATAGCTGGCGATCCGCGCAGATGGCTTTCTCGTCAGCCTGCTTGGCCTTCTTGCAGTCGAAGCTGGCCGCCGAGGCTGGCAGCACGGTGAAGGCGAAGACGCATACAGCGCCCGGCATCACCACACGCAGAGCTTTCACTGCTGCCCCTCGAACCACGCGAGTTTCTCGCGCAGCTGCACCACTTCCCCGACGATCACCAGGGTCGGCGCATGCACTTCGTGCTCCGCCACCAGCTCCGGCAGGTTCGCCAGGGTGCCGGTGAACACCCGCTGATGCACCGTGGTGCCCTGCTGAACAAGAGCGGCCGGCGTGTCAGCAGAGCGGCCGTGACGCACCAGTTGCTCGCAGATCACCGGCAAGCCGACGAGGCCCATGTAGAACACCAGGGTCTGGCCCGGAGCGACCAAATCGTTCCAGGGCAGGTCGGTGGTGCCGTCCTTCAAGTGCCCGGTCACGAAGCGCACGGACTGCGCGTAATCGCGGTGGGTCAGCGGAATACCGGCGTAAGCCGCGCAGCCGCTTGCCGCGGTAATGCCCGGCACCACCTGGAACGGGATGCCATTGGCCGCCAGTTCGTCGATTTCCTCGCCGCCACGGCCGAAGATGAACGGATCTCCGCCCTTCAGGCGCAGCACGCGCTTGCCCTGCTGGGCGAGCTCCACCAATTGTCGGTTGATCTCATCCTGCGGCACGGCGTGGTCCGCGCGGCGCTTGCCGACATACAGGCGGTCCGCATCGCGGCGGCACAGCTCGAGAATGGCCGGCGCGACGAGGCGATCGTAGAGCACCACGTCGGCCTGCTGCATCAGGCGCAGGGCGCGAAATGTCAGCAGGTCGGGATCGCCAGGGCCGGCGCCGACCAGATAGACCTCGCCACGGGATTCGGGCTGCGGCGCTTCCAGCTTGTCCGCCAGCAGGCGCTCGGCTTCGTTCGGCTGGCCGGCGAGCATGCGCTCGGCGACGGGCCCCTGGAACACGTCTTCCCAGAACTTGCGGCGCTGCTGCAGGTCCGGCAGGCGCTGCTTCACGCGCTCGCGGAAGCGGCTGGCCAGGCCGGCCAGTTGGCCGTAGGTCGCGGGAATCCAGGTTTCCAGCTTGGCGCGCAGCAGGCGCGCCAGCACCGGCGCGTCGCCGCCACTGGAGACAGCCACCACCAGCGGCGAACGATCGACGATGGCCGGGAAGATCACGCTGCACAACGCCGGCGCATCCACCACATTGACCGGCACGCCTCGCTCGTTGGCATCGCGGGAGACTTGGGCATTGAGCGGCTCATCGTCCGTGGCGGCAATGACCAGCACGCAGTCCTGCAAGTCGCCCTGGGCGTAGGGGCGCAGGAGCAGTTCCCCCGCGCCCTCCTCGACCAGTTCGCGCAGCTCGGAATGCACCTCGGGCGCCACCACGCGCAGAACTGCGCCGGCGTCATTCAGCAGGCGCGCCTTGCGCAGTGCGACATCACCGCCGCCGACCAGTAGCGCGCGACGTCCGCGCAGGATGTGGAACAGCGGCAGGAAGTCCATCTCAGCCGATGACCTCGATGCCAGCCATGTACGGCTTGAGCACTTCCGGCACGCGAATCGAACCGTCGGCCTGCTGGTAGTTCTCCAGCACGGCGACCAGGGTACGGCCCACGGCCAAACCCGAGCCGTTGAGGGTGTGGACCAGCTCCGGCTTGCCGGTTTCCGGGTTGCGGTAGCGCGCCTGCATGCGGCGGGCCTGGAAGTCGCCGCAGTTGGAGCAGGAGGAAATCTCGCGGTACTTGTCCTGGCTCGGCACCCAGACTTCCAGGTCGTAGGTCTTGGCGGCGCCGAAGCCCATGTCGCCGGTGCACAGCGCCAGGGCGCGGTACGGCAGTTCCAGCGCCTGGAGCACCTTCTCGGCGTTGCCGACCAGGCTTTCCAGGGCTTCCCAGGACTTCGACGGCTCGACGACCTGCACCATCTCGACCTTGTCGAACTGGTGCTGGCGAATCATGCCGCGGGTATCACGGCCCGACGCGCCGGCTTCGCTGCGGAAGCACGGGGTGTGGGCGACGAACTTTAGCGGCAGCTCCTTCGCGTCGAGGATCTGGCCGGCCACGATGTTGGTCAGCGAGACTTCGGCAGTCGGGATCAGGTACAGATCCGCTTCGTCTTCACGCTGGATCTTGAACAGGTCTTCCTCGAACTTCGGTAGCTGGCCGGTGCCTTGCAGCGCCGGAGCCTGCACCAGGTAAGGGGTGTAAGCCTCTTCGTAGCCGTGCTCGCGGGTGTGCAAGTCGAGCATGAACTGCGCCAGGGCGCGGTGCAGGCGGGCGATCGGGCCACGCATCAGCGCGAAGCGGGCGCCGGACAGGCGCGCGGCGGTCTCGAAGTCCAGCCAGCCGTGCTGCTCGCCGAGGGCGACATGGTCCTTGATCTCGAAATCGAAGGTGCGCGGAGTGCCCCAGCGGCGAACTTCGACGTTCTCTTCTTCATCGGCACCGACCGGAACGGATTCGTGCGGCAGGTTCGGAATGTTCAGCAGCAGGCTGTCCAGCTCGGCCTGGATGGCATCCAGTTCGCGCTTGCCCGACTCCAGTTCTTCGGCCATGCGATTGACTTCGGCCTTCAGCGGCGCGACGTCCTCGCCATTCTTCATGGCCTGGCCGATGGCCTTGGAGCGCGAGTTGCGCTCGGCCTGCAGGGTCTCGGTGCGGGTCTGCACGGACTTGCGCTGGCTCTCCAGCGCCTCGATGCGCGCCACGTCCAGGGTGAAGCCACGGGTGGCCAGGCGTTCCGCAACTTCCTGCGGCTGGGTACGAACCAGTTTGGAATCGAGCATGGTGTGTTCTCGTGTCTAGTGTCAGGCGGCGCTCGCGGGCGCCACTTCAGGATTTTCTGCGTCGGCGGGCGCTGGCCTTGTCGAGGGTCGCCAGGTGGCGCAGCTTCTCGCCGATCTTCAGTTCCAGCCCGCGCGGCACGGGTTGGTAATACTGGCGCGGTTCCATGGACTCGGGGAAGTAGTCTTCCCCGGCCGCGTAGGCGTCCGGCTCATCGTGGGCATAACGATACTCGTCGCCATAGCCCAGGTTCTTCAGCAGTTTGGTTGGTGCGTTGCGCAGATGCAGCGGCACTTCCAGCGAGCCGCTCTCCGCCACGTCACGGCGGGCCGTGTTGTAGGCGTTGTAGACGGCATTGCTCTTCGGCGCACAGGCCAGGTAGACGATAGCCTGCGCAATCGCCAGCTCGCCTTCCGGGCTGCCGAGGCGTTCCTGCACGTCCCAGGCATGAAGGCACAGGGTCAGGGCACGAGGGTCGGCGTTGCCGATGTCTTCGCTAGCCATGCGCACCACGCGGCGGGCGATGTACAGCGGATCACAGCCACCATCGAGCATGCGCGAATACCAGTACAGCGCGCCATCGGGGCTGGAGCCACGCACTGACTTGTGCAGCGCACTGATCTGGTCGTAGAACGCCTCGCCGCCCTTGTCGAAGCGCCGGCGCGAGTCGCCCAGCAGGTTCTGCAGCAGCTCGGCGCTGATCTCGCTGTTGTCTTCGGCGAGGTCGGAAGCGTTCTCCAGCAGATTGAGCAAGCGTCGGCCATCACCGTCGGCGGCGGCCATCAGGATGGCGAAACTGTCATCGGGCAGGCTCAGGTTGCGCTTGCCCAGACCCTTCTCTTCGGTGAGCGCGCGCTCGACCAACCGTCGCAGCGCCGCCTCGTCCAGGCTTTTCAGCACGTAGACGCGGGCGCGCGACAGCAGCGCATTGTTCAGCTCGAAGGATGGGTTTTCGGTGGTCGCACCGATGAAGATCAGGGTGCCGTCTTCCACATAGGGCAGGAAGGCATCCTGCTGGCTTTTGTTGAAGCGGTGCACCTCGTCGACGAAAAGGATGGTACGGCGGCCGTACTGTGCGGCGTGCTGTTTGGCCACTTCCACCGACTGGCGGATTTCCTTCACGCCGGAGAGTACCGCCGAGATGGTCTCGAAGTGCGCGTCGGTGACCTGGGCCAGCAGCTTCGCCAGGGTCGTCTTGCCGACACCTGGCGGGCCCCAGAAGATCATCGAGTGCAGCGCGCCCTGCTCCAGCGCCTCCCGCAACGGCTTGCCGCGGGCGAGCAGGTGCTCCTGGCCGACGTACTCGTCCAGGCTGGTCGCGCGCAGGCGCGCGGCCAGTGGCTGGGAAACGGGGGCGGAGCGGAACAGGTCCACGAATCTTACCTATCGATCAGTCTGGCGCGCGGCCGGTCATTCCTGGATGACGTCGACGCCCTTGGGCACGTCGAAGACAAACTGCTTGGCATCCATCGGCTCGTTCATCTTCACGTCGAAGAACAGGATATTGGTGCGCTGGCCGACGCTGTCGATCAGCTGCATGTCGTTCACCACGCCGCTGCGGAAGGAAATCCGCAGGCTGTCGAACAGGGTGTCCTTGGCCTTGGGCTTGAGTGTGAAGTCGACTACGTTGCCGCCGTCCTTCGCGGTGATGTCGAAGCTCTCACCGATCTTCGAGATGTCACCGGAGAGCAACAGGGCCGGCGTCTGGGTCAGGCGCTGGTCGAGCTTCTGGATGGTCACTTGCTCCAGATCCGGGTCGTACAGCCAGATCTTCTCGCCGTTGGAGATGAGCAACTGCTCGTTCGGCGCGTCGGTGTGCCAACGGAACAGGCCGGGGCGCTTGAGCCCCAGGGTGCCGGCGGTTTCCTGCAGACGAGTGCCGCTGCCATCCAGGGTCAGCTGGGAGAAGCGCGCGGTCATGGTCTGGGCCTTGCCGAGCATCCCGCTCAGGCGCTGGGCGGCGGCATCGTCGGCATGGGCCTGGACGCCGGCAACAGCCAGCGCAGCAACGAACAACAGGCGGATCAGACGCATCGAAATCCTCGAAGTCGAATCAATCACGGATCGGGGCCGGCGCGATCACTTCGCGCGAGCCATTGGTATTCATCGCGGTGACCACACCGGCCATTTCCATCGCCTCGATCATCCGCGCGGCGCGGTTGTAGCCGATCTTCAGCTTGCGCTGCACCGCAGAGATGGAGGCCCGGCGGCTTTCGGTCACGAAGCGCACGGCCTCGTCATAGAGCGGATCGTCCTCGCTGCCTTCGCTGCCCTCGCCGCCACCGCCACCTTCGAACGAACCGCCACCGCCTTCATCGGCGCCGGCGAGAATGTCCTCGATGTAGTTCGGCGCGCCACGCAACTTCCACGCCTCAACGACGCGGTGCACTTCGTCGTCGGAAACGAAGGCGCCATGAACGCGGATCGGCAGGCCGGTGCCCGGCGGCAGGTAGAGCATGTCGCCGTGGCCCAGCAGTTGCTCGGCGCCACCCTGATCGAGAATGGTGCGCGAGTCGATCTTGCTGGAGACCTGGAAAGCAATACGGGTCGGGATGTTCGCCTTGATCAGGCCGGTGATCACGTCCACCGATGGACGCTGTGTAGCCAGGATCAGGTGGATGCCCGCCGCGCGCGCCTTCTGGGCGATACGGGCGATCAGTTCTTCCACCTTCTTGCCGACGATCATCATCATGTCGGCGAATTCGTCCACGACGACCACGATGGTCGGCAGGGTCTGCAGCAGCGGCGCTTCGTCTTCCATGCTCTCGCGACGGTACAACGGGTCGGTCAGCGGCGTGCCGGCCTCTTCTGCGTCCTTCACCTTGCGGTTGAAGCCGGCGAGGTTCCGCACGCCCATGGCGGCCATGAGTTTGTAGCGGCGCTCCATCTCCGCCACGCTCCAGCGCAGGGCGTTGGCGGCTTCCTTCATGTCGGTGACGACCGGGCAGAGCAGGTGCGGAATGCCTTCGTAGATCGACAGTTCCAGCATCTTCGGGTCGATCATGATCAGGCGCGCCTCTTCCGGCGTGGACTTGAACAGGATCGACAGCAGCATGGCGTTCACGCCCACCGACTTACCGGAACCGGTGGTACCGGCCACCAGCAGGTGCGGCATCTTCGCCAGGTCGGTGATGATCGGATGACCGCCGATATCGTGGCCCAGGGCCAGCGGCACGGTGGACTTGTGTTCGTCGTACTCCGGGGTCATCAACACTTCGGAGAAGCGCACCATCTGCCGGTCTTCGTTGGGAATCTCGATACCGACGGTGGTCTTGCCAGGGATGACTTCCACCACGCGCACGCTGATTACCGCCAGCGAGCGCGCCAGGTCCTTGGCCAGGTTGGAGATACGGCTGACCTTCACGCCCGCAGCGGGCTGAATTTCGAAACGGGTAATTACCGGGCCCGGATGCACGGATTCGACGATGACTTCGACGCCGAACTCCTTGAGCTTGATCTCCAGCAGGCGCGACATGGCCTCCAGGGATTCGGGTGAATAGCTCTGCTTCTTTTCCGAGGCCGGGTCGAGGATCGACAGGGGCGGCAGCGTACCTTCCACGGCGGTGTCGACGAACAGCGGCGCCTGTTTTTCCTTCAGTACGCGCTTGCTCGGCTCGGCCGGCTTGGTGGGTGGCGGCGGGACATCGATTTTCGGTGCGACGCGTTTTTCGCGCTCCTGCACGCTCTTGACCAGCGCCTCCTCGCGCTCGATCAGGCGTTCCTTGACCTTGGCCTGCTCGCGGCGGTCGGCAACGATGGGCGCGGCGACTTCAGCGACGCGCTCGTCTACCTCGCGCAACTGGGCGACGAGTTGTTTGTGCTCGCTGCGGGCGCTCCACCAGCGATTGGTGGCGTTGTGGATCAGTTCGAAGAGATCGAGGGTGATCTTGCCGGTGACGTCCATGACCTTGAACCAGGACAGGTCGGCGAACACCGTCATGCCGAACAGGAACAGCGCGAGGAACAGCAGCGTACTGCCCTGCACGTTCAATGCATTGATGCCCAGTTGACCCAGGCTTTCACCCAAGGCGCCACCAGCCGTGGCCGGCATGTGGCTGCCCGTGGTGTGGAAATGGATATAGGCCAGCGCAGAGCCGGAGAGCACCAGGAACACCAGGCCGATCAAGCGCCAGGAGAACAGCCAGCCACTCCACTCCCAGGGCATGTGTCGCTTGCGGAAGACCTGGTAGGTCTTCACCGCCAGCAGCAGCGGGAACAGGTAGGCAAAGTAGCCCAGCACCATGAACAGGATGTCGGCGCTCAACGCCCCCAGTCGGCCAGCAGCGTTCTGCACCTGTTCGACGTGACTGGAATGGCTCCAGCCCGGATCAGACGGATCGTAGGTGAGCAATGCCATCCACAGGTAAAGGCAGAGCGCGCCGAGCGCGATCAGGGCCCCTTCCTTCAGACGGTAATGCAGTTGCTGGCGCCAGGCGGCGGCATGGCTTGCTGTGGTGTCCTTCAAAACGCTTCTATTCCTGCGCTATACGCGCGTCCGAGAGTCGTTGGGCCGCGAAACGGGCCTATTGTACGGCTTTGGCCAGCCGACGCCAGCGAGCCCGGGCGTGTCCGACTGCGCTTTTGCCGGCCTTCCGGGGTTCGGTGTAGCATAGCCCAACACCGCTTTTCGGCTGCTCAATTGGAGCATGCATTCTCTTACGTGACAAAGGCTTATGGAGTCTTTTTATGAGTGAAGTCAAGCATTCGCGCCTGATCATCCTGGGCTCCGGTCCCGCGGGCTACACCGCGGCCGTGTATGCCGCGCGCGCAAACCTCAAGCCTGTTGTCATCACCGGTATCCAACCCGGCGGTCAGCTGACCACCACCACCGAGGTCGACAACTGGCCTGGCGACGTCGAGGGCCTGACCGGTCCTTCCCTGATGGATCGCATGCAGCAGCACGCCCAGCGTTTCGATACCGAGATCGTCTACGACCACATCCATACCGCCGAGTTGCAGCAAAAGCCCTTCACCCTCAAGGGTGACAGCGGTACCTATACCTGCGATGCGCTGATCATCGCCACCGGCGCCTCCGCCCAGTACCTGGGCATGCCGTCGGAAGAAGCTTTCATGGGCAAGGGCGTCTCCGCCTGCGCCACCTGTGACGGTTTCTTCTACCGCAACCAGGTCGTCTGCGTGGTCGGCGGCGGCAATACCGCCGTGGAAGAGGCGCTGTACCTGTCCAACATCGCCAAGGAAGTCCACCTGATCCACCGCCGCGACAAGCTGCGCTCGGAGAAGATCCTGCAGGACAAGCTGTTCGAAAAAGCCAAGAACGGCAACGTGCGCCTGCACTGGAACACCACCCTGGACGAGGTCCTGGGCGACAACATGGGTGTCGTCGGCGTGCGCCTGAAGGACGCCGAAAGCGGCGAAACCCGTCAGCTGGACCTGGCCGGCGTGTTCATCGCCATTGGCCACAAGCCCAACACCGACCTGTTCAAGGGCCAACTGGAAATGCATGACGGCTACCTGAAGATCAAGGGTGGCTCCGAAGGCAACGCGACCCTGACCAGCATCGACGGCGTGTTCGCCGCCGGCGACGTGGCTGACCACGTCTACCGCCAGGCGATCACCTCCGCCGGCGCGGGCTGCATGGCCGCGCTGGACGCCGAAAAGTTCCTCGACGACAACTGATCGGACACAGGGGAGGCTCGCCCTCCCCTCCTCCTTTTATGCTCAAGTGGCTTTCCCGCGACAATTTCGAGTTCCCGCCCCTGGAAAAGGCCTTGCATGAGCCCAACGGCCTGCTCGCAGCCGGAGGCGACCTCAACCCCAAGCGCCTGATCCAGGCATACCGCCACGGCTGCTTCCCTTGGTATCAGGATGGCCAGCCAATCCTCTGGTGGTCACCCGATCCGCGCACCGTATTGCTCCCCGAGGAACTGCACGTCTCCCGCAGCCTCGCCAAGTTCATCCGTCAACAGCAATACCAGGTCACCATCGACCAGGCTTTCGAACAGGTCATCCACGGCTGCGCCGGTCCACGCGAGTATGCCGACGGCACCTGGATCACCACGCCCATGCAGGACGCCTACTGCCAACTGCATCGCCTGGGCATCGCTCATTCGGCAGAGGCCTGGCACGGCAACGAGCTGGTGGGCGGCCTCTACGGCCTGGCCATTGGTCGCCTGTTCTTCGGCGAGTCCATGTTCAGCCGCGCCGACAACGCCTCCAAGGTAGCTTTCGTGACGCTCGTGCAGCGCCTCAAGGCCGCCGGGTTCGTGCTGATCGACTGCCAGATGCCGACCCAGCACCTGCACAGCTTCGGCGCCCGCGCCATTTCCCGCCGCGAATTCGCCAGTTACCTGCGCCGTCATCTCGACGAAACACCTTCGCAGGACTGGACTTCGCAGGCGGACCTGCCCAGCCTGTCTTAAACTTGCCTGAGGGACCTCGCAGGGGTTGAAGATGACCGAGCTCGCCCGCCTGAAGTTTTACGCCACACAACCGCATCCGTGCAGCTATCTGCCCGAAGAGCAGGCCACCACCCTGTTCCTCGACCCCAGTCAGCCCATGGACGCGCAGTTGTATGCCTCGCTGTCCGAGGTAGGCTTCCGGCGCAGCGGCGAACACCTGTACCGGCCCCATTGCCAACATTGCACGGCGTGCATCCCGGCGCGCATCCCGGCCGCCGGCTTCCAGCCGAGCCGCCAGCAGAAACGCATCATCAAGCGCAATACCGACCTGGAAGTGATCCGCAAGCGCCCCGCCTTCACCGAGGAGTACTACGCGCTGTACATGCGCTACATCGAGCAGCGCCATGCCGATGGCGACATGTACCCGCCCAGCCGCGACCAGTTCGCCACCTTCCTGGTACGCGACCTGCCGTTCAGCTGCTTCTTCGAGTTTCGCCTGCAGGGCCGCCTGCTCGCCGTAGCGGTGACGGATGTGCTGCCCAACGGCCTCTCCGCGGTCTACACCTTTTATGATCCGGACGAAGAGCGCCGCAGCCTGGGCCGCTACGCTATCCTATGGCAGATCGGCGAGACCGAGCGACTGAGCCTGCATGCGGTCTATCTCGGCTACTGGATCAAGAATTGCCGCAAGATGAACTACAAAACCCAGTACCGGCCAATCGAGCTGTTCGTGAACCAGCGCTGGGTGGCCCTGAACTGAGCCGAAAACACCCATTGGCGTTGTGGGGCAATTTAAGGCACACTATGTGCCTTTTTTAATGGCCTGAAACATTCAGGCAATCATAGATACCGAGGGTTCTACTGCATGTCGAAAGAAGACAGCTTCGAAATGGAAGGCACTGTCGTCGACACCCTGCCCAACACCATGTTCCGCGTGGAGTTGGAAAACGGGCACGTCGTTACCGCGCACATCTCCGGGAAGATGCGCAAGAATTACATCCGCATCCTGACCGGCGACAAAGTTCGCGTAGAACTGACGCCCTACGACCTGTCCAAGGGTCGTATCACCTACCGCGCTCGCTGACAGACGGTAGGGCCGGTAACGAAACCGGCACCTGGAAAAACGCCCGGCATAGCCGGGCGTTTTTGTTTGCGCCTGATGCGGGTCAGGCGGGTTCTGCGGCGATCACCTCGAACTCGAAGGCCAGTTCGCCATCCTTCAGATCCACATGGGCCACACCACCGTGCTCGGCAAGCTCGCCGAACAGGATCTCCTCGGCCAACGGCCGCTTGATCTTGTCCTGGATGAGCCGAGCCATCGGACGAGCCCCCATCTGCGGATCGTAGCCCTTGTCCGCCAACCAGCCTCGCGCCGTATCGCTGACTTCGATCTGCACGTGCTTGTCCTCCAACTGCGCCTGCAGCTCGGTGAGGAACTTGTCGACGATGCTCTTGATGGTCTCGTGACTGAGCCGACCGAACTGGATGATGGTATCCAGGCGGTTGCGGAACTCCGGCGTAAAGCTCTTCTTGATCACTTCCATCGCGTCACTGGTGTGATCCTGCTGCGTGAAGCCAATGGAGGCCCGCGCCGCGGTTTCCGCACCAGCGTTGGTGGTCATGATCAGGATGACGTTGCGGAAGTCCGCCTTGCGTCCGTTGTTGTCGGTCAGGGTGCCGTGATCCATCACCTGCAGCAGCAGGTTGAAGACTTCCGGGTGCGCCTTCTCGATCTCGTCCAGCAGCAGCACGCAGTGCGGCGTCTTGGTGATCGCTTCGGTCAGCAGGCCGCCCTGATCGAAACCGACGTAGCCCGGAGGCGCGCCGATCAGACGGGACACGGTATGCCGCTCCATGTACTCGGACATGTCGAAGCGCACGAGCTCGACGCCCAGCGCCTTGGCCAGCTGGCGAGCCACCTCGGTCTTGCCCACCCCGGTCGGACCGGAGAACAGGAAGGAACCGACCGGTTTGTCCGGCGACTTGAGACCGGCACGTGACAGCTTGATGGCGGTGGACAGCGATTCGATCGCCGCCGCCTGGCCGAATACGGTCAGCTTCAGGTCGCGTTCGAGGTTGCGCAGCAGCTCTTTATCCGAGCTGGAGACGTGCTTCGGCGGAATCCGCGCAATTTTCGCGACGATATCCTCGACCTGAGGCACTTCGATGCGCTTCACGCGCTTCTCTTCCGGCTGCAGGCGCTGATAGGCACCCGCCTCGTCGATCACGTCGATGGCCTTGTCCGGCATGTGCCGGTCATTGATATAGCGGGCGGCCAGCTCGGCGGCGGCACGCAGCGCTTCATCGCTGTACTCGATGTGGTGGTGCTGCTCGAAGCGCGGCTTCAGGCCTTTCAGGATGCCGAAGGTATCCTCGACGGACGGTTCGGTGACGTCGACCTTCTGGAAGCGACGGGCCAGCGCACGATCCTTCTCGAAGATGCCACGGAACTCCTGGAAGGTCGTGGAGCCGATACAGCGGATCTCGCCGGACGACAGCAGCGGCTTGAGCAGGTTGGACGCATCCATCACGCCACCCGATGCCGCACCGGCGCCGATGATGGTGTGGATTTCGTCGATGAACAGCACCGCATGTGGACGCTTGCGCAGCTCGTTGAGCAGCGCCTTGAAGCGTTTCTCGAAGTCGCCGCGGTATTTGGTGCCCGCCAGCAGCGCGCCCAGGTCCAGGGAGTAGACAACGCTGTCGGACAGCAGGTCCGGCACCTGGCCGTCGACAATGCGCTTGGCCAGGCCTTCGGCAATGGCGGTCTTGCCGACCCCGGCCTCGCCCACCAGCAGCGGGTTGTTCTTGCGGCGACGAGCCAGGATCTGCGCCACGCGCTCGACCTCCGACTCACGACCGACCAGCGGGTCGATACGCCCCTGGCGCGCCAGGTCGTTCAGGTTGCTGGCATAGGCATCCAGCGGATGGCTGGAAGTGGAGGACTCGCCGCCCTCCTCGTCCTGCATGTCCTGCTCGCTGTCCTGATGCTCGGCATGGCCCGGCACCTTGGAGATGCCATGGGCGATGTAGTTGACCACGTCGATCCGCGCGACGCTCTGCTGCTTGAGCAGGAACACCGCCTGGCTTTCCTGCTCGCTGAAGATCGCGACCAGAACATTGGCGCCGGTGACTTCGCGCTTGCCGGAACTCTGCACGTGGAATACCGCACGCTGCAGAACACGCTGGAAGCCCAGGGTCGGCTGGGTCTCGCGGTCTTCGTCGTGCTGGGGAATCAGCGGCGTGGTCGAGTCGATGAACTCCTGCAGATCGCGCCGCAGCTTGTCCAGGTTCGCACCGCACGCCCTCAGGACCGTCGCGGCGGCTTCATTATCAAGAAGCGCCAACAGCAAGTGCTCAACGGTCATGAACTCATGCCGCTTCGCCCGCGCCTCCTTGAAGGCGAGATTGAGGGTGACTTCGAGCTCTCGATTCAACATGACTTCACCTCGCTCCCAAACATCCGCATCAACCTTCTATCTCAATTTCGCACAACAGTGGATGTTGGCTCTCCCTCGCATATTGATTGACCTGCATGGCTTTGGTTTCCGCGACATCGCGGGTAAAGGACCCGCAGTTCGCCTTGCCTTGGGTATGCACAGTCAACATGACCTTGGTTGCCTGCTCTCGGTTCATGTTGAAGTACAGCTCCAGCACCTCAACCACGAAATCCATCGGGGTGTAGTCATCGTTGAACATGATGACCCGATACATGGACGGGGGCTTCAGGGCCGGTTTGGATTCCTCAACCGCCAGCCCCGTCCCATCGTCTTCCAATGGATCCGGGCGGTCCTGATTGAATGTTAGTCGAATCTGGCTACTTGCATGCATGCTGGAATAAAAGCTTTGCGAGTGGGTGAATGAGTGGGCCGACCGGAGTTTGAAACGGCTCTCAGGCCCAGACGACGCCGCCTTGACTAACGGCAAAAGGGTGTTACAACCAAAGGATACCCCCCGGAGGGTATCAGGAGTTCCGGACGCCGGTCTTTACAAAAGGCTGTAGCGGAATAGTAGTGGATGATACTCCAGCAATGGAGTCCTTTGCAGAGGGATATCAGCATGCTTAGCGGTAAGGTCAAGTGGTTCAACAACGCCAAGGGCTACGGTTTCATCCTGGCTGACGGCCGAGATGAGGACCTGTTTGCTCACTACTCGGCAATCCAGATGGATGGCTACAAGACACTCAAGGCCGGCCAACCCGTCAGTTTCGAGATCCTGCAAGGTCCGAAGGGGTTGCACGCGGTGAACATCCAACCCGTCAACGCCAATGCATCGACCCCGTCCACACAGACTGCTCCGAGCAGCGAGGTGCAGAACCTCACGGCGGAAGCCTGATTCGTCATGGATCAGACGAAACGAAAAAGGCCGGCAGCAAGCCGGCCTTTTTCATGGGCGCATCACCCGGTTACATCTTGGCGATGATCGCGTCGCCGAACTCGGAGCAGGACAGCAGCTTGGCGCCGTCCATCAGACGCTCGAAGTCATAGGTCACGGTCTTGGCGGCGATGGCGCCGTTCACGCCGTCAATGATCAGGTCCGCCGCTTCCGGCCAGCCCATGTGGCGCAGCATCATCTCCGCAGAGAGGATGACCGAGCCCGGGTTGACCTTGTCCAGGCCCGCATATTTCGGCGCGGTCCCGTGGGTCGCCTCGAACATGGCCACCGAATCCGACAGGTTGGCGCCCGGCGCAATGCCGATACCACCCACTTCCGCCGCCAGGGCATCGGACAGGTAGTCGCCGTTCAGGTTGAGAGTGGCGATCACGTCGTACTCGGCCGGACGCAGCAGAATCTGCTGCAGCATGGCGTCGGCGATCACGTCCTTCACCACGATGTTCTTGCCGGTAGCGGGGTTCTTGAACTGCATCCACGGGCCGCCGTCGAGCAGCTGGGCGCCGAACTCGTCGCGGGCCACTTCGTAGCCCCAGTCCTTGAACGCACCCTCGGTGAATTTCATGATGTTGCCTTTATGGACGATGGTCACGGAGCTGCGATCATTGTCCACGGCATACTGCAGGGCCTTGCGTACCAGGCGCTTGGTGCCTTCCTGGGAAACCGGCTTGATGCCGATGCCACAGTCATTGGTGAAACGGATCTTCTTGACGCCCATTTCCTCGGTGAGGAACTTGATGACCTTCTGGGCCTCAGGGCTGCCGGCCTTCCATTCGACGCCGGCATAGATGTCTTCGGAGTTCTCGCGGAAGATCACCATGTCCACGTCGCCGGGCTTCTTCACCGGACTGGGAACACCTTCGAACCAGCGCACGGGGCGCAGGCAGACATACAGGTCGAGCTGCTGGCGCAAGGCCACGTTCAAGGAGCGGATGCCACCGCCCACCGGCGTGGTCAGCGGACCCTTGATGGACACGACGTAATCGCGAACGGCATCCAGGGTCTCCTGGGGCAGCCAGGTGTCCTGGTCATAGACCTGGGTGGCCTTCTCGCCAGCGTAGACTTCCATCCACGCGATCTTGCGGTCGCCTTTGTAGGCTTTCTCGACGGCAGCGTCGACGACCTTGATCATGACCGGGCTGATATCGACACCAATGCCATCACCCTCGATGAAGGGGATGATCGGGTTCTTCGGTACATTCAAGGACATATCGGCGTTGACGGTGATTTTGTCACCGGCCGGCACCTGGATCTTTTGGTATCCCATGCTGAACTCCGCTTTTTGGTTGAAACCTCTTGCAGCCACTGAGGGTAGCTCACAAGTCGGTAATCGAACTACATCATTCCTTAGTCTAAAAAAGGGACACGCTTCACCCTGCCTTTAGGGTGGTATACTGGCCGTCATGACTTAATGGTCATCGAGGTCCGAGCAGTCTGGGACCAGACTCTCTCCTCGCAGCGGCGCACGTCCCCACCAGGATCCCGCCGTACAACGCTCTACTGGCGCCCCAATATCCCCGCGGCAAATCTCGAAGGTCGGTCAACCACTTCGTTGAACGCAAGCGTGTACCAACGCGATTCGAGACTCTGTGCGCGCCCAGCAAAGAAGAGAGTTAGAACGAGATGTCCATCCGCTCGAAGATCACCTACACCTTCACCGACGAAGCACCCGCCCTTGCCACCTATTCGCTTCTTCCTATCGTAAAAGCCTTTGCCGCTTCCGCCGGCATCGACGTCGAGACCCGCGACATCTCTCTTTCGGGCCGTATCCTGGCCTCCTTCGCTGACAAGCTCGGCGACAAGGCCATCGAAGACGATCTGGCCTACCTGGCCCAACTGGCCACCGACTCCAAAGCCAACATCATCAAGCTGCCGAACATCTCCGCTTCGGTACCGCAGCTCAAGGGCGCCATCGCCGAGCTGCAGAAGCTGGGCTACACCATTCCGGACTTCCCGGAAGACCCGCAGACCGACGAAGAAAAAGACACCCGCGCCCGTTACGCCAAAGTCCTGGGCAGCGCCGTGAACCCGGTCCTGCGTGAAGGCAACTCCGACCGCCGCGCCCCGGCCGCCGTGAAGGCCTACGCTCGCAAGCACCCGCACAGCATGGGCAAGTGGAGCATGGCTTCGCGCTCCCACGCCGACTACATGCGTGGCGGCGACTTCTTCTCCAGCGAGCAGTCGGTCACCATCCCGAAAGCCGGTGAAGTCCGCATCGAGTTCGTCGGCAAGGACGGCAAGGTCGAGACCAAGAAGACCCTGAAGATGCAGGACGGCGAAGTCCTCGACAGCATGTTCATGAGCTGCAGCAAACTGCGCGCCTTCTTCGAGAAGACCCTGCAGGACTGCAAGGAAACCGGCGTCATGTGGTCCCTGCACGTCAAGGCCACCATGATGAAGATCTCCCACCCGATCGTCTTCGGCCACGCCGTCACCGTCTACTACAAGGACGTGTTCGAGAAATACGGCCAGCTGTTCGAAGAGCTGGGTGTGAACCCGAACAACGGCATCTCCAGCGTCTACGACAAGATCAAGTCGCTGCCGGCCTCGCAGCAGGAAGAAATCCTGCACGACATCCACGAGGTGTACAGCCACCGCCCGGAAATGGCGATGGTCGACTCGGTCAAGGGCATCACCAACCTGCACATCCCCAGCGACGTGATCGTCGACGCCTCCATGCCGGCCATGATCCGCAACTCGGGTCAGATGTGGGGCAAGGACGGCAAGCAGAAAGACACTAAAGCGGTAATGCCGGAAAGCACCTATGCCCGCATCTACCAGGAAATGATCAACTTCTGCAAAACCAACGGTGCGTTCGATCCGACCACCATGGGCAGCGTGCCGAACGTCGGCCTGATGGCGCAGAAGGCCGAGGAATACGGCTCCCACGACAAGACCTTCGAACTGGAAGCTGACGGCGTGATGCGTGTCGTCGATGCCGACGGCAAGGTCCTGATGCAGCACGAAGTACAGGCCGGCGACATCTGGCGCGCCTGCCAGACCAAGGACGCCCCGATCCGCGACTGGGTCAAGCTGGCCGTTACCCGTGCCCGCGCCTCCAACACCCCGGCCATCTTCTGGCTGGACCCGGAACGCGCCCACGACAACGAGCTGCGCAAGAAGGTCGAGCTGTACCTGAAGGACCACGACCTGACCGGCCTGGACATCAGCATCAAGGGTTACAACGAAGCCATCCGCACCAGCATGGAGCGTCAGCTGCGCGGCCTGGACACCATCTCGGTGACCGGCAACGTCCTGCGCGACTACCTGACCGACCTGTTCCCGATCATGGAACTGGGCACCTCGGCCAAGATGCTCTCCATCGTTCCGCTGATGGCGGGCGGCGGCATGTACGAAACCGGTGCCGGCGGCTCGGCTCCGAAACATGTACAGCAGCTGGTGGAAGAGAACTACCTGCGCTGGGATTCCCTGGGCGAGTTCCTGGCTCTGGCCGTCTCCTTCGAAGAAGAAGGCATCAAGACCAACAACGCCAAGGCCAAGGTACTGGGCAAGACCCTGGACATCGCCACCGGCAAACTGCTGGACAACAACAAGTCGCCGTCGCGCAAGATCGGTGAGATCGACAACCGCGGCAGCCACTTCTACCTGTCCATGTACTGGGCCCAGGCCCTGGCCGAGCAGAACGACGACGCCGAGCTGAAAGCTCACTTCGCCACCCTGGCCAAGACCCTGACCGAGAAGGAAGCGGCCATCGTCGCCGAACTGAACGGCGTCCAGGGCAAGCCGGCGGAAATCGGCGGCTACTACCGTTCCAGCCCGGAGCTGACCAGCCAGGTCATGCGCCCGAGCGCGACCTTCAACGCCGCGATCGACGCACTGGCGTAAGCCACTTCGCGCAACACCAGAACCCCCGGGCCTTCCCGGGGGTTCTGCTTTCTGCGCCTCGCAGCGTTAAACTCGCGCCTTTCGCACTGATCCCGTAGAGAGACCGTATCCATGCGCTGGCTAGCACACGTCACCGTCGCCACCATCGTCGAAGACCAGGGCCGCTTTCTGCTGGTAGAGGAAATGTCCGCTGACAAAAAGCAGGTCTTCAACCAGCCCGCCGGCCACCTGGAAGCCAATGAGAGCCTGATTGAGGCCGCTGTGCGCGAGACCCTGGAGGAAACCGGCTGGGACGTGGAGTTGACCGCCGTCACCGGCATCTACCTGTATACCGCCCCCAGCAACGGCGTCACTTACCAGCGCGTCTGCTTCGCCGCCCGCCCCGTGCGCCATCACCCCGAGCGCGCGCTGGACGACGGCATCCTCGGCGCCCGCTGGATGTCTCGAGATGAACTGGCCGCCCAGCCCGAGCGTTGGCGCAGCCATCTGGTGCTGCGCTGCATCGACGATTACCTGGAAGGCGAGCACTTCCCGCTGAGCCTGATCAGGGCCTGATCCGCGCCTGAGCCGCTCGGCTCTGGTAGAATCCCCGCCTTTACCTGCACCCGTGATGCGCCACCATGCCTGAATTGTCGTCTTCTTCGCCGTCTTATTCGGCGAAAACTCCCCAGAACACCCGCGTCATCGTCGGCATGTCCGGCGGCGTGGACTCCTCCGTCTCCGCCCTCCTCCTCAAGGAGCAGGGTTACCAGGTGGAAGGTCTGTTCATGAAGAACTGGGAAGAGGACGACGGCACCGAATACTGCACCGCGATGACCGACCTGGCCGACGCCCAGGCCGTCTGCGACCGCATCGGCATCACGCTGCATACCGCCAACTTTGCCGCGGAATACTGGGACAACGTCTTCGAGCACTTCCTCGAGGAGTACAAGGCCGGTCGCACGCCGAACCCGGACATCCTCTGCAACCGTGAGATCAAGTTCAAAGCCTTCCTCGACTATGCCGTCGCCCTGGGCGCCGACCTGATCGCCACCGGCCACTACGTGCGCCGCCGTGACGTCGATGGCCGCAGCGAGCTGCTCAAGGGCCTGGACCCGAACAAGGACCAGAGCTACTTCCTCCACGCCGTGGGCGGCGAGCAGATCGGCAAGACCCTGTTCCCGGTCGGAGAACTGGAGAAGCCCGAGGTCCGCGCCATCGCCGAGAAATACGGCCTGGCCACCGCAAAGAAGAAGGACTCCACCGGCATCTGCTTCATCGGCGAGCGCCGCTTCAGCGACTTCCTCAAGCAGTATCTGCCGGCCCAGCCGGGCGACATCGAGACCACCGATGGACAGGTCATCGGCAAGCATGTCGGCCTGATGTACCACACCATTGGCCAGCGCCAGGGCCTGGGCATCGGCGGCCTGAAGAATGCCGACGACAGCCCCTGGTACGTGCTGGAGAAAGACCTGGCACGCAACGTCCTGGTCGTCGGCCAGGGCAACGACCACCCGTGGCTGTTCTCCCGCGCCCTGCACGCCTCGCATATCTACTGGGTCAACCCCATCGACCTGGAGCAACCCAGAACGCTGCGCGCCAAGGTGCGCTACCGCCAGGCCGACCAGGACTGCGTACTGGAACGCACCGCCAACGGCTACCGCGCCATCTTTGACGAGCCGCAGCGCGCCGTTACGCCCGGACAGTCCGTGGTCTTCTATGACGGCGAAATCTGCCTCGGCGGCGGCGTCATCGAATCCGCCGAACCCGCTTTCGCTAAGGACCGCACATGAGCGATCTGCACGACCAGATCATTGCCCTTTCCGGCGTTTTCGAAGCCGCCTCGCTGGTAGACCGCCTGGCCCGCACCGGGCAGGTCCCCGAGGCACCGCTGAGCTGCATGCTTGGCAGCCTGCTGGTGCGCGCCCCCAAGACCACCCTCGACGTCTACGGCGGCGACACCGCAAACCTGCGCGAGGGCTTCCGCGCCCTGGTCAGCGCCCTGGAGCGCGACCCGAACAGCCTGCAGCGCGAACCGTTGCGCTACGCCCTGTCGCTGATCGGCCTGGAACGCCAGCTGAACAAACGCGACGACATGCTCGACATCATGGGTACCCGCCTGGACCAGATCCAGCAGCAGGTACAGCACTTCGGGCTGGTCCACGAGAACGTCATCGCCTCCTGCGCCGGCTTGTACCAGGACACCCTGAGCACCTTCCGCCAGCGCATCCAGGTCCATGGCGACATGCGCCACCTGCAAATCAATGCCAACGCCGCGCGCATCCGCGCCCTGCTGCTGGCCGGCATCCGCTCCGCGCGCCTGTGGCGACAGCTCGGCGGCAACCGCTGGCAGATGCTGTTCGCCCGCAAGAAAATGCTCAACGAGCTGCGCCCCCTGCTGCGCGGCTGAAGCATGCCCTTCCGGTCGCCGCAAGGGCGACCGGTTCGCGCCATTCGTGTATGATGTGCGCCCTTTTCGTTGACCGACAGCTACGAGAACGCCCCCCATGCAGCTTTCCTCCCTTACCGCGGTTTCCCCCGTTGACGGCCGTTATGGCAGCAAAACCAGCGCCCTGCGTCCGATCTTCAGCGAGTACGGCCTGATCCGTTTCCGCGTCCTGGTGGAGGTTCGCTGGTTGCAGCGTCTCGCCGCCCATGCCGGCATCCCTGAAGTAGCGCCGTTCTCCGCCGAAGCCAATGCCCTGCTGAACCAACTGGCCGACGACTTCCAGCTGGAGCACGCACAGCGCATCAAGGACATCGAGCGCACCACCAACCACGACGTCAAAGCCGTGGAATACCTGCTCAAGGAACAAGCCGCCAAGCTGCCGGAACTGGCCAAGGTCAGCGAGTTCATCCACTTCGCCTGCACCTCCGAGGACATCAACAACCTGTCCCACGCCCTGATGCTGCGCGAAGGCCGTGACACCGTGCTGCTGCCGCTGATGCGTCAGATCGCCGAGTCCATCCGCGAGCTCGCGGTGAAGTTCGCCGACGTGCCGATGCTCTCGCGCACCCACGGCCAGCCGGCCTCCCCGACCACTCTGGGCAAGGAACTGGCCAACGTCGTCTACCGCCTGGAGCGCCAGATCAAGCAAGTCGCCTCGGTCGAGCTGCTGGGCAAGATCAACGGCGCCGTGGGCAACTACAACGCCCACCTGTCGGCCTATCCGCAGGTGGATTGGGAAGCCAACGCCCGCGAGTTCATCGAAGGTGACCTCGGCCTGAACTGGAACCCCTACACCACCCAGATCGAGCCGCACGACTACATCGCCGAGCTGTTCGACGCCGTCGCGCGCTTCAACACCATCCTCATCGACTTCGACCGCGACGTCTGGGGCTACATCTCCCTGGGCTACTTCAAGCAGAAGACCGTCGCCGGTGAGATCGGCTCCTCGACCATGCCGCACAAGGTCAACCCGATCGACTTCGAAAACTCCGAAGGCAACCTGGGCATCGCCAACGCACTGCTCCAGCACCTGGCCAGCAAGCTGCCGATCTCTCGCTGGCAGCGCGACCTGACCGACTCCACCGTGCTGCGCAACCTGGGCGTCGGCTTCGCCCACAGCGTCATCGCCTACGAAGCCAGCCTCAAAGGCATCGGCAAGCTGGAGCTGAACGCCGCACGCATCGCCGACGACCTGGACGCCTGCTGGGAAGTCCTGGCCGAGCCGGTACAGACCGTCATGCGTCGCTACGGCATCGAGAACCCCTACGAGAAGCTCAAGGAACTGACCCGCGGCAAAGGCATCAGCGCCGAAGCCCTGCAGGTGTTCATCGAAGGCCTCGACATGCCGGCAGAAGCCAAGGCCGAGCTGAAGAAACTGACTCCTGCGAACTACATCGGTAACGCCGCCGCCCAGGCCAAGCGCATCTGAGATTCGCCCTGACTTTGCACGCCCGGCTGTGCCGGGCGTTTTTGTTTCAAGGACTTAACCATGAATCCTGCTATTCCTCTTCAGCTTTTGGGCGGCATCAGCGCCGATGAATTCCTCCGCGATTACTGGCAGAAGAAACCGCTGCTGGTGCGCCAGGCGATCCCGGACTTCAAGAGCCCGCTGGACCCCGATGAGCTGGCCGGCCTCGCCCTGGAAGAAATGATCGAGTCGCGCATCGTCGTCGAACATGGCGATAGCCCCTGGGAACTGCGCCGCGGCCCGTTCAAGGAAGAAGCGTTCAAGGACCTCCCCGAGCGTGACTGGACGCTGCTGGTACAGGCCGTCGACCAGTTCATCCCGGAAGTCGCCGAACTGCTGGAACATTTCAAGTTCCTGCCCAGCTGGCGCATCGACGACGTGATGATCAGCTACGCCGCACCGGGTGGCGGCGTGGGCCCGCACTTCGACAACTACGACGTGTTCCTCCTGCAAGGCCACGGCCATCGCCGCTGGAAGATCGGCCAGACCTGCGACGCCAGCAGCCCGATACTGCCCCACGCCGACCTGCGCATCCTCGCAGAATTCGAAGAGAGCGCCGAATGGGTGCTGGAGCCGGGCGACATGCTCTACCTGCCGCCGCGCGTCGCCCACTACGGCATCGCCGAAGACGACTGCATGACCTACTCGGTCGGCTTCCGCGCCCCCAGCGCCGCCGAAGTGCTGACCCACTTCACCGACTTCCTCGCCCAGTTCCTCTCCGACGAAGAGCGCTACAGCGACGCCGGCATGAGCGCGGTGAAAGGCGACGAAGACCAGCACAAGATCCAGCGCGACGCGCTGGATCGCCTGAAGAACCTGCTGCAGGAGCACATGAGCGACGAGCGCCTGCTGCTCACCTGGTTCGGCCAGTTCATGACCGAGCCGCGCTACCCGGAACTGGTCGCCGGTGAGGAAATCGAGGAAGACGAACTGGCCAGCGCAATCGCCGATGGCGCAGTGCTGATCCGCAACCCCAGTGCCCGCATGGCCTGGAGCGAAGTGGACGTTGGCCTACTGCTGTTCGCCAGCGGCCAGACCGTGGTCCTGCCGGAAAAACTGCGCGAGCTGCTCAAGCTGGTGTGTTCGGCGGAATCGCTTCACGAAGGGAATCTCGGCCAATGGCTGGCCGATGAGGATGGGCGTAAGCTCGTTGGAGAACTGATCAAACAGGGCAGTCTGGAGTTTGCCGATGAGTAGCAAGATCAGGGTTCGCGTGGCGGACTGGCAGAAGGACAATGCCGATCTGCGGCGCATTCGCGAGGCGGTGTTCATTGCCGAGCAATCCGTCCCGCCTGAACTCGAATGGGACGCCGAGGATGTCGAAGCCGTGCACTTCCTGGCCTTCGAAGGCGACTACGCCATCGGCACCGCCCGCCTCCTTCCGGACGGGCACATCGGCCGGGTTTCCGTCCTCAAGGATTGGCGCGGCCTGAAAGTGGGCGACCTGCTGATGCGTGCCGCCATCGAGGAGGCCGAGCGTCAGGGGCTGAAACGCCAATTGCTGACCGCCCAGGTCTATGCCATCCCCTTCTACGAGCGGCTAGGCTTCAAGGTAGCCAGCGGCGAATTCCTCGACGCCGGCCTGCCTCACGTGGACATGGTGCGCGAAAGCGACTGAAGGAGCGAAATGGACAACGTCCCGGAACCAGACGACCTCCCGGCAGAACTGCCGGATATCGAGTTTCAGTCACCGGGACGTTTCGCCGTCCATAACCCGGCCAGTGCGGCGCTGCCGCCGGAAGCGCTCGAACCCGCGCCCTTCCGCCTGGGCGAAGGCGATCAGCTCCAGCGCTTCAACAAGCCCGATACCGCCCGCGCCCACGCCCTCGCGCTGATGCAGCAAGCGCGACGCACGCTCCATCTCTACACCCCAGACCTGGAACCCTGGCTGTACCACCACAGCAGCATCCAGGAAGCCTGCACCCAGCTACTGCTGGGCAATCCACGCAATCGCCTGATGATCCTGGTCCGCGACAGCACGCGCGCCGTGAAGGAAGGCCATCGCCTGCTCAATCTCAGCCGGCGCCTGTCCAGTTATTGCCAGATCCGCCGGATCAACCCGGACTACCCCAGCGAAGAGCACGCCTTCCTCCTCGCCGATGATTGCGGTCTACTCGTGCGCCCTGAGCCGAACGAGTACGCCGGCTACGCCCACTACAACGACGCTGGCCGGGTGCGCCAACTGCAAGCGCAATTCGAACAGACCTGGAACACCAGCGTCCTCGATCCGAACCTGCGGAGTTTCCTGATTTGATCCGACACCCTCTCGCCTTGCTCGTCGCCTGCGCCGTCAGCCTCGCAGCCCTCGCGGAGCCGCGCACCGAGGTCATTCCGCTGAACTACCGCACCGCCGACGAAGTACTGCCAGTGGCGCAGCAGGTTCTGGGCAACGAAGGTCGGGTGACCGCCTACGGCAACCAGCTGGTCGTCAACGCCGAACAGGCGAAGATCCGCGAACTGCAGCAGGTACTCAATCAACTGGACACACGCCCTCACCAGTTGCTGATCAGTGTCGACACCCTCGACGGCAGCCAGGGCAGCCAAAGCGGCTATTCGGTGAACGGCTCGGTGAGCGCCGGCAATGTCGAGATCCAGTCCGGCCGTGGCGAGGTGAACGGACGCGACCAGGTGCGCATCATCAATCGCTCCACCAACAGTCGCGGCGGCGGCACCCAGCAGGTGCGCGCCACCGAAGGCTCACCAGCCCTGATCCAGGTCGGCCAGAGCCAGCCGGTCACCAATGCCGGCATCGGCCCTTATGGCCAGGTCTACAGCCAAACCGAATACCGCGATGCCAACCAGGGCATGTATGTGACCGCCAGCCTCACCGGCAACCTCGTGCACATCACCCTGAGCACGCGCAACGACCGCTTCGACAACAGCTACCAGGGCTCGATGAATACCAGTTCGACCGAAACCCGCATCAGCGGTCCGGTCGGCCAATGGATCGAGGTAGGTGGCGTCAGCGAGAGCAACCAGAGCACGCAGAGTGGTTTCGCCCGCCACTACAGCACCCAGGGGCGCAACGACAGCAGCCTGCGGGTGAAGGTCGAAGTGCTCGACTAACCCTTCCCCAGGTGACTCGTCGGTCCTCCTTAGACCTTCGTGTAGTAGTCCCAAAAAAACACTACAAAACGTTTGACGAACGCTCGTTTGAAAGGGCATGATGGCCTCGCTCCCGCTAACCAGAGGGCCTCAAAGCCCTTCGGACCAAGCCAGTGGCCCACCCGCCATGCAGGTCCGTGTTGTTAAGCCCACAAGGCGGATCGACGAGGTTGCGACTGGCAAGAGGTTGTCCTGAGGGACGGGGAAGCAAGCCTAAGCAACAGCACGAAGTGACGGATTCAGCCGTCCACCATCGCCCAACGGCTGCCACGAGCCGGCAAGCGATTCTGGATGTACCGCTGCAGTCATCAGTCTGTACGCCGCGCCACCCCACTCCTCCAGCGTCATTCCTTCTTTCGGTCGCCCCTTCGCCATCCCGCGGCGAGCAACCCGCAGCCAATTCCGTTTCGATACAGGTTTTGAGTGGGTAAGTCGGTGCTCAACCAAACACATACTTTGAAGGATTGACCATGTCCGCATATCAAAACGACATCAAAGCCGTTGCCGCTCTGAAAGAGAAAACCGGTAACAGCTGGAGCGCTATCAACCCCGAGTCGGTTGCCCGTATGCGCGCTCAGAACCGCTTCAAGACTGGTCTGGACATCGCCAAGTACACTGCGGCCATCATGCGCAAGGACATGGCCGAGTATGACGCCGACACCTCCGTCTACACCCAGTCCCTGGGCTGCTGGCACGGCTTCATCGGTCAGCAGAAGCTGATCTCGATCAAGAAGCACCTGAAGACCACCAACAAGCGCTACCTCTACCTGTCCGGCTGGATGGTTGCCGCGCTGCGTTCCGACTTCGGCCCGCTGCCCGACCAGTCCATGCACGAAAAAACCGCCGTTTCCGGCCTGATCGAAGAGCTCTACACCTTCCTGCGCCAGGCTGACGCCCGCGAACTGGACCTGCTCTTCACTGCCCTGGACAGCGCTCGCGCCGCCGGCGACAAAGCCAAGCAAGACGAAATCCAGGCCCAGATCGACGGCTACGAAACCCACGTAGTACCGATCATCGCCGACATCGACGCTGGCTTCGGTAACCCGGAAGCCACCTACCTGCTGGCCAAGAAAATGATCGAAGCCGGTGCCTGCTGCATCCAGATCGAGAACCAGGTTTCCGACGAGAAGCAGTGCGGCCACCAGGACGGCAAAGTGACCGTTCCGCACGAAGATTTCCTCGCCAAGATCAACGCCGTTCGCTACGCGTTCCTCGAACTGGGTGTTGACGACGGCGTGATCGTTGCCCGTACCGACTCCCTGGGCGCCGGCCTGACCAAGCAGATCGCCGTGACCAAAGAGCCGGGCGACCTGGGCGACCAGTACAACTCCTTCCTGGATTGCGAAGAAGTTTCCGCTGCCGAACTGCAGAACGGCGACGTGGTGATCAACCGCGGCGGCAAGCTGCTGCGTCCGAAGCGCCTGGCTTCCAACCTCTTCCAGTTCCGCAAGGGCACCGGCGAAGACCGTTGCGTCCTGGACTGCATCACCTCGCTGCAGAACGGCGCCGACCTGCTGTGGATCGAAACCGAGAAGCCGCACGTTGGCCAGATCAAAGGCATGGTTGACCGCATCCGTCAGGTCATCCCGAACGCCAAGCTGGTGTACAACAACAGCCCGTCGTTCAACTGGACCCTGAACTTCCGTCAGCAGGTGTTCGATGCGTTTGTTGCCGAAGGCAAAGACGTTTCCGCCTACGACCGCGCCAAGCTGATGAGCGTCGAGTACGACGAGACCGAACTGGCCCAGGTTGCTGACGAGAAGATCCGTACCTTCCAGCGCGATGGTTCCGCTCACGCCGGCATCTTCCACCACCTGATCACCCTGCCGACCTACCACACCGCCGCTCTGTCGACCGACAACCTGGCCAAAGGCTACTTCGCCGACCAGGGCATGCTGGCCTACGTGAAAGGCGTTCAGCGTCAGGAACTGCGTCAGGGTATCGCCTGCGTCAAGCACCAGAACATGGCTGGCTCGGACATCGGCGACAACCACAAAGAGTACTTCGCTGGCGAAGCCGCTCTGAAAGCCTCCGGTAAAGACAACACCATGAACCAGTTCCACTAATAGGGAACCGGCTCGACCGGCCCCTCGGGGCCGGGAGGCACCGCAAAACCCCGGCCCAGGCCGGGGTTTTGCTTTTTCACTTGGCCGAACCGCCGGCCAGC
The DNA here is from genome assembly GCF_016919445.1 of Pseudomonas sp. PDNC002. Lineage (NCBI taxonomy): Bacteria > Pseudomonadati > Pseudomonadota > Gammaproteobacteria > Pseudomonadales > Pseudomonadaceae > Pseudomonas > Pseudomonas sp. PDNC002. The sequence goes on along the minus strand of NZ_CP070356.1, from coordinate 3,937,120 downwards.
CCCTCCTCGCCCGCCAAGGGCAGAACCGCAATGGCATGCCAGCCTCGGACTTCCTCTATAAGGAAGGAAAAGCCCATGCGCAAGCGCAACCGCCTCGCTCTCGCCGCCCACTTCATCCAGCGCCTGCCGCGCCGCCTTCACGAGCCAATGCTCAGTCGCCTGTTCTGCTCCCAGGTACGCTTTGCCGGCACCGCAGGCGTACGCATCCAGAAGCTCTCCAGCGACGAAGTGCGGATGAGCCTGGCCAACCATCGCCGCGCCCGCAATCACATCGGCGGCGTGCACGCCGCCGCCATGGCCCTGCTCGCCGAATCAGCCAGCGGCTGCATGGTCGGCATGAACCTGCCTGACACCAAGCTGCCACTGATCAAATGCCTCAAAGTCGATTACCTGCGCCGGGCCCGCGGCAGCCTGCGCGCCATCGCCACGCTGACGCCGGAGCAGCGCCACGCAATGCTGGAGCAAGACAAGGGAGAAATGCTCATCCAGGTGACTCTGCTGGACGACTCCGGCGCCGAGCCGGTGCGCTGCGAGATGCACTGGGCGTGGATTCAGAAAGGAAACTGAACCACCCGGAACGAGGGGAACCCAAGAAAACTGTCGCGGATATGCTTCGACAGCAAATGAGCGAAATAAAAGACTCGCCGCTTATATGTAGTAAAGTTACGGATATACGACACTGCAAATGATAATACTTATCATTCGTTGATTAACGATTTATTGCGCCGAAATACCTCGAAAGTACCATTCGACCAAAGCCGAAGTGCCGCCACACTAAGCGGCTAGAGCCGCGCAAACAGGGCGCTACGGGAAATGCAAAAGGCTTTTGCCCGAATTAGAAGCATCTGTTTGTGTTGGAAAAATTTACTTGCTGAAGGCTTTGGGCATAAAATTGGAAAGATGACCTGAACCCTTAGCTCGCTATCCTTGAGTTGTCGGGTTCGCAGTAGTCGGGCCTTGCGCCCGAAACCCAAGACAATCGTTTTTTGTAGGAAGGAGTATCGGCATGCCCAATCCAGCTGAACTTGCAGCTCAACACTGGGGACTCGCCGCCTTCCTTTTAGGAGTGCTGGGCCTGCTCGCCTTCATGCTAGGGGTTTCCAGCCTGCTTGGCAGTAAGGCATTTGGTCGCAGCAAGAACGAACCGTTCGAATCCGGGATCGTTCCTACTGGCAGCGCACGCCTGCGTCTGTCGGCAAAATTCTATCTGGTCGCGATGCTCTTCGTGATCTTCGACGTCGAAGCCCTCTTCCTTTTCGCCTGGTCAGTGTCCGTCCGTGAAAGCGGCTGGGCCGGTCTGATCGAGGCAACCATTTTCATAGCAATTCTGTTGGCAGGTCTTGTCTACCTGTGGCGTATCGGCGCGCTCGATTGGGCGCCGGCGGCACGTCGCGCACGGCAGGCGAAGCTAAAACAATGAGGCTTTGGCGATGCAATACAAACTTACCCGGATCGATCCGGATGCGCCCAATGATCAGTACCCGATCGGCGAACGCGAAACGGTAGAAGACCCGCTCATCGAAGGGCAGGTCCACAAGAACATCTTCATGGGCAAGCTCGAGGATGTTCTCAACGGTGCGGTGAACTGGGGTCGCAAGAACTCCCTGTGGCCGTACAACTTCGGGCTGTCCTGCTGCTACGTGGAGATGACCACGGCGTTCACCGCGCCGCACGACATTGCCCGTTTCGGCGCCGAAGTGATCCGTGCATCGCCGCGCCAGGCTGACTTCATGGTCATCGCCGGCACCTGCTTCATCAAGATGGCCCCGGTCATCCAGCGCTTGTACGAGCAGATGCTGGAACCCAAGTGGGTGATCTCGATGGGGTCGTGCGCCAATTCCGGCGGCATGTACGACATCTACTCGGTCGTTCAGGGGGTCGACAAGTTCCTCCCCGTGGACGTGTACATCCCCGGCTGCCCGCCCCGTCCGGAGGCGTTCCTGCAAGGTTTGATGCTGCTGCAGGAATCCATCGGCCAGGAGCGTCGTCCGTTGTCCTGGGTTGTAGGCGATCAAGGCGTCTATCGCGCCGACATGCCTGCCCAGAAGGATCTCAAGCGCGAACAGCGCATTGCGGTCACCAACCTGCGCAGCCCCGACGAAGTGTGATCCGGCCCTCCACGAGAGGCCCGTTTTCACTCCACCGTTGACCGAGTGACTTAAAGACTATGAATGCAGACTCCGCTCTGTACATCCCGCCTTACAAGGCAGACGACCAAGACATCGTCGTCGAACTGAATTCCCGCTTTGGCGCCGAGACCTTCACCGTCCAGGCCACCCGCACCGGCATGCCGGTGCTCTGGGTCGCCCGTGAGCGCCTGATCGACGTCCTGACCTTCCTGCGCAATGTGCCCAAGCCGTACGTCATGCTCTATGACCTGCACGGCGTGGACGAGCGCCTGCGCACCCACCGTCGCGGCCTGCCGGGCGCCGATTTCAGCGTGTTCTACCACCTGATGTCGCTCGAGCGTAACAGTGACGTGATGATCAAGGTGGCCCTCTCCGAAGGCGACCTCAACGTGCCCACCGCCACCCGTATCTGGCCGAACGCCAACTGGTACGAGCGTGAGGTCTGGGACATGTACGGGATCACCTTCAATGGTCACCCGCACCTGACCCGCATGCTGATGCCGCCGACCTGGGAAGGTCACCCGCTGCGCAAGGACTACCCGGCGCGCGCCACCGAATTCGATCCCTACGCGCTGTCCGCCGCCAAACAGGACCTCGAGCAGGAAGCCCTGCGCTTCAAGCCCGAAGACTGGGGCATGAAGCGCCACGGCGAGAACGAGGACTTCATGTTCCTCAACCTCGGCCCGAACCACCCGTCCGCCCACGGTGCGTTCCGCATCATCCTGCAGCTGGACGGTGAAGAGATCCTCGATTGCGTTCCGGAGATCGGCTACCACCACCGTGGCGCCGAGAAGATGGCCGAGCGTCAGTCCTGGCACAGCTTCATTCCGTACACCGACCGTATCGACTACCTCGGCGGCGTGATGAACAACCTGCCGTACGTGCTCTCGGTCGAGAAGCTCGCCGGCATCAAGGTGCCGCAGCGCGTCGACGTCATCCGCATCATGATGTCGGAGTTCTTCCGCATCCTGAACCACCTCCTCTACCTGGGTACCTACATCCAGGACGTGGGCGCGATGACTCCGGTGTTCTTCACCTTCACCGACCGCCAGCGCGCCTACAAGGTCGTCGAGGCCATCACCGGCTTCCGCCTGCACCCGGCCTGGTACCGCATCGGCGGCGTCGCCCACGACCTGCCGCGTGGCTGGGACAAGCTGGTCCGCGAGTTCCTCGACTGGATGCCCAAGCGCCTGGACGAGTACGAAACCGCTGCCCTGAAAAACAGCATCCTGCGTGGCCGTACCATCGGCGTTGCCCAGTACAACACCAAGGAAGCGCTGGAGTGGGGTACCACCGGTGCCGGCCTGCGCGCCACCGGCTGTGATTTCGACCTGCGTAAAGCCCGCCCCTACTCCGGGTACGAGAACTTCGAGTTCGAAGTGCCGCTGGCGGCCAACGGCGACGCCTACGACCGCTGCATGGTCAAGATGGGTGAAATGCGCCAGAGCCTGCGCATCATCGAGCAGTGCCTGAAGAACATGCCCGAAGGCCCGTACAAGGCCGACCACCCGCTGACCACGCCGCCGCCCAAAGAGCGCACGCTGCAGCACATCGAAACCCTGATCACCCACTTCCTGCAGGTTTCCTGGGGCCCGGTCATGCCGGCCAACGAAGCCTTCCAGATGGTGGAAGCGACCAAGGGTATCAACAGCTACTACCTGACGAGCGATGGCAGCACCATGAGCTACCGGACCCGCATCCGGACGCCCAGCTTCCCGCACCTGCAGCAGATTCCGTCGGTGATCAACGGCAGCATGATCGCTGACCTGATCGCCTATCTGGGCAGTATCGACTTCGTTATGGCCGACGTGGACCGCTGATCATGAGTACCCTTATCCAGACTGATCGTTTCGAACTCAGCGAAACCGAGCGCTCGGCCATCGAGCACGAAATGCATCACTACGAGGACTCCCGTGCGGCGTCCATCGAAGCCCTGAAGATCGTCCAGAAGCAGCGCGGCTGGGTGCCGGACGGCGCCATCCCGGCGATCGCCGACATCCTCGGCATCCCGGACAGCGACGTCGAAGGCGTGGCTACCTTCTATAGCCAGATCTTCCGCCAGCCGGTCGGCCGCCACATCATCCGCGTCTGCGACAGCATGGTCTGCTACATCGGCGGCCACGAGTCCGTGGTCGGCGAGATCCAGAAGCAGCTGGGCATCGGCCTCGGCCAGACCACCGCCGACGGCCGCTTCACCCTGCTGCCGGTGTGCTGCCTGGGCAACTGCGACAAGGCCCCGGCGATGATGATCGATGACGACACCTTCGGCGACCTGCGTCCCGACGGCGTCGCCAAACTGCTGGAGGCCTACGCATGAGTCGCCTCACCTCCTACGGCACGCCCAACCGCACCGCGCGCGCGGCCGAAACCCACCCGCTGACCTGGCGCCTGCGTGACGATGGCGCCCCGGTCTGGCTGGAGGAGTACCAGTCGAAGAATGGCTATGCCGCCGCGCGCAAGGCGCTGGCCGAGATGGCCACCGACGACATCGTCCAGACCGTCAAGGACTCCGGCCTCAAGGGCCGCGGCGGTGCGGGCTTCCCCACCGGCGTTAAATGGGGCCTGATGCCCAAGGACGAATCCCTCAACATCCGCTACCTGCTCTGCAATGCGGACGAGATGGAGCCCAACACCTGGAAGGACCGCATGCTCATGGAGCAGCTGCCGCACCTGCTGGTGGAAGGCATGCTGATCTCTGCGCGCGCCCTCAAGGCCTACCGCGGCTACATCTTCTTGCGCGGCGAGTACGTCGACGCCGCCCGCAACCTGAACCGCGCCATCGAGGAAGCCAAGGCCGCAGGCCTCTTGGGCAAGAACATCCTCGGCAGCGGCTTCGATTTCGAGCTGTTCGTCCACACCGGCGCCGGCCGCTACATCTGTGGCGAAGAGACCGCGCTGATCAACTCGCTGGAAGGCCGCCGTGCCAACCCGCGCTCCAAGCCGCCCTTCCCCGCCGCCGTCGGCGTCTGGGGCAAGCCGACCTGCGTGAACAACGTCGAGACCCTGTGCAACGTGCCGGCGATCGTCGAACACGGCGTCGACTGGTACAAGGGCCTCGCCCGTCCGGGCAGCGAAGACATGGGCACCAAGCTCATGGGCTTCTCCGGCAAGGTGAAGAACCCCGGCATCTGGGAACTGCCCTTCGGCCTCCCGGCTCGCGAGCTGTTCGAGGACTACGCCGGCGGCATGCGCGACGGCTACAAGCTCAAGGCCTGGCAGCCGGGCGGCGCCGGTACCGGCTTCCTACTGCCGGAACACCTGGACGCCCTGTTCTACGCCGGCGGCGTCGCCAAGGTCGGCACCCGTATGGGTACTGGCCTGGCCATGGCGGTGGACGACAGCGTCAACATGGTTTCCCTGCTGCGCAACATGGAAGAGTTCTTCGCCCGCGAATCGTGCGGCTGGTGCACTCCATGCCGCGACGGTCTGCCGTGGAGCGTGAAGGTCCTGCGCGCGCTGGAGAAAGGCGAAGGCGCCCAGGGCGACCTGGAAACCCTCGAGCAGCTCGTCAACTTCCTCGGCCCAGGCAAGACCTTCTGTGCCCACGCACCGGGTGCCGTCGAGCCGCTGGGCAGCGCACTGAAGTATTTCCGTCCCGAGTTCGAAGCGGGCATTTCCCGCCAGGCTCAGGCCGTACAAGCACCGCAGACCGTCGGCGCTTGATGCTTTGATCGCCGGGCGCTGCGCCCAGCGTTGTTTCGTTGCAGTGCCGCGGCGTGCCGCCGGCCCGATGAAACCGTGATTTCTATTAGCCACGCCCGCTGACAACGGGCCAACGAAGACTTAGACCCATGGCCACGATCCACGTAGACGGCAAGACGTTAGAAGTCGACGGAGCGGACAACCTGTTGCAGGCCTGCCTCTCCCTCGGTCTCGACATCCCCTACTTCTGCTGGCACCCGGCGCTCGGAAGCGTCGGCGCATGCCGCCAGTGCGCGGTCAAGCAGTACACCGACGAGAACGACAAACGCGGTCGTCTCGTCATGTCCTGCATGACTCCCGCCACCGACAACACCTGGATTTCCATCGAGGACGAAGAGGCCAAGCAGTTCCGCGCCAGCGTCGTCGAATGGCTGATGACTAACCACCCGCACGACTGCCCGGTCTGCGAGGAAGGCGGTCACTGCCACCTGCAGGACATGACGGTGATGACCGGCCACAACCAGCGCCGGTACCGCTTCACCAAGCGCACCCACCAGAACCAGGAGCTCGGCCCGTTCATCGCCCACGAGATGAACCGCTGCATCGCCTGCTACCGCTGCGTCCGTTACTACAAGGACTACGCTGGCGGCACCGACCTGGGCGTCTATGGCGCGCACGACAATGTCTACTTCGGCCGCATCGAGGACGGTGTACTGGAGAGCGAATTCTCCGGCAACCTGACCGAGGTCTGCCCGACCGGCGTGTTCACCGACAAGACCCACTCCGAGCGCTACAACCGCAAGTGGGACATGCAGTTCGCCCCGAGCATCTGCCATGGCTGCTCCAGCGGCTGCAACATCAGCCCCGGCGAGCGTTACGGTGAAATCCGTCGCATCGAGAACCGCTACAACGGCTCGGTGAACCACTACTTCCTGTGCGACCGCGGCCGCTTCGGCTACGGCTACGTCAACCGCGAAGACCGCCCACGCCAGCCGCAGCTGGTGCTGAGCAAGCAGAAGCTTTCGCTGGACGGCGCCCTCGACCAGACCGCCGCCCTGCTCAAGGGCCGCAAGGTCATCGGTATCGGTTCGCCGCGCGCCAGCCTGGAAAGCAACTACGCCCTGGCCGAACTGGTCGGCGCGCAGAACTACTACAGCGGCATCTCCGCCGACGAACTGCAGCGCCTGCAGCTCGTGCTGAAAGTCATGCAGGACGGTCCGCTGCCGGTTCCGACCATCCGTGACATCGAAGACCACGACGCGGTATTCGTGCTCGGCGAAGACCTGACCCAGACCGCTGCCCGTATCGCCCTGGCCCTGCGCCAGTCGGTGAAAGGCAAAGGCGAGGACATGGCCGCCGCGATGAAGATCCAGCCGTGGCTCGACGCCGCGGTGAAGACCATCGCCCAGCACGAGATGAACCCGCTGTTTATCGCCAGCCTGGATGAAACCCGCCTGGACGACGTTGCCGCCGAGTGCGTGCACGCCGCTACCGAAGACCTGGCTCGCCTGGGCTTCGCCGTGGCCCACGCCATCGACCCGAGCGCCCCGGCCGTCGCCGGCCTCGATGCCGAAGCCGCCGCCCTGGCCCAGCGCATCGCCGATGCCCTGGTGGCCGCCAAGCGTCCGCTGGTCATCTCCGGCACCTCGCTGGGCAGCAACGCCCTGATCGAAGCCGCCGCCAACATCGCCAGCGCACTGAAGAACCGCGAGAAGAACGGCTCCCTGAGCCTGGTGGTTCCGGAAGCCAACAGCCTGGGCCTCGCCCTCTTCGGTGGTGAATCCGTCGAAGCCGCCCTCGAGCAGCTGACCTCTGGCGCCGCCGATGCCGTGGTGATCCTGGAGAACGACCTGTACCGCCGCGCCGACGCCGCTGTTGTCGACGCCGCCCTGGCCGCCGCCAAGATCGTCGTGGTCGCCGACCACCAGCAGACCGCCACCAGCGCCAAGGCCACCGTCCTGCTGCCGGCCGCCAGCTTCGCCGAAGGCGATGGCACCCTGGTCAGCCAGGAAGGCCGCGCCCAGCGCTTCTTCCAGGTCTACGATCCGACCTACTACAACGCCGACAACCTGGTCCGCGAAGGCTGGCGCTGGCTGCACGCCCTGCACAGCACCCTCGAAGGCAAGCGCGTCGACTGGACACAGCTGGACCACGTGATCGACGCCGTCGTCGTCGCCAAGCCGCAACTGGCTGGCATCCGCGAAGCAGCGCCGAACGCCGCGTTCCGCATCAAGGGCCTGAAGCTGGCACGCGAGCCGCACCGCTACTCCGGCCGTACCGCCATGCGCGCCAATATCAACGTCAGCGAGCCGCGTCAGCCGCAGGACATTGACTCCGCCTTCGCCTTCTCCATGGAAGGCTACTCCGGCAGCGCCGAGCCGCGTCAGCAGATTCCGTTCGCCTGGTCCCCGGGCTGGAACTCCCCGCAAGCCTGGAACAAGTTCCAGGACGAAGTCGGCGGCCACCTGCGCGCCGGCGATCCGGGCGTGCGCCTGATCGAGGCCAAGGGCGAGGCCCTGTGGTTCAGCGAGATTCCTGCGCCGTTCCACACCGCCGCCAGCCAGTTCAAGGTGGTGCCCTTCTATCACCTGTTCGGCAGCGAGGAGAATTCCGCCAAGGCCGCCCCGGTGCAGGAGCGCATCCCGCAGACCTACGTCACCCTGGCCAAGTCCGAGGCTGACCGTCTGGGCGTCAACGAAGGCGCGATCATCCGCCTGACCGTCAAGGGCCAGGAGCTGCGCCTGCCGCTGCGTGTAAGCGAAGAGCTCGGCGCCGGCCTGGTCGCCCTGCCGATCGGTCTGCAAGGCATTCCCGCCGGCGTCATCGGCTCGGTCGCTGAAGGTCTGCAGGAGGCTGCGCAATGAGTTTGATGAGCATGAGCTGGCTGACACCCGCCGTCGTCGACATCATCATCGAAGTCATCAAGGCCATCGTCATCCTGCTCGCCGTGGTCGTCTGCGGCGCGCTGCTCAGCTGGGTCGAGCGTCGTCTGCTCGGCCTCTGGCAGGACCGCTACGGTCCGAACCGGGTCGGCCCCTTCGGTGCCTTCCAGCTCGGCGCCGACATGCTGAAGATGTTCTTCAAGGAAGACTGGACCCCGCCGTTCGCCGACAAGATGATCTTCACCCTCGCCCCCATGATCGCCATGGGTGCGCTGCTGGTGGCCTTCGTCGTCATCCCGATCACCCCGACCTGGGGTGTGGCGGACCTGAACATCGGCATCCTGTTCTTCTTCGCCATGGCCGGCCTGACCGTCTACGCGGTGCTGTTCGCCGGCTGGTCGAGCAACAACAAGTTCGCCCTCCTCGGCAGCCTGCGCGCCTCGGCCCAGACCATCTCCTACGAGGTGTTCCTGGCCCTGTCGCTGATGGGCATCGTGGCCCAGGTCGGTTCGTTCAGCCTGCGCGACATCGTCGATTACCAGGCCGAGCACATGTGGTTCATCATTCCGCAGTTCTTCGGTTTCATGACCTTCTTCGTCGCCGGCGTCGCCGTGACTCACCGTCACCCGTTCGACCAGCCCGAAGCCGAGCAGGAACTGGCCGACGGTTACCACATCGAGTACGCCGGCATGAAATGGGGCATGTTCTTCGTCGGCGAGTACATCGGCATCGTGCTGGTGTCCGCGCTGCTGGCGACCCTGTTCTTCGGCGGCTGGCACGGGCCCTTCGGCATCCTGCCGCAGATCCCGTTCATCTGGTTCGCCCTGAAAACCGGCTTCTTCATCATGATGTTCATCCTGCTGCGCGCGTCCATTCCGCGCCCGCGCTATGACCAGGTGATGGCCTTCAGCTGGAAGTTCTGCCTCCCGCTGACTCTGATCAACCTGCTGGTGACCGGCGCTGTCGTGCTGGCGACCCAGTAAGGAGCAAGACAATGATCAAATACATTTTCGAAGTCGTGCATGGCACCTACACCCAGCTTCGCAGCCTGGTGATGATCTTCGGCCATGCCTTCCGCAAGCGTGACACCCTGCAATACCCGGAAGAAGCCGTGTACCTGCCGCCGCGCTACCGCGGCCGCATCGTCCTCACCCGCGATCCCGACGGCGAGGAGCGCTGCGTCGCGTGCAACCTGTGCGCCGTGGCCTGCCCGGTCGGCTGCATCTCCCTGCAGAAGGCCGAGACCGACGACGGTCGCTGGTACCCCGAGTTCTTCCGCATCAACTTCTCCCGCTGCATCTTCTGCGGCCTGTGCGAAGAAGCCTGCCCGACCACCGCGATTCAGCTGACGCCGGATTTCGAAATGGGCGAGTTCAAGCGCCAGGACCTGGTCTACGAGAAGGAAGACCTGCTGATCTCCGGCCCCGGCAAGAACCCGGACTACAACTTCTACCGCGTTGCCGGCATGGCCATCGCCGGCAAGCCGAAAGGCGCCGCGCAGAACGAAGCCGAACCGATCAACGTCAAGAGCCTGCTGCCGTAAGGAGACGTCGCGTGGAATTCGCTTTCTACTTCGCCGCCGGCGTCGCCGTGCTGGCAACCTTCCGGGTCATCACCAACAGTAACCCGGTGCATGCCCTGCTCTACCTCGTGATCTCGCTGCTGGCCATTTCGATGACCTTCTTCAGCCTCGGCGCGCCGTTCGCCGGCGCCCTGGAAATCATCGTCTACGCCGGCGCGATCATGGTGCTGTTCGTCTTCGTGGTGATGATGCTCAACCTCGGCCCGGCTATCGCCGAGCAGGAGCGCAAATGGCTCACACCCAAAGTCTGGATCGGTCCTGGCGCGCTCGCGGCAGTACTGCTGGTCGAACTGCTGTGGATGCTCTCGCGCACCCCGAGCGGTGCCGGCATCGGTCACACCACCGTGGACGCCAAGGCCGTGGGCATCAGCCTGTTCGGCCCGTACCTGCTGGTCGTCGAACTGGCCTCGATGCTGCTGCTGGCGGCACTGGTCGCCGCCTACCACCTCGGCCGCCACGAAGCGAAGGACTAACACCATGAACACAATTCCTCTCGAACACGGACTGGCGCTCGCCGGTGTGCTGTTCTGCTTCGGCCTGGTGGGCCTGATGGTACGACGCAACATCCTGTTCGTACTGATGAGCCTGGAAGTGATGATGAACGCCGCCGCGCTGGCCTTCGTGGTCGCCGGTAGCCGCTGGGCCCAGCCCGACGGCCAGGTGATGTTCATCCTGGTGCTCAGCCTGGCTGCGGCCGAGGCCAGCATCGGCCTGGCGATCCTGCTCCAGCTGTATCGCCGCTTCCATACCCTCGATATCGACGCTGCCAGCGAGATGCGCGGATGAACCTGCTGCCCCTTACTTTCCTGTTCCCCCTGGTCGGCTTCCTGCTGCTCTCGTTCTCCCGTGGCAAGTGGTCGGAAAACCTCTCAGCTCTGGTCGGTGTCGGCTCCGTGGGCCTCGCCGCCCTCTCCGCCTTCTGGGCGATCTGGGGCTTCCACAGCAACCCGCCCGAAGGTGGCGCCTACAGCCTGGTGCTGTGGCAATGGATGAGCGTTGGTGACTTCAAGACCAACTTCACCCTGTACCTGGACGGCCTGTCGGTCACCATGCTCGGCGTGGTCACCGGCGTCGGCTTCCTGATCCACCTGTTCGCCTCCTGGTACATGCGCGGTGAGACCGGTTACTCGCGTTTCTTCGCGTACACCAACCTGTTCATCGCCAGCATGCTGTTCCTGGTGCTGGGCGATAACCTGCTGTTCATGTACTTCGGCTGGGAAGGCGTGGGCCTCTGCTCCTACCTGCTGATCGGTTTCTATTACAACCACGTACCGAACGGCAACGCGGCGCTGAAAGCCTTCATCGTGACCCGCGTGGGTGACGTGTTCTTCGCCATCGGCATGTTCATCCTGTTCCAGCACCTGGGCACGCTGAACATCCAGGAGCTGCTGGTCCTGGCTCCGCAGCACTTCGCCAAGGGCGACCTGTGGATCAACCTGGCCACCCTGATGCTGCTCGGCGGCGCCGTCGGCAAGTCCGCCCAGCTGCCGCTGCAGACCTGGCTGGCCGACGCGATGGCCGGCCCGACTCCGGTCTCCGCGCTGATCCACGCCGCCACCATGGTGACCGCGGGCGTCTACCTGATCGCCCGCTGCCACGGCCTGTTCGAGCTGGCTCCGAACGTTCTGGAGCTGGTCGGCATCATTGGCGCCGTGACCCTGGTCCTGGCCGGCTTCGCCGCCCTGGTGCAGACCGACATCAAGCGCATCCTCGCCTACTCGACCATGAGCCAGATCGGCTACATGTTCCTGGCCCTGGGCGTCGGCGCCTGGGGTGGCGCGATCTTCCACCTCATGACCCACGCCTTCTTCAAGGCCCTGCTGTTCCTTGCCTCCGGTGCGGTGATCGTTGCCTGCCACCACGAGCAGAACATCTTCAAGATGGGTGGCCTGTGGAAGAAGCTGCCGCTGGCCTATGCGAGCTTCGTGGTCGGTGGTGCGGCACTGTCCGCCCTGCCCTTCCTGACCGCCGGCTTCTACTCCAAGGACGAGATCCTCTGGGAAGCCTTCGCCAGCGGACACCAGAACCTGCTGATCGCCGGTCTGGTCGGCGCCTTCATGACCTCGCTGTACACCTTCCGCCTGATCTTCATCGCCTTCCACGGCGAAGCGAAGACCGAAGCGCACGCCGGCCATGGCATCAGCCACTGGCTGCCGCTGGGTGTGCTGATCGTGCTCTCCACCTTCATCGGCGCGCTGATCACTCCGCCGCTGGCCGGCGTCCTGCCGGAAAGCGCCGGTCATGCCGGTGGTGAAGCCAAGCACAGCCTGGAAATCGCCTCGGGCGCCATTGCCATCGCCGGTATCCTGCTGGCGGGCCTGCTGTTCCTCGGCAAGCGCCGCTTCGTCAGCGCCGTCGCCCAGAGCGCACCGGGCCGCTTCTTCGGCACCTGGTGGTACCACGCCTGGGGCTTCGACTGGCTGTACGACAAGCTGTTCGTGAAACCCTACCTGCTGATCTGCCGCCTGCTGGCCGCGGACCCGATCGACAAGACCCTGGTCCTGGTCCCGCTCACCGCCCGCGGTGGTCACAAACTCCTCAGCCTCACCGAGAACGGCCGCCTGCGTTGGTATGCCGCTTCCCTGGTGGGTGGCGCCGCGCTGCTCCTCGGCGCGCTGCTGCTGGCTTAATGAATTCACGAAAGAGATTGAGCCCGACATGATTCTGCCCTGGCTAATCCTGATCCCCTTCATCGGCGGCTTCCTTTGCTGGATCGCCGAGTACACCAGCAAGACCCTGCCTCGCTGGGTCGCCCTGGGATCGATGGTCCTCACCCTCGCCCTGAGCCTGTGGGTGTGGCACACCGGCGACTTCCAGCTGGCCCCGGCGCCGGGTGGCGAGCCGCAGTGGACCCTGCAGTTCCAGGTACCCTGGATCGAGCGTTTCGGCATCAGCGTGCACCTGGCAATGGATGGCCTGTCCCTGCTGATGGTCGCGCTGACCGGCCTGCTCGGCGTGCTGTCCGTCCTCTGCTCCTGGAACGAGATCCAGCGCCGCATCGGCTTCTTCCACCTGAACCTGCTGTGGATCCTGGGCGGTGTGATCGGCGTGTTCCTCGCCGTCGACCTGTTCCTGTTCTTCTTCTTCTGGGAAATGATGCTGGTGCCGATGTACTTCCTCATCGCGCTCTGGGGTCATAGCTCGGACGACGGCAAGAAGACCCGCATCTACGCCGCCACCAAGTTCTTCATCTTCACCCAGGCCAGCGGCCTGGTGATGCTGGTGGCGATCCTCGGCCTGGTGTTCGTGCACTACAACAGCACCGGCGTGCTGACCTTCAACTACGCCGACCTGCTCAAGACCCAGCTGCCGCCGCACACCGAGTGGATCCTGATGCTCGGCTTCTTCGTCGCCTTCGCGGTGAAGATGCCGGTCGTACCGGTGCACTCCTGGCTGCCGGACGCCCACGCCCAGGCGCCGACCGCCGGTTCCGTGGACCTCGCCGGCATCCTGCTGAAAACCGCGGCCTACGGCCTGATCCGCTTCGCCCTGCCGCTGTTCCCCAACGCCTCGGCCGAGTTCGCCCCGATCGCCATGACCCTGGGTCTGATCGGCATCTTCTACGGCGCCTTCCTGTCGTTCGCGCAGACCGACATCAAGCGCCTGGTGGCCTACTCCTCCGTGTCGCACATGGGCTTCGTGATGATCGGCATCTACTCCGGCAGCCCCCAGGCGCTGCAGGGTGTGGTCGTGCAGATGATCGCCCACGGCCTCTCCGCCGCCGCGCTGTTCATCCTCTGCGGCCAGCTGTACGAGCGCCTGCACACCCGTGACATGCGCAAGATGGGCGGCCTGTGGTCGCGCATTCCGTACCTGCCGGCCGTGGCGCTGTTCTTCGCCACCGCGTCGCTGGGTCTGCCGGGCACCGGCAACTTCGTCGGCGAATTCCTGATCCTGCTGGGCAGCTTCAAGGTCGTGCCGGTGATCACCGTGATCGCCACCTTCGGCCTGGTGTTCGGTTCGGTCTATTCGCTGATCATGATCCACCGCGCGTACTTCGGTCCGGCCAAGTCCGACACCGCCATCGCCGGCCTGAACTTCCGCGAACTCTCCATGGTGCTTGGCCTTGCAGTGCTGCTGATCGTGCTGGGTGTCTACCCGCAGCCGGTCCTCGACACCTCCGCTGCAACCATGCATGGCGTCCAGCAGTGGCTGGGTGCCGCCCTTTCCACCCTGGCAGCACGGTAAGCGAGCGCGATATGACCTTCACGATCCAACACTTCATCGCGCTCCTGCCGCTGCTCATCACCAGCGCCACCCTGGTGGTGGTGATGCTCGCGGTAGCCTGGAAGCGTAACCACTCGATGACCGCCACCCTCTCGGTGATCGGTCTGAACCTGGCGTTGCTGTCGATCTTCCCGGTACTGAAAGTCACCCCGATCGAAGTCACCCCGCTGATGCTGGTGGACAACTTCGCCTGCTTCTACATGGCGCTGATCCTGGTCGCCGCCCTGGCCTGCACCACGCTCGCCCATGCCTACATGGAGAGCTTCCCGGGTAACCGCGAAGAGCTGTACCTGCTCCTGCTGCTGTCCACTGCGGGTGGCCTGGTGCTGGTCAGCGCGCAGAACCTCGCCGGCCTGTTCATCGGCCTGGAACTGCTGTCGGTGCCGGTCTACGGCATGGTGGCCTACGCCTTCTTCAACAAGCGCACCCTGGAAGCGGGCATCAAGTACACCGTACTGTCCGCCGCCGGCTCGGCTTTCCTGCTGTTCGGCATGGCCCTGCTCTACGCCGAGTCCGGCAGCCTGGGCTTCTCCGCCATCGGCGCATCCCTGGCCGAAGGCACCAGCCACGGTCCGCTGCTGTCCATCGGCGTCGGCATGATGGTCGTCGGCCTGGGCTTCAAGCTGTCGCTCGCGCCGTTCCACCTGTGGACGCCGGACGTCTACGAAGGCGCCCCGGCTCCGGTAGCGACCTTCCTCGCTACCGCCAGCAAGGTCGCCGTGTTCGCCGTGCTGCTGCGCCTGTTCCAGATCGCTCCGGCGGCCCTGAACAACGGCCTGCTGCATGACGCCATCGCGGTCATTGCCATTGCCTCGATCCTGATCGGCAACCTGCTGGCGCTGACCCAGAGCAACATCAAGCGCCTGCTCGGCTACTCGTCCATCGCCCACTTCGGCTACCTGCTGATCGCCCTGGTGGCGAGCAAGGGTCTGGCCGTGGAAGCGGTCGGCGTGTACCTGACCACCTACGTGGTCACCACCCTGGGCGCCTTCGGCGTGGTCACCCTGATGTCCACCCCGTACAGCGGCCGCGACGCCGACGCGCTGTTCGAGTACCGCGGCCTGTTCTGGCGCCGCCCGGTGCTGACCGCGGTGATGACCGTGATGATGCTGTCCCTGGCCGGCATTCCGCTGACCGCCGGCTTCATCGGCAAGTTCTACATCGTCGCCACCGGCGTCGAGTCGCAGCACTGGTGGCTGGTCGGCTCGCTGGTACTGGGCAGCGCCATCGGTCTGTTCTACTACCTGCGCGTGATGGTGACCATGTTCCTGGTCGAGCCCAACATGAAGCGCCACGACGCTCCCCTGGACTGGGCCCAGCGCGCCGGCGGCATCATGCTGGTAGCCATCGCCCTGCTCGCCTTCTTCCTCGGCGTCTACCCGCAACCGCTGCTGGACATCCTCCAGCACAGCGGCCTGGTAGCCATCGCCGGCTGAGATCGACAGGCATGAAAAACCCCGCTTCGGCGGGGTTTTTTATTGGCCAGGATTCAGCTTTCGTAGGGTGCATAACGCGACAGCGTTATCCGCCAAATTGCCAACGGCGGATAACCTGTTCCAGGTTATTCGCCCTACGCACTCTCCTACTCCGCCGCTTTCGGTGTTTCCTCTTCACGGCCGGTGAACAGATCCCACGACGCCATGAACAGCGCTGCGATCAGCGGACCGATGACGAAGCCGTTGAGGCCGAACAGCGACATGCCGCCGAGGGTGGAGATCAGCACCACGTAGTCAGGCATCTTGGTGTCCTTGCCGACCAGGATCGGGCGCAGGATGTTGTCCACCAGGCCGATCACCACGACGCAGAACAGCGTCAGCACCACGCCCTGCCAGATCGCACCGGTGAGCAGGA
Source organism: Pseudomonas sp. PDNC002 (assembly GCF_016919445.1). NCBI lineage: Bacteria > Pseudomonadati > Pseudomonadota > Gammaproteobacteria > Pseudomonadales > Pseudomonadaceae > Pseudomonas > Pseudomonas sp. PDNC002. Next base: position 3,920,807 of record NZ_CP070356.1, on the reverse strand, counting down.
AGTACGCCGCTACGGGCACCCAGATCAGCCCGGCACCGATGGCCGGCAACAGCGAGAGGAACGCCATCAACGTCCCCCAGAGCAGCGAGCCCTGGATGCCGAGGAACCAGAAGATCAACCCGCCCAGCGCCCCCTGGGTCGCGGCGACGGCGATGTTGCCCTTCACCGTGGCGCGGATCACCGTGGTGAACTTGGTGAACAGATGCTGCTTGTGGTCGACGCTGAGCGGCACCGCCTGCTTGATTCGCCGGCCAAGGGTCGAGCCGTCGCGCAGCAGGAAGAACAGCAAGTAGAGCATGATGCCGAAGCTGATGACGAACTCGAAGGTGTTCTGGCCGATGCTGAACGCCTTGGTCGCCACCAGTTGGCTGGCCTGCATCGCGCCGGAGGAGAGTTTTTCCTGCAGGCTGGACAGGTCGGCCAGGTCGAAACGTTCCAGCCACTGGTGCGCCCAGGACGGCAACGCCGCAAAAGCCTGCTGGAAATAAGTGACGAAGTTCAGCTCACCGGACTTCAGGCGCTGGTAGACGGTGGCGCCCTCCTGCACCAGCGCGCCGGCGATGAAGGTCACGGGCAGGATCACGATCAGGAAGCAGACCGTGAGGGTGATCAGCGCCGCGAGATTGTTGCGACCTTTCAGGCGCACCCGCAGGCGGCGCTGCATGGGGGCGAAGATGATGGCCAGGATGGTGCCCCAGAACACCGCGCCATAGAACGGCAGCAGTATCCAGGCGAAGGCGATGGTCACCACCGCCAGCAGGGCGAGGAACGTCCGGTATTCCAGTTTCGAGTCGAACATGAGCGGGTCCGTGGGTGGGAATCCTGCTCATTAGTCAGCAGTTGACCTGCCGAGTGCAACTTTCAACGCGGAATTTCCCGTCCAGAGCCTTAAAGCACCATCGCGGCCACCCAGCCGAAGGCCAGCAGCGGCAGGTTGTAGTGCAGGAAGGTCGGCACCACGGTGTCCCAGATGTGGTTGTGCTGGCCATCCACGTTCAGGCCGGAGGTCGGGCCGAGGGTGGAGTCCGATGCTGGCGAACCCGCATCGCCCAGCGCACCAGCCGTGCCGACGATGCTGACGATGGCCAGCGGGCTGAAGCCCAGATGCACCGCCAGCGGCACGAAGATCGCCGCGATGATCGGCACGGTGGAGAACGACGAGCCGATCCCCATGGTCACCAGCAGCCCTACCAGCAGCATCATGAAAGCGCCCAGCGCCTTGCTGCTGCCGATCCAGCCGGCCGCGCTGCCCACCAGGCTGGCGACCTGCCCGGTGGCGGTCATCACAGCCGCAAAGCCCTGGGCGGCGATCATGATGAAGCCGATCATCGCCATCATCTTCATGCCTTCGGTGAACAGGTCGTCCGCTTCCTTCCAGCGCACCACGCCGGACAGCGAGAACACCAGGAAACCCACCAGCGCGCCGAGGATCATCGAATCCAGCAGCAATTGCACGGCAAAGGCCGCCGCCACCGCGACGCCTGCCACCAGCAGGCTCATCTTGCTGTACGGCGTGTCGACCCGCTCGGCCTGTTCGATGCGCTCCAGGTCGTAGTCGCGCTTGCGCCGGTAGCTGAAGAGCACCGCGACCAACAGGCCGCAGACCATGCCCAGCGCGGGAATCAGCATGGCGTGGGTCACGTTGATGCCCTGCACATCGACCCCGGCGCGGGCCACGTTGGCCAGCAGAATCTGGTTCAGGAAGATGTTGCCAAAGCCCACCGGCAGGAACATGTAGGGCGTGATCAGGCCGAAAGTGATGACGCAGGCGATCAGGCGGCGGTCGATCTGCAGACGCGTCAGCACGTAGAGCAGCGGCGGCACCAGCAGCGGGATGAAGGCGATGTGGATCGGCAGGATGTTCTGCGAGGAAATGGCGACCACCAGCAGCAAGCCGACCATCATCCATTTGAAGCCGTTGGAACCGTTCGTCTCGTGCCGACCGAGCATCGCCAGGGCGCGGTCGGCGAGCGCGTGCGCCATTCCGGAGCGCGCGATGGCCACGGCGAAGGCCCCAAGCATGGCGTAGGACAGCGCCACCGTCGCACCGGCGCCAAGACCCTCGTTGAACGCCTTGAGCGTGCCGTCCATGCCCAAGCCGCCGAGCAGCCCGCCGACCACCGCACCGGCGATCAATGCGACCACCACGTGCACGCGACACAGGCTCAGCACCAGCATCAGGCCAATGGCGATCAGCACCGCATTCATCTTCACCACTCCTCTCGCACTTGTCCGCGCCGCGGCGCGGGCAAAAGGCGCGCACTCTGCCAAACGTCCGTCGGGGTGTCAAAAAATGAGTCGAATCAAGACGTTTCCGAAGTTGCCCGGCGGGGTTTTCGCCGTAGTGCGCACGCTTTTTGCCTGAAAGTCGCCATCCGTCGTAACGGCGCGCCAGAATCGCCTGTTTTCCGGCGTTTCGCCCTGTTGCGGGTCAAGAAGATGCGGGAAAGGCCGATATACCGGGCATCCCGAGGCTTAGTTCAAACAAGGATTCCCCTCCATGCTGCTGCGCCGTCTCTCCATCCAGTGGAAGGTCACGTTGCTCGCCGGCCTGTGCCTGCTAGGCGTCGTCTCGCTTCTCTCCGGCATTTCCGTCTACCGCACCCAGACCAGTACCTCGCTGGTCAAGCAATCGAGCACGCAGATGCTCAACGAAGCGGCCCAGGCGCGCCTGCAATCACGCGGCGAAGTCCAGGCCATGCGGATTCAGCGCTACATCATGGATGCCTACCAATACGGAAAGGGATTTTCCCGCCAGGTCCTGTTCCTGCGCGACCAGGCGCAGAAGCGCTTCCTCGACGCCTATGACCTGCGCGAGGACCTGACCCGCCAGGTGAAGACCGCGCTGGAAGGCAACCCGGAGTTGCTGGGCCTGTACGTGGCCTTCGAACCCGATGCGCTGGACGGCAAGGACAAGCTCTTCGCCGGCCAGGGCGAACTGGGCAGCAATGACGCCGGCCGCTTCTCGATCTACTGGTCGCAAGCCACGCCCGGCCAGCTGGAATCCGAGGCCATGGCCGAGTCGCTGCTCAACGACACCAGCCCCGGTCCGAGCGGCAGCGCCTACAACGCCTGGTTCACCTGCCCCAAGACCACCCGCCAGCCCTGCGTCCTCGATCCCTACTTCGACGACGTCGGCAGCAAGAAGATGCTGATGACCAGCATCGCCTTCCCGCTGGAACTGGACGGCAAGATCGTCGGTGTCATGGGCCTGGACATCAGCATGGAGAAGCTGCAGGAAATCGCCGTCGAGGGCAGCCAGGAACTCTACGATGGCCAGGGCCGCGTCAGCATCGTCAGCGCCGCCGGCCTGCTCGCCGGGCATAGCGCCGATGCGTCCAAGCTGAGCAGGAAGCTGCAGGAGGTCTACCCGAATCAGGGCGCCGAGCTGCTGCAGGCCATTGCCGCCAATCACGAGCAGGTATTCCGCCAGGACGATCAGCTGCGTGTAGTGGAACCGCTGCAACCGATTCCCGGCTCCAAGCCGTGGGGCGTGCTGCTGGAGGTACCGCAGAACGTCCTGCTCGGCCCGGCCATCGAACTGCAGAACGAACTGGACAACCAGCGCGTGCAGGGCACTGTCTCGCAGTTGGGCTTCGGTCTGGTCGCCGTGCTGATCGGCCTGTTCGCCATGTGGCTCACCGCCCGCGGCGTGACCCGGCCAATCCTCAACGTCGCCGCCATGCTGCGCAACATCGCCAGCGGCGAAGGCGACCTCACCAAGCGCCTGGACTACGCCGGCAAGGACGAGCTGGGCGAGCTGGCCGGCTGGTTCAACCGCTTCCTCGACAAGCTTCAGCCGATCATCCGCGACGTGAAATCCTCGGTGCAGGACGCCCGCGCCACTGCCGACCAGTCCTCGGAAATCGCCAGCCAGACCAGCGCCGGCATGCAGCAGCAGTTCCGCGAAGTCGACCAGGTGGCCACTGCCTCGCAAGAGATGAGCGCTACCGCCCACGACGTCGCCAACAGCGCCGCCATGGCCGCCGATGCCGCGCGTGGCGCCGACGGTGCGACCCGCGACGGTCTCAACGTGATCGACAACACCACCCGCCTGATCGACGAACTGGCCAGCGACATGAGCAGCGCCATGAGCCAGGTGGAAGGTTTGGCGGCGAGCAGTGAGCAGATCGGTTCGGTGCTGGAAGTCATCCGCGGCATCGCCGAGCAGACCAACCTGCTGGCGCTCAACGCCGCCATCGAAGCGGCCCGCGCCGGTGAGGCCGGGCGCGGCTTCGCGGTGGTCGCCGACGAAGTGCGCAACCTCGCCAAGCGCACCCAGGACTCGGTGGAGGAAATCCGCCAGGTTATCGAAGGCCTGCAGAACGGCACCCGCGATGTGGTCGGTGCGATGAGCAACAGCCATCGCCAGGCGCAGGACAGCGTGTCCCAGGTCGAACAGGCTGTGGCCGCGCTCAAGCGCATCGGCGACGCCGTCGGGGTGATCACCGACATGAACCTGCAGATTGCCAGCGCGGCCGAGGAACAGAGCGCGGTGGCCGAGGAGATCAACCGGAACGTGGCGGGGATTCGTGACGTGACCGAATCGCTGTCGAGCCAGGCGCAGGAGTCGGCGCAGGTGAGCCAGTCGCTGAACAAGCTGGCGAATCATCAGCAGGGGTTGATGGATCAATTCCGCGTTTAAACAGGATGCGTCTGTAGGAGCGGAGCTTCTCCGCGACAACCCGGACAACCGGGGCGTTACACCGGCCTGCTGGCCGGGTCGCGGATAAGATCCGCTCCTACAAAAAATCGCATCGGTGCAGGCCGCTCCTGCACAGCCAACCCGACTCACGCCGCTCGGCGCGGCAACTCGACGACTACGCGCAACCCACCCAACTCACTGCCTTCGAGATGCAGGCTTCCGCCGCACGCCGCCGCGATATCCCGTGCGATGCCCAGCCCCAGGCCATGCCCGGCGACCTGCTCGTCCAGCCGCGTGCCACGTTCCAGCACACTGTCGCGCTGGTTTTCGGGAATGCCGGGGCCGTCGTCGTCGACGCTCAGCCGATACGCATCGGCGCCCTTCTCCACCGTCAGGCGAACCTGTGAATCCGCCCACTTGCAGGCGTTGTCCAGCAGATTGCCGAGCATCTCCAGCAGGTCCTCCCGGTCATACGGCAAGCGCGTGGCGGGCGGCGCCTGCCAGCCGATGGCGAGGTGATCGCCATGGATGAGCTTGAGCATGTCGCACAGGCTGGGCAACTCGGCATCACAGTCGAAGTGCGCGCCGGGTAATGCCTCGCCCACCAACCGCGCACGCCCCAGTTCGCGGGCCAGGCGCTGTTCGATCTGCTCCAGCTGCTCCTGCAGCACTCGCCGCAGCTCCGGGTGATCACGCAGCTCTTCGCGGTCGGCAAGGCTGATGAGCACCGCAAGCGGAGTCTTCAGAGCATGGCCCAGGTTGCCCAGCGCATTGCGCGAGCGGCGCAGGGTATCCTCGGTGTGCTGCAGCAGGTGGTTGGTCTGTTCCACCAACGGCTCCAGCTCACGGGGCACCTGGCTGTCCAACTGGCTGCGCTGACCTTCCTGCAACTGTGCAATCTGCTGGCGTATCCGCTCCAGCGGGCGCAGCGCACGGCGCACGGTAAAGCCCTGGAAGACCAGGATCAGCAGCAACGCCAGGGTTCCGGCGCCCAGGCCGATGTTGCGCAGACGATTGAAGCTCTTCAGGACGGGCGTGTAGTCCTGGGCGACGACGATGCTGATTTTCTTGCCGTAACGCTTGTAGTCGCCACGATAGACCAGCAGCCGCTGGCCTTCGGGGCCTTTCTCCAGCGACTTGGCCAGTCCCTTGTGCGAAGGCAGCTCCAGTTCGTTGTCCCACAGCGATCGCGAACGCCAGGTCTGCTCATCGAAGCGGATGACGAAGTAGCGTCCGGAGAACAGCCGCTCATAGGCCGCATCGACCCGCTCGCCGTCGAGCTGCAACCCCGCGGGGCCACGGGTGATACCCACCAGCAGGCTTTCCGCTTCGTCCTGCAAGCCGTTCACCAGATAGCGGCGCAAGCCCTGGTCGAACAGCCAGAGGCCCGCCTGGGCCAGCACGAGACCGACCACCACCAGTACCACGCCAAGCCCGAGACCGAGCCGACGCTGGATCGACATCAATTCGCGGCACCGTTGCCGGTGAAGCGGTAACCCTGGCCACGGCGGGTCTCGATGATCTCGCGGCCCAATTTGCGGCGCAGATGGTTGATGTGGACTTCGATGACGTTGGAGTCGCGCTCGGTCTCGCCGTCGTACAGGTGCTCCGCCAGGTGCGATTTCGACAGCAACTGGCCGGGATGCAGCATGAAGTAGCGCAGCAGTCGGAATTCGGCGGAAGTCAGGTCGACCTCCTTGCCGCCCTGCTGCACGCATTGGCGCGACTCGTCCAGGCTCAGCCCGGCCACTTCCAGCTGACTCTGGTTGGCCAGCCCGCGAGCACGGCGCAGCAGCGCCTGGATGCGCAGCAACAGCTCTTCCGGATGGAAGGGTTTGGTCAGGTAATCGTCGGCGCCGGCCTTCAGGCCGTCGATGCGCTCGGCCCAGGAGCCGCGCGCAGTGAGGATCAGCACAGGGGTTGCCAGGCCCATGCCGCGCCATTCCTGCAGCACTTCCAGCCCCGGGCGCCCCGGCAGGCCGAGGTCGAGGATGACCAGGTCGTAGGGTTCGCTGGCGCCCTGCACGGCCGCGTCGCGACCGTCGGCCAGCCAGTCCACGGCGTAGCCCTGGCGGGTCAGGGTGACGAGCAGTTCATCGGCCAGGGGTACATGATCTTCCACCAGCAACAGGCGCATCAGTCGTCTTCCTTATCCTTGAGGATGCGGCCATCGCGGGCATCCAGTTCCAGTTCGCGCACCACGCCGTCGACGGTCAGCAGTTCCACTTCATAAATGTAGTTGCCGTGCTCCTTCTCCAGCTCGGCCTCGAGCAGGCGCGAGCCGGGATAGCGGTTCAGCGCGGCGGGAAGGATTTCCTCGAAGGGGCGGATCACCCCTTCGCGGCTCAGGCGCAAGGCTTCATCCTGGCTCAGGTCATGGGCCTGCGCGGTCCCGGCCATGGCCAGCAGCGCCAGGCCAAGCAGCGCCGCGCGGGGTAGAACGGTCTTCATCAGTCATCCTGGTGATCGGTGAGGACTTCGCCGGTGACCGCATCCAGTTCGACATCCCACTTCACGCCCTGGGCGTCCTTGATGTCGACCTTGTACAGATAGCGGCCATGCTCCAGCTCGAGCTCGCTATCGTACACCGAACCGCCCTGGTGCTTCGCCAGGGCCGTGCGGTTGAGATCCTCGAAGTTGCGGATGGTGCCCGCATCGCGCAGGCGCAACGCCTCGTCAGGACCGATATCGTGAGCCGTGGCGACGCCGGCGCCCAGCAGCAATGCGGAGAACGTGGTCAGGATCGGCAGCCATTTCATGAACGTACCTCATCAGAATTTCACTGCTGTCAGACTAAGGCGAAGGACTTAACTCAAGCTGAATCGGCAAAGATCATTCACCCCATGAAGTATCCTTGCTCCCGGCATACAGGCTCTATAATCGCGGCCTGCCACAGCGAGGCCCGCATGACCGCCATCCAGATCAAGACCCCCGCCCTCACGCTCAAGGCCGGTAGCCGAGCGCTCCAGCGCATCCGCGAACAGGGACTCTCTCCCGCCGATGTAGGGATACTTCCCGGCGCCGCCGGCGGTCCGAAGGCACTGGGCATCCAGGGGCTGGACCTCGCGCTGTTCGGCGAATGGCTGCCGCGCGCACCGCGTGAACGCTCGCTGATCGGCGCCTCCATCGGTTCCTGGCGTTTCGCCAGCGCTTGCCTGCCTGATCCCGCCGAAGGCATCCGCCGCCTCGGCGAGCTCTACACCCAGCAGCGTTTCGCCCGCAACGCGAGCATCAGTGATGTCTCGAGAAGCTGCGCGAAGATGCTCGACGACCTGCTCGATGGCCGCGACGCCAGCGTGCTGGACAACCCCTGGTATCGCCTCAACGTGGTAGTGGTGAAGAGCCACGGCCGCCTGGCGCAGGACGGCAAGGCCAACCTCGGCCTGGGCCTGGGCGCGGTGATCCGCGACAACCTGGTAGGCCGCCGCCACCTGCACCGGCATTTCGAACGGCTGATCATCCACGATTCGCGCCGTGCGCCGCCGCTGGGGCCGCTGTCGGATTTCCCCTCGCGCTACCTGCACCTGGACCTGGCCAACCTGCGCCACGCCCTGCTCGCCTCCGGCTCCATCCCCATGGTCATGGAAGGCGTGCGCGACATTCCCGGCGCCGGCCCCGGCACCTACCGCGACGGCGGGCTGCTGGACTATCACCTCGACCTGCCCTACCAGCCTGAAGGCGTGGTGCTTTACCCGCACTTCACCGACAAGGTCATTCCCGGCTGGTTCGACAAGGGCCTGCCCTGGCGCCGTGGTGATGCCGGACGCCTGCAGGACGTACTGCTGCTCGCCCCATCGAAGGAATACCTGGCGCGCCTGCCGCACAACAAGCTGCCGGACCGCAAGGATTTCCACCGCTACCTGGGCGACGACGCGGGGCGCGAGCGTTACTGGCACAAGGCAATGGACGAAAGCCGGCGGATGGGCGACGAGTTCCTCGAACTGGCGGACAACGGCAAGCTGGGCGAGCGCCTGCTGCCGCTCTAGGCGCCGCTCGCCAGCGAGCTCGCCTGAAGCTCCACGACGCCACCCCCGCTCCCGTAGGAGCGGATCTTATCCGCGATCCGGCCGGCAGGCCGGTGTGATGTCCCGGCCGTGTAGGGATTTCGCGGAGAAGCTCCGCTCCTACCAAGAGCCTCCCGGCTGGCTCTCTGTTCAGGCGGCAATGGCAGATTCGGCGACCTTATCCCGGCTGTCCATCCACCCGCGGCGTCCAGAACATCGGGCCGTAGTGCCAGGCGAACAGCAGGAAGGCGACCACCCAGCACGCCGCCGCGATGCTCAGGCCTTCCAGCGGCCACCAGATCACCAGCAGCACCCGTGCGACCACGCCCAGGTTGAGCAGAGCGAATGCCCAGGCCATCGCCTTCGGCGGTTGCAGCGGGCGACCGGTGTGGCCGAGGCTCACGCGGGCGATCATCGCCAGGATCAGGCCGCCCACTCCACCCACGGTAAGGGCATGGATCGCCAGGCTCACGTTGAAGGTCGGCGAAAAGTGCCACAACGCCATGCCCGCCGGTGCCAGCAGCATCCACAGATAGGCCAGGTGCAGCGACCAGAGCAGCGGGACGCCCCAGATGCCCTTGTCGTACCAGCGCCACAGGCGGATCAGATGCCCCATAGCCAGCGCCGCGAACAGCGCGCCGAGCAGCGGATGCGCCGTCAGGCCGAAACCGATCGCCGTCAGCACCGCCACCAGCATGGTGCCGCCAAGCAGGGCATTGTCCAGCCAGTTCCAGGCCGGCACCTGGGCGGTGCGGCCCAGCCCACGCTGGGTGAAGAAGGGAATCACACGGCCGCCGATCAGCCCCATCAGCGCCGCCACCAGCCACAGTGCACCCAGTGCACCACCTCGCTGCCAGGCATCGTTCCCCGTCCAGATACCAGCCATCACCAGCGCATCGGCGAGTGTCAGCAGGCTCAGTACCGCGATGATCGGGTAGTTACGCTTCTGACGGACTTGCCAGAGGCTGCGACCAATGAAGAAAGCCAGTGCCGGCATGAATGCCAGCTCCAGCACGGTGACCAGCCACAGTGGTGCACCAACGAGCCAGCCAATGCGCGCCGCCAGCCAGACCAGCGACAGCACCATCAGCGGCTTGCCGCTGACGCCGGGCCGTCCAGTCCAGGTCTGCACCGCGGTCAGCAGGAAGCCGGCGATGATCGCGGCCGCGAAGCCGAAAAGCATTTCGTGACGATGCCAGGCGAGCCAGCCGCCCAGCGGCTGCCAGGCCGGCAATACGCCGAGCAGCACCGCCGCCCAGGCAGCGATGCCAATCAGCGCGAACACCGCACCACCGAGGAAGAACGGGCGGAAGCCCAGGCGCCACAGTGGCGGAATGGTCAACAGGGCTTTTCGATCAACCAGTAACACAGCAGGCCTCCCATCCGTCCTTGCGCATCTGGTGCTGGGCAATGAGCCGAAGCACATAGCCCAGTTTCAATAATGTCGGGCCCAGGATGGTGAAGGCATGCGCTGCGACAACGCTTTGCAGGTTCAGATAGCCATCGACGAAATAGGCTCCCACGATTCCCAGCAGCAGAAGCACGAGCCCGCCGGTCAGCAGTGACCAGGACATCGACAGATTGCGTTGCGGGCAGGCGAAAAGACTTTCCATCACACACCTCCTCGGGTTGCGCCGGCCCGCCATCGGACCGGCGCTCAGGTTCAGGCCTCCAGCGCGCTGGCCGGGCCGAAGAACTCGTAGTGGGACTGTTGCTCGGGTACGCCGATCTCGCGCAGGTGACGCTTCACCTGGGCCATGAACGGTTTGGGCCCGAGGAAGTAAGCGTCCAGGTCACGGTCTTCCGGCAGCCAATCGGCAAGCAGCTCGCGGCTGAGGAAGCCTTCGGCATGGGAAGTATCCTGGGCGCGCGGCTCGCTGTAGCAGACGTAGTGCTTGAGCTGCGGATGCGCATCGGACTGCGCCTCGACCCACTCGCGGAACGCGTGTACGCCGCCATGGCGGGCACAATGGATGAAATGCACTTCCCGGCCCGACTCCAGCGCCGGCTTGAGCATGGCCAGGGCCGGGGTGATGCCGACGCCAGCGGTGATCAAGGCCAGCGGCTTGTCGCCGTCGCGCAGGACGAAGTCGCCCGCCGGTGGGAACAGGTCCAGTTCATCACCTGCATTCAGACGGTCATGCAGATAGTTGGACGCCTTGCCTTCAGGCTCGCGCTTCACGCTGATGCGGTATTCACGGCCATTGGGCGCGTCGGACAGCGAATAGGTGCGACGTACTTCCTCGCCATCGATGTCCAGCGAGAGGCCGATGTACTGGCCCGGCTGGAAATCCAGCAACGGCGCGCCATCCAGCGGCTGGAAGTAGAACGAGGTGATCTCCTCGCTCTCGGTCTCCTTGCGGGCGACGCGGAAGCGCCGGGCGCCACGCCAGCCACCATGCTGCTCGGCATTCTGCTGATACACCGACTCCTCGGCGCCGATCAGGATGTCGGCCAGTTGGCCATAGGCGGCGGCCCAGGCATCGATCACTTGCGGGGTAGCGATTTCCTCGCCCAGCACTTCACGGATCGCGCGCAGCAGGCAGGTACCGACGATCGGGTAGTGCTGCGGCTGGATCTGCAGAGCAACGTGCTTGTTGACGATCTTCGCCACCAGCGGGCCGAGCTGTTCCAGCTCATCGATGTGGCGCGCGTACATCAGCACGCCGTTGGCCAGCGCACGGGGCTGGTCGCCCGAGGCCTGATGGGCCTGGTTGAACAGCGGACGAACTTCCGGGTACTCGCTGAGCATCATCTTGTAGAAATGCTGGGTCAGGGTCTCTCCGCCGGTCTCCAGCAGCGGGACGGTGGCCTTGACCAGGGTACGGTGTTCGTTGGACAGCATGTGGATCTCCTCGGGTTGACCAGACAGCGAGTGGTCTGTCTGTACTTTCTGTCAGATGTATTTCAGGAAGCGTGCCAACCCTACAGCCCAGTATTGGCGGGCCTTTTGTCTTTTATTGAGTCATAATGACTGCAACCATTCCGAGTCTAAAAGACTTCAAAGAGGTCAAAATGACCCGAAACCCCTTGCTGGCCACCCTTCTCCCGCTGGTCGCCGATCTCTCCCGCGAACTGCCCGAAAGCGAACGCTATCGTCGCTTGCTGGAAGCGCTTCGCGGCCTGCTGCCATGCGATGCCACCGCCCTGCTGCGCCTTGAAGGCGATCAGTTGGTGCCGTTGGCCGTCGACGGGCTCAGCCCGGACACCCTGGGTCGGCGCTTCAAGATCAGCGAACACCCGCGCCTGAGTGCCCTGCTCGAACGCCCCGGACCGACCCACTTCGCCGCCGACTGCGGCCTGCCCGATCCCTACGACGGCCTGGTGGAAGGCCTGCATGGCCATCTGGAAGTCCACGACTGCCTGGGCTGCCCGCTGTTCCTCGACGAACAGCCCTGGGGACTGCTGACCTTGGACGCGCTGGACCCCGCCCGATTCTCCAGCGGTGACCTCGACAACCTGGAAGCCTTCGCCAGCCTGGCCGCCGCCACGGTCAAGGCAAGCCAGCGCATGCTCGACCTGGCCGAACTGGCCGCCCATGAACAACAACGCGCCGACGCCTACCAGCGCGCCTCGGGCGAACAGCCCCGCGAACTGGTGGGCCAGAGCAAGGCGCACCAGGGGCTGATGGACGAGATCCAACTGGTCGCCGGCAGCGACCTCAGCGTGCTGATCACCGGCGAGACCGGCGTCGGCAAGGAACTGGTCGCCCAGTCCATCCATGCTCATTCGCTGCGCCGCGGGGAGCCGTTGATCAGCCTCAACTGCGCCGCGCTGCCGGAAACCCTGGTGGAAAGCGAGCTGTTCGGCCACGTGCGCGGCGCCTTCTCCGGCGCGATAGGCGAACGCCGGGGCAAGTTCGAGCTGGCCGATGGCGGCACCCTGTTCCTTGACGAAGTGGGCGAACTGCCCCTGGCGATCCAGGCCAAACTGTTGCGGGTACTGCAGAGCGGCCAGTTGCAACGTCTGGGCTCGGATCGCGAGCATCACGTAGATGTGCGGCTGATCGCGGCCACCAACCGCGACCTCGCCGAGGAAGTGCGCGCCGGGCGCTTCCGCGCCGATCTCTATCATCGGCTGAGCGTCTACCCGCTGCGCGTGCCGCCGCTGCGCGAGCGCGGCAACGACGTCCTGTTGCTGGCCGGCTATTTCCTCGAACAGAACCGCCCGCGCCTGGGCCTGCGCAGCCTGCGCCTGACCCGCGAAGCCCAGGCCGCGCTGTTGGACTATGCCTGGCCGGGCAATGTGCGCGAACTCGAGCACCTGATCGGTCGTGCCTCGCTCAAGGCCTTGGCCAATCAGTCGCAGCGCTCGCGCATCCTCAGCCTCGCAGCCGACGACCTGGCGCTGACCGGCTTCGCCAGCCCTTCGCAGGACCAGGCGTCGGACAGTTCCCGGGAAACGGAAGCCGCGCCCGCTGGCGAACTGCGCCCGGCAGTGGACGCATTCCAGCGCAGGATGATCAGCCAGAGCCTGGAGCGCCACGACGGCAACTGGGCCGCGGTGGCCCGCGAAATGGGCCTGGACCGCGCCAACCTGAACCGCCTGGCGAGGCGCCTGGCGATCAAGTGAACCGCTGGCCGGGAGGGCCGGTCCGGGCGGCGCGTTGGTGATAGACTATGCGCCCATTTTCCGGCCGGCCCGTTTCCGGGCCGGCGATCGTCACAGAGCGCAGCACCTTGGAACTGTTCAAAGAATTCACCTTCGAATCCGCCCACCGCCTGCCCCACGTCCCCGCCGGACACCAGTGCGGCCGCCTGCATGGCCACTCGTTCCGGGCGGCCATCTACATCGAAGGTGAAGTCGATCCGCACACCGGCTGGATCCGCGATTTCGCCGAGATCAAGCAGATCTTCAAGCCGATCTACGACCAGCTCGACCACAACTACCTGAACGACATTCCCGGCCTGGAGAATCCCACCAGCGAGAACCTCTGCCGCTGGATCTGGCAACAGCTCAAGCCGCTGCTGCCGGAACTGTCCAAGGTGCGCGTGCACGAAACCTGCACCAGTGGCTGCGAATACCGCGGCGACTGATGCGCTCCAAGCCATGAAAAAGGCCGGCAAATGCCGGCCTTTTTCATGTCAGCGTTCCAGGTTTCAGAAGAGCCCCATCTGCTTGTCGATCAGCGCGCTGAAATCGTCCTCCACGAACGGCAGGATCGCGTCGGCAATCGGCTGTAGCTGCCGGCTGACATAATGGTCGTAGTCGATCGGCGAGCTGAGCGTCTCCAGCGGTTCCGGGCCATTGACCGTGATCACGTAGCTGATCCAGCCACCACGCTGGTACTGGCGCGGTCGACCCTGGCGTTCGTTGTAGTCGTCGGCGATCCGCGCGGCGCGTACATGGGGCGGCACGTTGCGCTCGTAGTCGCCCAGTTGGCGGCGCAGGCGCTTGCGGAAAACCAGCAGATCGTCCTGCGCGCCAGCGAGGGTGCGATTCACGTAGTCGCGGACGTAATCGCGGTACGGCTGACGCTGGAAGATGCGCAGGTAGAGCTCCTGCTGGAACTGCTGGGCCAGCGGCGACCAGTCGGTGCGTACGGTCTCCAGGCCCTTGAAGACCATTTCGTCGCTGCCGTCGGGGCGTCGCACCAGGCCCGCATAGCGCTTCTTGCTGCCCTCCTCGGCGCCGCGGATCGTCGGCATCAGGAAGCGCCGGAAGTGTCGTTCGAACTGGATCTCCAGCGCGCTCTCCAGTCCGTATTCCTCGCGCAGGTGCTCGACCCACCACTGGTTGACGTGAAGCACCAACGCACGACCGATCTCGGCGGCCTCTTCCTCGCCATGGGCCCGGCCGAGCCAGACGAAGGTGGAATCGGTGTCGCCATAGATCACCTTGTGCCCTTGCCCTTCGATCAGCTCGCGGGTGCGGCGCATGATCTCGTGGCCGCGCATGGTGATGGACGACGCCAGGCGCGGATCGAAGAAGCGGCAGCCGCTGGAGCCAAGCACGCCGTAGAAGGCATTCATGATGATTTTCAGCGCCTGGGACAGCGGCGCGTTGCCGTCGCGCTTGGCGGCGTCGCGCCCCTGCCAGACGCGCTCGACGATGGCCGGCAGGCAATGCCGGGTGCGGGAGAAACGCCCGCCGCGGAAGCCCGGAATCGAGGCCTCGTCCGACGGATCGCTGAGCCCCTCCACCAGCCCGACCGGGTCGATCAGGAAGGTGCGGATGATCGACGGATACAGGCTCTTGTAGTCCAGCACCAGCACCGACTCGTAAAGCCCTGGCCGAGAATCCATGACGAAACCGCCGGGACTGGCCTCCGGCGCCTTGCCGCCCAGATTGGGCGCCACGTAGCCCAGCCGGTGCATCGCCGGCAGGTAAAGGTGGGTGAAGGCGGCCACCGAACCACCGCTGCGGTCCGCCGGCAAGCCGGTGACGCTGGCGCGCTCGAGGAGGAAGTCGAGGATGCGGGTCTTCTCGAAGATGCGCGTGACCAGCTCGCAGTCCTTGAGGTTGTATTTCGCCAGGGCGGGCTTGTCCTCGGCGAAGCGGCGGTCGATCTCGGCCATGCGGTCGTAGGGGTTGTCGATGGACTTGCCCTCGCCAAGCAGGCTCTGCGAGACGCTTTCCAGGCTGAACGAAGGGAAACTCCAGAATGCCGAGCGCAACGCTTCGATGCCGTCGATGATCAGCCGGCCGGCGGCCGCGGCGAAGTAATGCTTCGAGGACGCATGCTGGCGCCAGCCCATCTCGTCGCCGCCACGGCCCAGGCGCAGCGGGATATCCAGGCGCTTGGCGTGCTCCTGAAGCACCCGCAGGTCGAACTGCACCAGGTTCCAACCGATGATAGCGTCCGGGTCGTGCTCGGCCAGCCACTGGTTCAGGCGCTCCAGCAGCTCGGCGCGACTGGCGCAGTATTCCAGGTCGAAATCACGCTCGCCGTCGACGCCATTGGCGGGGCCGAGCATGTAGACCTGGCGCTGGCCGCAGCCTTCCAGGGCGATGGAATAGAGATCGCCATGGATATTGGTCTCGATGTCCAGCGAGGCCAACCTCAGCTTGGGTCGATACTCGGGCGTGGGGCGCAACTGCGCGACAACCAGACGGCCGTCATCACCCGGCTCGCCGCTGAACGCCACCGGCGCGGTGATGAAGCGCTCCATCAGATAGCGCTCGGGCGGGCGGATGTCCGCCTCGAGCACCTCGACGCCCGCTTCGCGCAGGCGCTTTTCCAGGTTCATCAACTGGCGATGCTGCGGGCAGTACAGGCCCAGCACCGGACGCAGCTGGAAGTCGCGCAAGTCCAGCGGACGCAGTTCCGCGCCACGCTCGCCGGCCAGGAGCTTCTCGGCGCGGGCGCGCTGCTCCGCCGGCACGAAGGCCACCGACGTCTGTGGCGGTAGCACGACGTGTCGCGGCCCCTCGTCCGTGGCCAGCCAGAAGCCCACCTCGGTGCCTTCGGGCGTATCCCGCCAATGTCGGGTCAGGACGAAACCCTGCCGTACCTCCACGCTCTAACCACCCGTCTGTCGAATCAGAACGTCATTCTACCGGTCCGCCCGCGGATTCGTTGCAAGGCGTGTAAATCCGACCGATGCGTTTGACGCACGCCCCGCGTCTGCCCAAGCTAGCGGGCTTTCGTTTGCCTGCCAGGACTCGCCCGTGACCGATTCGTCCCGCCACTGGACCCGCCCTCTCCTCGCCACCCTGTGTTTCACCACCCTGCTTTCGGGCTGTGGCCTGTTCGGCAAAAAGCCCGAAGAGGCCCAGGCGCCCACCTATTCCAAGGTCGACTGGTCGGACCTGCCCCAGACTGCCGACACCGACGTGCTGCAAGGCTTCAGTGCCTGGCGCTCGGCCTGCGCGGTACGCCTGAAGAAAGATGACATCTGGGCTTCGACCTGCGCCGAAGCTGCGAGCGTGCCGGCTTCCGCCCCGGCGATCCGCCAGTTCATGCAGGCCCAGCTGCAGCCCTACCAGCTGCGTTCCGGCGAAGGCAGCAGGAACGGTCTGATCACCGGCTACTACGAACCCGTCTACCGCGGCAGCCTGCAACGCGACGCCAAGCACAGCGTGCCCGTGTATGGCGTGCCCAAAGACCTGATCACCGTCGCGCTGGACAGCGTCTACCCCGAACTCAAGGGCAAGCGCCTGCGCGGCAAGCTCGAAGGCAACACCCTGGTGCCCTACGCCGACGCTGCCGGCATCCGCCGCGATGGCGTGAATGCGCCGGTACTGGCCTGGCTGCCCGATCAGATGGATCTGCAATTCCTGCAGATCCAGGGTTCGGGCCGGGTGCAGTTGAGCTCCGGCCGCCAGCTGCGCCTGGGCTACGCCGACCAGAACGGTCGCCCCTACAAGCCCGTTGGCCGCTGGCTGGTGGAACAGGGTGAGCTGAGCAAGGAAGAAGTCAGCATGGCGCGCATCCGCGACTGGGCCCGCGCCCACCCGCAGCGCGTCGACGAACTGTTGGCGAGCAACCCCAGCTATGTCTTCTTCAGCCAGCGTCCGGACAGCAACGAGGGCCCGCGCGGCTCGCTCAACGTGCCGCTGACTCCCGGCTACAGCGTGGCCATCGACCGCAAGGTGATTCCGCTGGGCAGCCTGATGTGGCTGTCCACCACCCGCCCGGATGGGACTTCGGTGGTACGCCCGGTCGCGGCGCAGGACACCGGCGGCGCCATCGTCGGCGAAGTGCGCGCGGACCTGTTCTGGGGCACCGGCGATGCCGCCGGCGAACTGGCCGGGCACATGAAGCAGGACGGCCAGCTGTGGCTGTTGTGGCCAAAGAACAAGACCCTACCGGGGGCGTAAGTTTTCCGCAGGACGGAATACCTATTTCAGACAGAGTAAATTCCTACTCATCCTACAGAGCTCCCTGAACTCCAGGCGCCACCGCGCCCAGGACAATGGTCAGCGAATCCAGATCCCGGCTACCCGCCACCCTGGCCTTGCTTCCCATCCACCTGTTCGCGGTGACTGCCATGAAAGACAGCCAATCCCCTCTTCGCTCCCAACGGCAGCACCGGGGCTGGCCCCTGGACTACGACCTGCTCTACTGGATCGGCGCTGTCGCGCTGCTCCTGCTGCTGGCTGGCGCGGATCGCCTGCTCGTGCCGGGCTTCTCTGGCGCGAAGAGCATCGAACTGCAGCGCAGCATCCCTGAAGCTTCCAGGCCCGCCACATCACCAACGAACCGGCAGTAGGAGCTATCAGGCGCCCTGGCGGAACTGCCCGGGCGTCATGCCGCTCCAGCGACGGAACGCCTTGGCGAAGGCACTCTCGTCGGAGAACCCCAGGCGCTCGGCCACTTCCGACAACCGTGGCGAATCGCGCAGCAACTGCTCGGCCATGGCATGCAGCACCTGTTCGCGCAGGAGCTTGAAGCTGGTGCCTTCGTCGGCCAGCTTGCGGTTGAGGTGACGGCCGCTGAGTTCCAGTTGCTCCGCCACCTTCTCCTTGCCCCAGCGCGGGTTCTGCCGCAGCAGTTGCTGGACCCGCCCCGCCAGGCTTTGCGCACCCAGGCGCTCGAGCTGAGCGTCGGCCAGGGCGCGCAGGTGCTCGCGCATCAAGGCGTTAGCCTGGATCAACGGCACGCCCAGATCGCCGACGGCGAAGCACAGGGCGTTCTGGGCCGCGTCGAACGTCACCGGGCACGCCAGTATCTCGCCATAGAACCGGGCCTCGCCCCGCGCCTGGTGAGCGAAGGCCACGGCGGCCGGCGACACCTGTGCGCCGGTGATCCAGCGCGTCAGGTGCACGAGGCTGGCCAGCGCCGCCTCGACGCGCTCCTCGCGGCGCACGGCGTAACTGGGCCGGTACACCAGACGCACCTGCGCCGGCTCCTGCTCCAGCTGGAATTCACTGCCTTCGGCGATGATCGGGTAGTACTCCAGCAAGGCTTCCAGCGCCTCGCCGAAATGCTCGCAGCTCATCAAAAGCGCCCCGACCATGTCCAGGTGCCCCACTTGCAGCGCGCTGCCCAGGCGCAGGCCCAGCAACGGGTCACCGGAAGCGGCGCAGATGCTGTCCCAGAAGGCATCCTGGCTGTGCAGCGGGATGCGCGCTTCGACGGTCTCGGCGCGCAGGTCGGCGGGTAATGGCAGACCCAGGCGCTGGGCGGCCTGCAGGATGCCCTGGGCGTAATGGACGGTAATGGTGTGCGGCATGGTCCCGAATTAACCGGTGAAGGTCCCGATTGAGCCGTTACCGGGGGGCAACGGTCCCCTATGCTTGCCAATTACAACCATAAAGACAATCGAGACCTTGCATGCCTTGCATCCCCGGTGCCGCGCCCATCGCGACGGCGGCTGTCCGCTCGCCCGCCCCGACTCCTCATTCAGGGGAGTTCGCCAATGCCTGAAGTCCATCTCGAGTTCTCCGGCGGTTCGATGATCGCGCTGAACGCCATCATCGCCCTGATGATGTTCGGCGTGTCGCTGGAACTGCGCCGCGACGACTTCGTCCGCATCCTGCGTCAGCCCAAGGCTCCGGCGATCGGCATGCTGGTGCAGTTCCTGCTGCTGCCGGCCGCCACCTGCCTGCTGACCATCGCCCTGCCCATCGATCCGGAACTGGCCCTGGGGATGATCCTGGTTGCCACCTGCCCCAGCGGCACCTTCTCCAACATCATGACCTGGATGGCCCGCGGCAATGTTGCCGTCTCGGCCAGCGTCACGGCCGTTTCGGGCCTCAGCGCGGGTATCTTCACGCCGCTGAACTTCGCGCTCTACGCCGGGCTGAATCCGGCGACCCGCGATCGCCTCACGCAGATCCACATCGACCCGCTCGAACTGGTGGGCGTGGTGGTGCTGGTGCTGATCCTGCCGATGCTGCTGGGCATGGCCCTGGGTCGGCACAAGCCGCAGCTGGCGCGGCGCCTGGAGAAGCCCATGCGGCAGTTGTCGCTGCTCGTGATGCTCGGCTTCGTCGGCATGGCCTTCGCCAAGAACTTCCAACAGTTCATCGCCTACTTCCATCTGTTCTTCTGGCTCGTACTGCTGCTCAACGGCACGGCGCTGTTGCTGGGCTACACCTGCGCGCGGCTGTGGAAGCTGCCGGACGCCGACGTGCGCGCCGTCACCCTGGAGAGTGGCATCCACAACTCGGCGCTGGGCATGGCGCTGATCCTCACCTTCTTCCCGCAGGCCGGCGGCATGCTGCTGATCGCGGCGTTCTGGGGCTGCTGGCAGTTGTTCTCCGGGCTGGTCTTGGCGCAAATCTGGGCGCGCCGCGAACCTCGCGCAGCCGTTGTGACCGCAACATGAACGCACCCGCCATCGCCCTGGGTGGCTTCATCCTGCTGGCCTACACGCTGGAGGCCATCACCGGCTTCGGCAGCGTGGTGATCGCGCTGTCCCTCGGCGCGCTGCTGATGCCCATCGAGACGCTGCTGCCAATCCTGGTGCCGCTGAACATCGGCATGACCGGCTACCTGTGCTGGCGTCACCACCGCCTGATCGATACCCGCCTGCTGCTGCGCACCGTGTTGCCGGGCATGCTGGTGGGCATGGTGATCGGCTACCTGTTGCTGCCGCACCTGGACCCGCAACCGCTCAAGCGCGGCCTGGGTGTGCTGATCCTCTGGTTCGCCGGCCGCGAGCTGTGGCGCCTGCGTGCCACCGCGCCGGTGCGCGCGCATACCCCGAACTGGGTGGTGCGCCTGGCCACCGGCGCGGCAGGCGTCTGCCACGGCCTGTTCGCCTCGGGCGGGCCGTTGCTGGTCTACGCACTGACCACCCGGCCACTGGACAAGACGCGGCTGCGCGCCACCCTGGTCTGCGTCTGGTTCACCCTCAACGGCCTGCTGACCCTGGCCTTCCTCCTCGACGGCCGCCTGCGCCCCGCGCTACCCCAGGTGCTGGTCTACGCACCCTTGCTGCTGCTCGGTGTGTGGCTCGGCGAACGCCTGCACCACCGCTTCGAGGAACGCCATTTCCGCCTCGCCATCCACTGCCTGCTGCTGGTCAGCGGCGTCCTGCTGCTGTCGCCCTGGAGTCTCCTGTGAGCTACGACATCATCATCAAGAACGGCCTCTACTTCGACGGCAGCGATGCCCCCGGCAGCCTGCGCCACGTCGGTATCAAGGATGGCCGCATCGACACCCTGAGCGTCAGCCCGCTGGACGAAAGTGGCTGCGCGGAAGTCATCGACGCCAGTGGCCGCTGGGTCACCCCGGGCTTCCTGGAAATCCACTCGCACTACGACGCCGAAGCCATCGCCGCCCCGGCGCTGAAGGAATCGGTACGTCATGGCGTAACCACCGTCTCCGTTGGTTCCTGCTCGATCAGCATGGTGCTGGGCGAGGCCGAGGACTGCTCGGACCTGTTCACCCGTGTCGAAGCCGTGCCACGCGAGCAGGTGCTGCCGATCCTGCGCGACAAGCGCACCTGGAAGGACGCCAAGGGCTATCGCGCCTTCTACGACCAGCAACCGCTGGGACCGAATCTCTGCTCCTTCCTCGGCCACTCCGAACTGCGCGTCACGGTGATGGGCCTGGAGCGTGCCATCAGCGGCGCCAAGCCCACCGAAGCCGAACTGCAACGCATGGAAGAGCTGCTGGAGCAGGCGCTGGATGCCGGCTGCTTCGGCCTCTCGGTGATGACCACGCGGCTGGACAAGATGGACGGCGACCGCGCCTGGTCCAGCCCGCTGCCCTCCACCTTCGCCAGCTGGAAGGAGTTTTCCCGCCTGTTCGCTGTACTGCGCCGGCGCAACGCGCTGATGCAGGGCGCGCCCAACGCGGTCACCAAGATCAACGTGTTCGCCTTCCTCTACCAGGCCCACGGCTGGTTCCGCCGGCCGCTGAAGTGCTCGATGCTCACCGCGCTGGACCTCAAGTCCCAGCCGTTCATGCACCGCATCACCCGTGCCTCCGGCTGGGTCGCCAACCGCCTGCTACGCGGCCGCTACCGTTGGCAGACCCTGCCGGCGCCCTTCGTGGTGCGCATCGAGGGGCTGAACATGAACGGCTTCGAGGAGTTCGGTGCCGGCGAAGTGCTGCGCGACATCAAGGACCCGGAGGAGCTCTACACGCGCATCCAGGACCCGGCCTTCCGCGAGCGCTTCAAGAAGGACATCAAGGCAACCCTCAGCCTCGGCCTGTGGCACCGCAACCTGTCCGACTGCTGGGTGCGCGAGTGCCCGGACGCCTCTCTGGTCGGGCGCAACTTCGAGGACATCGGCCGCGCGCGCGGACTCGACCCGGTGGACGCCTTCTTCGAGCTGGCCGGCCAATACCGCAACGAACTCAAATGGACCACCTGCTACGGCAACCACCGCCCCGAGATCATGGGCAAGCTGCTGGCCAGCCCGTGGACCCAGCCGGGGTTCGCCGACTCCGGCGCGCATCTGGCCTCCCATGCGCAGTACAACTTCCCGCTGCGCATGCTCAAGTACGTGCGCGACGCCGAACTGGCCGGGCAGAGCTTCATGGATACCGGCCGCGCGGTGCACCGCCTGACCGGCGAGCTGGCGGATTTCGCCGGGATCGATGCGGGCTATATCCGCGTCGGCGACCGTGCCGATCTGGTGGTGGTCAACCCGGCTGGGCTGACCGACGAACTGGATGAAGTCAGCGAGGCACCCATGGAGGTCATCGGGCTGACACGGCTGGTGAAGCGCAATGACGATGCGGTGGACGCCACGCTGATCAATGGCCGCGTGGCGTATAGGCGTGAAAGCGGCTTCCCCGAAGCCTTGGGCAAGGAGCGCGTGTTCGGCACCTTCCTGCCGGGGCGCGATGTGCTGAGCCGTCCGCAGGAGGTCTCCGCCGGGACGCCGGTGTACAGCAACTGAGCATGAGGCCGCCTTCGTAGGAGCAACTGTCTTTCTCGGGAAGCCCGTGCCGATGCTTTCCCCTCACCCCAGCCCTCTCCCGGGAGAGAGGGAGCAGTCCGTACCGGCTGACACCGAAGATTCATCCCGCACCGAACGGTCCCCTCTCCCCCAGGGAGAGGGTTAGGGTGAGGGCTGACCGAAGCACGGACCGATCAGGTAGGAGCGGACCTTGTCCGCGAAGTGGTTCATTTCCTGCCGGACTGATTTGGAGCGCGCCGGATGGGATTTCGCGGACAAGATCCGCTCCTACGAAAAGCGAAGCCGTTTGGTGGAGGGTTCGATGCACGCTACCGCCCGGCCCACCGAGATTGACGGCCCCACGCGCACTCTCTAGAGTGCGCGTTTTCCTACATCCTACGCTGCACCCGCATCATGATTCCGTTCTGCCGCTTCGCCGATTCGTCGCTCGCCCTCCTACGGGAGCCTCCGCGCGTGCGCAAGGTCGATGCCGTGCTGAACCTGCGCCGCAGCGTCCTCTTCGCCTTCACCTTCTCCCCGCCTACCGGCCACTGAGCCGGATGCCGCGCGCCCTCGCGCCGGTCACTCCGCATTTCGACTTCGCCCACCGGTGAACCCCGGCGGGCTCGTTTGCATTTGCAGGCCCGCGGCTTGAGCGCCAGGGCACGAGAAGGTTTCCATGAATACCCCGACCACCCTCAACAAGCCCCTGCTAGCGGTGCTGCTGTTCGCCGTCTCCATCGTCGGCCTGAGCCTGGGCGCCACGCTGCCGCTGGTGGCGCTGCGCCTGCTGGACAACGGCGCCAGCGCCCTGCAGATCGGCATTCTCTCCGCCGTACCCGCTGCGGGCATGATCCTCGCCGCCACCCTGGTCGACCGCGCCTGCCAGCTGATGAGCCGGCGCCGCCTGTACCTGCTGTGCTTCGTGCTGTGCACCGCCAGCACCGTCGCCATCGAATTCAGCAGCCATTCGTTGTGGCTGCTGGCCGTCGCGCGCCTGGCCCTGGGGGTCGGCATGGGCATCGCGATCATCCTCGGCGAGGCCTGGGTCAACGAACTGTGCGGCGAGCACAACCGCGGCACCATCGTGGCGCTGTACGCCACCAGCTTCACCGCCTTCCAGCTGCTCGGCCCGACCCTGGTGGCGTTGCTGGGCGCACAGACGCCCTGGGTCGTGCTGCTGGTCAGCGCCGGGCACCTGATTGCCCTGGCCACCGTGGCGCTCGCCATGCTCGAGGACGGTATCCACGAGCACGTCGAGGAGCCGCGCAGCTTCTCCCTCGCCGGCTTCCTGCGGGTGGCGCCGGCGCTGTGCATGGGCGTGCTGTTCTTCTCCTTCTTCGACAGCGTGGTGTTGTCGCTCTTCCCCGTGTACGCCTCAAGCCACGGCTACGCGGTGGGCATTGCCGCCTTCATGGCGACGGTGATCCTGCTGGGCGACATGCTCTTCCAGATGCCGCTGGGCTGGCTCTCCGACCGCCTCGACCGCTCCAGCCTGCACCTACTGTGCGGCGTGGCGGCCATGCTGATCGGCCTTGCCCTGCCCTGGCTGATCGGCCAGCCATCGCTGCTGTGGCCGGCCCTGATGGTGCTCGGCGCGGTGGCCGGTGGCGTCTACACCCTGGCGCTGGTGCTGATTGGCCAAAGGTTCCGAGGGCGCGACCTGGTTACCGCCAACGCCGCCGCCGGCATGCTCTGGGGCGTCGGCAGCCTGCTCGGCCCCCTGCTCAGCGGCAGCCTGATGGACCTCGGCCCGCAAGGCGTGCCGATGGCACTGGCGCTGGCCGCCGGCCTGTTCGTCGCCACCGCGGCCGCCTCGCTGCGCCGCGCCACCGTACGCACCGCCTGATGCATCAATAGAAGGCAAGGCGCATCGACTTGGTGCCAGCGCGATCAGGGCTGGCACCCGCTCGCCGCTGGAGATTTCAGCTAAGCAATTGAAATCCCCGGTGGTTTTTCCGCTTCACGAAAACTGGCATTTCAATTGCTCTGTCCCCTGCAACGGGATGCATCGCCCACGGCAAGGTAGCCACCGGGTGAGCGAACGCAGCAAGGCACACACTGGAGTTGCACCACAGGCGAACTAGGGTTCCGGTCTCCGTGAAGGGATGTCTGGTCCGAGAGTTTTCCGGCCCTAGGGACAGGGCTACACGGCGGGAGAAAAGCCCGGGAGACGTGATGTCATCCCGTGCCGATTTCCAACCGTTAGGAGCAATGCCATGACCATGCCGCTTTCCCTGCGTTCCCTGCGCAAGACCCTGCTCGGTGCCTGTCTGGTTGCTGCCGCCGGGGTCGTGCCGCTGACTCTGCAAGCCGCCGAGAAGCTCAAGATCGGCACCGTCGTCTGGGCCGGTTACGCGCCCTTCTACGTCGCCGACAAGCTCGATCTCTACAAACCCCACGGGCTGAAGGTGGAGCTGCAGTTCTTCAACGACCCTGCGCTGATTCCCACTGCGATGACCGGCGGCGCGCTGGATGGCGGCATGCTCACCTACGACCAGGTGGTCGGCGGCGTCGCCAAGGGCCAGCCGTACCGCGTGGTGATGCCCATCGATTTCTCCAACGGCGGTGACGCCATCGTCGCCGAAAAGTCGATCAAATCCGTCGCCGACTTCAAGGGCAAGAAGATCGGCTTCAACCCGCTCTCGCCGTCGGACTTCCTGCTCGCCTATGCGCTCAAGAGCCATGGCCTGAGCGACAAGGACGTCAGCCCGGTGAACATGACTCCCGAAGGCATCCCCGGCGCCATGGCCTCGGGCAGCCTGCCGGTGGGCGTGACCTACGAACCCAATGTCTCGCAGATCCTCGGCATGCCGGGCAACAAGTTCCACGTCGTGTATTCGTCGAAGGACGCGCCGGGGCTGATCACCGACGTGCTGGTGTTCAACCAGGCGGTCATCGGCAAACACCAGAAAGCGATCAGCGCGATGATCCAGGGCTACGCCGACGGCCTGGCCTACATGAAGGCGCACCCGGATGAATCCGCCGAAATCATCGGCAAGGTGCTGGGCGTCAGCGCCGCCGAGGCCAAGGAGCAGATGGCCGGGGTCTACAACATCCCGCTGGCGGAGATGGGCAAGAACTTCGAGAAGTCCGACGCCACCAGTTCCTTCTTCGGCAGCGGCGCGGTGATCGCCCAACTGCTCAAGGACAACAGCCAGATCCCGGCAATCCCCGACCTCGCCCAGACCTTCGACGCGCAATTCGTCCAGGCCCTCGCCCAGTAAGACGTTCAGCCACCGCTCCCGCCAGGACGGCGGGAGCGCTCACGGAGGTATCCATGTCCGCGTCCCTGTACCGCTACGCCGATGGCCGGCTGCCCAACAGCCTGGCACTGGCCTATGCCTTTGGCGGCTATGCCGCCGGCTTCGCCCTGCTGTTCGCCGACAGCTGGCTGCTCAACGCCGCCGGCACCCTGCTGCTGGGCCACGCGATGATCGTCGCGGCCTACCTGATCCACGAATTCGCCCACGGCACCATCTTCGCCAAGCCGGCGCACAACACCTGGGCCGGCGAGGCCTGCAGCTGGCTCTGCGGCAGTTGCTACGCCGGGTTCCAGGACCTGCGCCGCAAGCACATGCGCCACCACGTCGACCGCGCCGACGTGATCACCTTCGATACCAAGGCCTTCCTCGCCCGCTGCCCGCGCTGGGCGCGCGGCCTGGTGCTGGCCGCGGAATGGGCCTACGTGCCGGCAGTAGAGCTGATCATGCATTACTACGTGATCCTGCTGCCCTTCATCACCGACAACCCGCGCCACCGCGCCAACCGCCGCCGTGTGGCGCTGACCCTGCTGGTACGCGGCGCACTGTTCGCGCTGGTTGCGGCGGTTTCGCTGAAGGCGCTGGTGCTGTACTTCGTCGCTTGGACGCTGATGATCATCGTGCTGCGCTTCACCGACGCCTACCAGCACACCTACGACGCCTTCGCGGTACTGGAGGACGGCGGCAAGATCCCCGACGACAAGTCCCGCGACCGCACCTACGAGCAGATGAACACCTACTCCAACGTGGTCTCGGTGCGCTGGCCGGTGCTCGACCTGCTGCTGCTCAACTTCGCCTACCACAACGCCCACCACGAGAAGCCCGTGGCGCCCTGGTATCGCCTGCGCAAACTGCACCACGAGCTGTATGGCGACGGCTACGCCCAGGTTCTGCCGATGCACCTGCTGTTCAAGGGCTTCCATCGGCACCGCTTGCGCCGCGTGATCGACGACCACTACGGCGAGGTGGCGCCCGAGGGCAAGGACCGCGCCGATGGCTTCTACGGCGCCGTGGGCGTCTCCTTCCTGACGGCGGTCTGAGCATGATCGACTACCGGGGCAAACGCGTGCTGATCACCGGTGCCGGAAGCGGGATCGGCAAGGGGCTGGCGCGAGCATTCGCCGAACAGGGCGCGACGCTGGAGCTGCTGGATCGCAACGCCGCTGCCCTGGCGGCGGTCGTCGACGAGCTGGCAGCGTTATGCGACGTGCGCAGTCACTCCCTGGACCTGAGCGACAGTGCGGCCATCGCTGGATTTGCCGCACTCCGCGAAGGCCCATCGATGGACGTGTTGATCAACAACGCCGGCGTCGAGTACGCCACGCCGCTGGACGACCCGGATGGCGAAGCGGACAGCCGCTGGCAGGCGTTGCTGGACAACAACGTCGCCTCGATGCTGCGCCTGACCCGCGCCCTGCTGCCGAGCCTCAAGGCGGGCAGCAGCGTGATCAACCAGGCCTCGATCTGGGGCCTGAAGGGCGTGCCGGGCTTTTCCGCCTATGTCACCAGCAAGCACGCTGTGATCGGCCTGACTCGCTCGCTGGCTTGGGAACTCGGGCCACGGCGCATCCGCGTCAACGCCGTGTGCCCCGGCTGGATCGCCACCGAGGCGGCCATGCGCTCGCTCGCGGTGATGGCCACCGCCAATGGGCGCAGCGAAACCGAGGAACTGGCGCAGATACTCGCCGCCCAGGCGGTGCCTGAACTGCTGACGCCGGCGGACCTGGCCGGCACCTTCCTGTTCCTCGGCAGCCCGCTGGCCACCGCCCTCACCGGCCAGGCGCTGTCGGTCAGCCATGGCGAGGTCATGCACTGATGAAACCGCTCGAAGGACAGACCGCGCTGGTTACCGGCGCCACCCAGGGTATCGGCCGGGCCACTGCCCTGGCGCTGGCGGCAGCCGGTGCGACGGTATGGATCAACCACCTCGACCAAGCCGAAGCCGCCAGCCCGCTGGTGGCGCGCATCGCCGCCTCGGGCGGACGAGCCTACGCGGTGCAGGCTGACGTTTCCGCGCCGCAGCAGGTCGAGGACCTGTTCGCCCGCGTGCTTGCCGAGGGCGACCTGCACATCCTGGTGAACAACGCCGGGATCATCCTGGAGAAACCTTTTCTCGAGACCAGCGAGGACGACTGGGCCACGCTGCTCGGCATCGACCTCACGGCGGTCTATCGCTGCTGCCGCCACGCCCTGGCGCACATGCAGGCGCGCGGGGATGGCTGCATCGTCAATATCGCCTCGGAACTTGGCCAGCTCGGCCGCGAGCGTTACGCCGCCTATTGCGCGGCCAAGGCCGGGGTGATCGGCCTGACCAAGGCGCTGGCCCGCGAGTTCGCCCCGCACATCCGCATCAATGGCGTGGCGCCGGGGCCGGTGGACACGCCGATGGTCTCGGTGGAGCACATGAGCGAAGCGATGATCGCCCGCGAAACGGCGATTCCCGCCGGGCGCCTGGGTAAGCCCGAGGAAATCGCAGCGGCCGTGTTGTTCCTCGTCTCGCCCGAAGCGAGTTTCTTCCACGGGCAGATGCTCGGCGCCAATGGCGGCGCCTGGATGGGCGCCTGATGCGCGCGGAGATTGTCCTGCTGCTCGGTGCCAGTCTCTGGGGCCTGGGCTGGATGCCGCTGGCGCACTTCGCCGGCCAGGGCCTGTCCGGCATGCCGGTGGTGCTCTGCACCTACGGGCTGCTCAGCCTCGTCGCTATTCCGCTGGTACTGCGCCAGCGCCGCCAGTGGTGGCCGCAGCGTGGCGCGCTGCTGGCGATCGGCGTGTTCGGTGGCTGGGCCACCGCCGGGCTGGTCGGCGCGTTGTCCGAGGGCGATGTGGTGCGGGCGATGCTGCTGTTCTACCTGGCGCCGGTGTGGGGCCTGATCGGCGGCCGCGTGCTGTTCGGCGAACGCCTCACCCCGCCACGCCTCGGCGCGCTGCTGCTGGCCATGGGCGGCATTGCGCTGACCCTGGGTGTCAGCCGCGAGACCTTCCGCCCGCTGGGCGCCAGCGACTGGCTGGCGCTCTCCGCTGGCTTTGCCTTCGCACTCAACAACCTGGCCACCCGCGCCGCCGAGCAGGTGCCGTTGACCAGCAAGGCGGTGGTCGGCTTCATCGGCAGCGCCGCGCTGGGCGGCCTGTTCTGCTGGCTGCAAGGCACACCCCTGCCGGCCGTCAATGCACACCAGTGGCTGCAACTGGCCGCCTTCGGCCTGTTCTGGCTGGCCGCCATGGGCGCGGCGCAATACGGCTTCAGCCATGTCGAGGCCAGCCGCGCCGCGGTGCTGGTGGTGATCGAACTGCTGGTGGCGGTGCTCACCGCCGCCTGGATCGGCGAGCGCGAGCTGGGCCTGCGCGAATGGCTCGGCGGCTCGCTGGTACTGGCCGCGGCACTGATCGCCGCGCGCCCTTCTCCCGAACCTTCCCCCACTCTCTGCGAGGCCGAATCATGACTGTCCGGATGGACCAGCTCAGCTGGGTCGAGTACGCGCGCCGGGTGCGCGAGCAATCCCCCGTGGTCTTCCTGCCCTGCGGCGCCACCGAGCAGCACGGCCCGCACCTGCCGCTGGGCACCGACGCGCTGCTGGCCAGCGCGCTGTGCGAAGACGTCGCCCGGCAGGTCGACGGGCTGGTCGCGCCCGCGCTCTCCTATGGCTACAAGTCGCAGCCCAAGTGCGGCGGCGGCCAGCATTTCTGCGGCACCACCAGCCTCGACGGGCAGACGCTGATTGCCCTGGTCCGCGACGCCGTGCGCGAGTTCGCCCGCCACGGCGTGACCCGACTGGTACTGGTGGACGGCCATTACGAAAACCAGTGGTTCGTCACCGAAGGCATCCAGCTCGCGCTGCGCGAGCTCTCCTTGCACGAACGGGGCTCCTCCAGCCCGCTGGAAGTGATGCGCCTGGAGCATTGGGACTTCTGCAGCGAGTCCACACTCAGCGAAGTCTTTCCCGACGGCTTCCCCGGCTTCGCCCTGGAGCACGCCGCGGTGATCGAAACCTCGCTGATGCTGCACTACCTACCCAACCTCGTGCGCCTGGACCTGATCCCCGACGACGGCCCCGCCGATTTCCCGCCCTACGACATGTACCCCAGCCGCACCGAGTGGGTGCCGCCGTCGGGCGTGCTGTCCTCGGCGCGTGGCTCCAGTGCCGACAAGGGCCTGCGC
This sequence comes from Pseudomonas sp. PDNC002, assembly GCF_016919445.1. Taxonomy (NCBI): domain Bacteria; kingdom Pseudomonadati; phylum Pseudomonadota; class Gammaproteobacteria; order Pseudomonadales; family Pseudomonadaceae; genus Pseudomonas; species Pseudomonas sp. PDNC002. Next base: position 3,890,993 of record NZ_CP070356.1, on the reverse strand, counting down.
ATGGCCCGCGACATCGTCGGCGGCATCGCCCAGGCCGTGCGCAAGGAGTTCCACCTGTGAGCACCGCGCTGATCGTCATCGACATGCAGCGCGACTTCTGCGCCCCCGGCGGCTACGCCGACCAGGCCGGGCTGGACATCGACCGCCTGCGCGCGCCGATTCCGGCCATCTCCCGTCTGCTGGACAGCGCCCGCAGCCTCAGCCTGCTGGTGCTGCATACCCGCGAAGGCCATCGCCCCGACCTCAGCGACCTGCATGCCAGCAAGCGCCACCGCGCCGAATTCGCCGGTGCGCCGATCGGCCACCAGGGCCCGCTGGGCCGCCTGCTGGTACGCGGCGAGTACGGTCACGACCTGATCGACGAACTGCGCCCACTGGCCGGCGAACCGGTGATCGACAAGCCCGGCTACAGCGCCTTCGCCTATACCGACCTGGACCTGCTGCTGCGCAGCCGCGGCATCGGCCACCTTGTGCTGTGCGGCGTAACCACCGAAGTGTGCGTTTCCTCCACCCTGCGCGCGGCGGTGGAGCTGGGCTATGCCTGTACTCTGGTGAGCGATGCCTGCGGCTCGCCCAGCGCCGAACTGCATGCCGCCGCCCTGGCGATGGTCGAGGTGGAAGGCGGGCTGTTCGGCCGGGTGCTGGACAGCCGGAGCGTACTCGTCGAATGGGAGGAAAACGCATGCCTGGCTTGAATATTGTCCCTGTACCGCCCGCCTATCTTGGCGTCTGGCAACGCATCCTGCTGACCACCACGGCAGGCGTCCGCGACACCAGCACCCGCGTCTACTGGCTGCAGACCGAGCGCCTGTTCGCCGACCTGCGCATTCCCCTGCCGGCGCCGCAATCACCCGGCGAGCTGGCCGCCCAGGCGGGATTTGCCGGCATCACCGAGATCACCGGCGACATTTGCCAGTGGCACCGGGCAATCGACTTCCAGCCGCCCAATGGCGGTGAAGACATTGGCCGGATGCACTTCGTGAACACCGAGAAAGTGCTGGAAGACGGCCTGGACGGCACCTACCACGAAGTCTGGGAGCGCCTGCCGGAATCCATCGGGCGCAACCGCGGCGTGTGGTTAAGCGCCGCCGATGGCCGGCAGGGCTGCCTGCTGCTGGCCGGCGACTGCTTCCTGTTCGCCGCAGGACGCCGCCAGGCATTGCCGATGGCCGACTCACTGGTCGCCCTGCTGAACAGTGACCACCCGGAACTACTGGATTTCGAGCTGTCGTTCGGGCGCCACCACGGCGGCGATACACCCTGGAAGATCGAGCTGTCCACCCTGCCCGCCCGTATCGGCGCCGACCTGCTGCCCGCCACAGCCGATCCGGATCACCCCGAGCTGCTGGGCGATGCCACCTGGCTGAACGGCCTCGGCGCCACTCCGCCGGCCGGTGGCTGGCAACCCTGCGAGCTGCCCCTGTTCCCCGAAGAGGTGACGCCATGACCGCCCACCAACCCCTGCCGCGCCCGGTGGCGCAACCTGCCCGCCAGCGCTGGTGGGTGATTCGCGGCGACCTGCCGCGCGGCGCCTTCTGGGCATTGGCCGGCGCCGGTTTGCTGTTGCCCGTGGTGCTCTGGTGGGCCTGCGGTGCGCTAGGCATGACCAACCCGATGTTCTTCCCCAGCCCCGACGCCGTACTCGCGCGCCTGGGCCACTGGTGGAGCGACGAAGGACTGGTCGGCGATATCGCCATCAGCGTCTACCGGGTCATGGGCGGCTTCCTCGCCTCGGCGGTGATCGCCCTTCCCATAGGCCTGTACATCGGCACCTATCGCCCCGTGCAGGCGTTCCTCGAACCGCTCACCGACTTCATCCGCTATATGCCGGCGGTGGCGTTCATCCCGCTGGTGATGCTCTGGGTCGGCATCGACGAAGGCTCCAAGGTGCTGATCATCTTCATCGGCACCTTCTTCCAGATGGTGCTGATGGTCGCCGAGGACGTGCGCCGCGTGCCCATGGCGCAGATCGAAGCGGCGCAGACCATGGGCGCCAACCGCGCGGAAATCATCAAGCTGGTGGTCCTGCCTTCGGCGCGCCCGGCGCTGCTGGATACCCTGCGCATCACCTGCGGCTGGGCCTGGACCTACCTGGTGGTGGCCGAGCTGGTGGCCGCCAACTCGGGCCTCGGCTACGCCATCCTCAAGGCGCAGCGCTACATGCAGACCGACAAGATCTTCGCCGGCATCCTGCTGATCGGCGTCATCGGCCTGCTCACCGACCAGGCATTCCGCTGGCTCGGCCGAGCGGCCTTCCCCTGGATGAAGAGGTAACCGGCATGAGCCAGAGCAAGATCGCCATCCGTCACGTCGACAAGGTCTTCAGCAGCCAGGGCCGTCAGGTGCAGGCATTGCAGGACATCAACCTGGATATCCGCGCCAACGAGTTCGTCACCTTCGTCGGCGCCTCGGGCTGCGGCAAGTCCACCCTGCTGCGCAGCATCGGCGGGCTGGAGCGCCACAGCGGCGGGGAAATCCTCGTCGACGGCCGCGCCGTGGACGGCCCCGGCATCGACCGCGCCATGGTCTTCCAGCACTACAGCCTCTACCCCTGGCTGAAGGTGATGGACAACATCAAGTTCTGCCGGCGGCTCAAGGTGGTCTCAGACACCGTGCGCGGCGATGCCGACGTGGAAGTCGCCAGCGGCCGCGCCGATGCGCTGCTCAACCTGATGGGCCTGTCGGCCTTCGCCCAGGCCTACCCCAGCCAGTTGTCCGGCGGCATGCAGCAGCGCGTGGCGATTGCCCGCGCGCTGATGCCCAAGCCGCAGATACTGCTGATGGACGAGCCCTTCGGCGCGCTGGATGCGCAGACCCGCGAGGTGATGCACGACCTGATCCGCCACGTGCACCGACTGGAGAACAGCACCATCCTGTTCGTCACCCACGACGTCGACGAGGCCATTTATCTCGGCGGCCGCGTAGTGCTGATGGCGCCGCTCCCCGGACGCATCGACAGCGTCTACGAGGTGCCGCTGCCCGCCGAGCGGAATCAGGACATGAAGATGGCTCCGGAATTCATCGCCCTGAAGAAGCAGATCCTCGCGCGCATCCGCGAAACCTCGGGCATGAGTACCGACCTGGAACTGCTGGAGCAACTGACCCGCACTGCGGCGCCGGCCTGAAAAAAGGCCGGGCTGGCTAGCCCGGCCCAACTACCGAATGCTCAATTACGCGCCTCGTCGGACCTCAACGCGCAGCCTTGAAAGCCTTGAAGCCCTCGTCGGCGATGCCCCGCAACGACTTGCCGATCTGGGCATACTGGTACTCGTTGAGGTTGGCCAGCGAGATACGTCCACCGGCCTTCAGCGGACCGAAACCATTGGCCGGCAACATCACGATCCCGGTTTCGTCGGCAATGCGGAACAACAAGGTATTGGCGTCCACCCGCTGGCCGATCCAGCGCCCGAACTCCTCGCCGTAGAGGCGCGTGGCGATGTCCTCGAAGTCGAGCAGCGTGTAGTACTCGGTCTCGAAGCGGTCGGTCGGCACCGGCACGCCCAGCTCACGGTACAGCGCATGATGGCGCTGGCGCAGCAGGTGCTTGAGCGCGGTCTTGTACTCGTCGGCGGCATCGATCAGCGCGAACAGCGCGAAGAACACCATCTGCACCTGCTGCGGCGTGGACAGACCGGCGGTGTGATTGAGGGCGACGGAACGGCTATCCGCCACCAGCCGGTCAATGAACTTCAGGCCGCGAGTATCCGGGACCAGCGATGCGTAGCGCTGGTTGAGTTCGGCATGCAGCGCCTCGGAATAGCTGGCGATGCGTTCGTCGAGGATGTTGTCCTTGTGCATGGCGATGGTGCCCAGGCGCCAGCCGGTGCAGCCGAAGTACTTGGAGAACGAGTACACCAGCGCGGTGTTGCGCGGGCAGGTGGCGAATAGCGAGGTGAAATCGTCGGCGAAGGTGCCGTACACATCGTCGGTGAGGATGAACAGGTCGGGACGATCCTGGCGGACGATGCCGGCGATATAGGCCAGCGATTCGTCGTCAATGCGTACTGAGGGCGGGTTGCTTGGATTGACCACGAAGAAGATCTTGATCGCCGGGTCCTTCAGCTTGTCCAGCTCCTGGCGCGGGTACTGCCAGTTGAGCGTGGGGTCGGCCTCGATGTACACCACTTCCAGGCCATAATCGTCCAGCAGCGGAATCTCGAAGTAAGGCGTGAACGTCGGCATGCCGATGGCGACCTTGTCGCCTCGCTTGATCAGGCGCGCCTCCTTCAAGCTGTTGAACAGGTAGGTCATGGCGGCCGTCCCGCCCTCCACCGCGAAGATGTCGAAGGCGTCGCCGGAAACCTGCCCGCCGATCATTTCCTTGACCAGGTACTCGCGCACTATCTGCTCGCTGATCTTCAGCATGCGGGGCGGCACCGGGTAATTGCAGCCAAGGATTCCCTCGACCAGTTCGTGCAGGAAGGCGGATGCATCCAGTCCCAGTTGATCGCGCACGTAGCTGAGCATTCGGCGCAGCAGTCCCACTCCCTGCTGCTGGCACTGTTCGGCCAGGAAGCGCTCGAAGCGTGCCTCGATACCGGCGATCTGCGGCAGGCCGCCGATTCCATGGCCAAGGAAGGAGAAGCTCATTTCGGCTTCGCGATTGGCGAACAGGCCGAAGTGGAAGAACGCGTCGCGCGGCAGCGTGGCGAGGAAGTTGGGATTGCCGCGCCCGGCGTTGAGCATCAGACGGTTCTCCCGACCGCTGGCAACTTCGATGAGTTTATCTTTCAGCTCGAACGGGCTGAGGGACTGGTACTGGCTGTAATCCATTTTTTCGGACATGTGGGTTCTTCCAGTCGGGGGCGCCACCCGGATGGCAGCGCCGGGTGGTTGGAGTCAGGAGAGAATCAGCACTGCGACCATCCCCCAGATGGTCAACAGCGTGTTGCCGACGGCGTAGGTCACGGTGTACCCCAGTGCCGGCACATTGCTTTTCGCCGCTTCGCAGATCATCCCCAGGGCCGCTGTCGTGGTGCGCGAGCCGGCCACCGCGCCGAACAGGATCGCGGGATGGAAGCGGAACACGTAGCGGCCGATCAGCAGGGACAGGATCAGCGGCAGCGTGGTGGCCAGCATGCCCCAGAGGAACAGGCTCACGCCCAGGGTGCGAAGGCCGCTGACGAAGCCGGCGGCGGCATCGATGCCGACCACCGCGATGAAGACGTTCAGGCCCACCGAGTTCATGAACCAGACGGTCGGCTCCGGGATGCGCCCGAAGGTCGGGCGAATCGAGCGCAACCAGCCGAAGACGATGCCGGAGATCAGCGCACCGCCAGCGGTGGAGAGCGTCAGGGGAACGCCGCCGACCTTCAGCACCACGGCGCCGATCAGGCCGCCAATGAAGATCGCCGCGCCAATGAAAGCGACGTCCGCCATGTTGCTCGGCGTGTCGGCCTGGCCGAGTTCGCGGGCCGCGATCTGTACGTCCTTGGTCAGGCCGGTCAGCGTGATCACGTCGCCATGCTGCAGGACGGTCCGCGGCAACACCGGAATCTCCGTGGAGACCGCGCCGCGCCTGATCCGGCGCAGATACACGCCGTGCGCGCGGGGCCGTTGCGCCAGCTCCTCCAGGGTCTTGCCCGCCACTGCCGGGTTGCTGACGTAGACGTCGATGCCCGCGATCGGCACATCGAGCAGTTCGTCGTCCTCGACCTCGTTCTGGAAATGCCCGAGCAGTTGCAGGATGTCGTCGCTGTGCCCGCCGATGGCCAGCACATCGCCGACCTGGATCACCTCGTCGGGCAGCGCATCACGCAGTTCGCCATTGCGGCGCAGGCGCTCGATGAACAGGCGCTTGCCGTGTGCCAGCGCCTCGGCCTCGGCAACGCTCTTGCCCACGGCCACGCCGCCTTCGGCAACCCGGTAGGCGCGCAGGACATAACGATGCCAGACACTGCCCTCGCCGGACCTGTCGGCGCCTGCGCCCAGCTCCAGCTCGTAATCCTTGCAGGCCTTGGCAAGGTCGATGCCCAACAGCTTCGGACCGACCAGGGCAAGCACGACGGCGGAACCGATGGTGCCGAAGATATAGGTCACGGCGTAGGCCACCGGCATGGCGTTGAGCAGTGCCTGGGTCTTGTCGGGAGCCAGCCCGAGCCTGTTGATCGCGTCGGTCGCCAGCCCCATCGACGCGGAGATGGTCTGCGAACCGGCGAACAGGCCAATGGCCGAGCCCAGGTCAAACTTCGCCACCCAGGCCACGGCAATCGCGCTTGCCAGGCACAACACGCAGACGACTACGGCAAACACCGCCTGGGGCAAACCGTCCTTGGCGATGCCACGGACAAACTGTGGTCCTACGCCATAGCCGATGGCGAATAGGAACATCAGGAAGAACACGCTTTTGACGGTGGGCGAAATGCTGATCCCCACCTGCCCCACCAGCAGCGCCGCAAGCAGGGTCGCGGTAACGGCGCCGAGGGTGAAGCCCTTGAAATTCTTGCCGCCGACCCAGTACCCGATACCAATCGAGAGGAAGATCGCCAGCTCCGGGTAGGAGCGCAAAGTCTGTTCAATCCAGGTCAACAAGATGATCGATCCTTCTGTGCAAGGAAGGGAAAAGCGCAGGTCGCTGCGCTCACCATTGGCTGCACCGTCGGGCTTCGATGAACCTCGTCACCGTCCGACGGCAGTGCCGGAGAAGACCGAGTCAAGCACGCGAATTCCCGCGCAAACGCCCGTCCTACAAGGCTTAAGGAATTTCTGATGGGGGTTCCGAAAAATCCCTTAGGACTGGACGGGAGCTACTGCGCAGGCACGCACAAAAGCGCCAGGCAGTTGCCGATGGCAATGCTGGCGGATTGACGCAGGAAGGAAGTGGACGGGGCGGATAGCCCCGTCCAGGCGTCATGGACGCGAGGGAGTAGGATGGCACCTCGGGGAGGATGGCTCCGAGGAAGTGAGGTGCCGACCTCCGGCCGCGGTTGACGGCCGAAGGTTGAAGCCGCGGGATGGGTTCCCGCGGCCGGACGTCAGCCGATGGTCATCAGGCTGGCGTTGCCGCCGGCGGCAGCGGTGTTGACGCTCAAGGCACGCTCGATCAGCAGGCGTTCCAGCGGGATATCGGTTTCCCCGCGATTCAGCCCGGTGACGCCAACGATGGCGCCCTTGCGCTGACTGGCCAGCTCGCAGACCGCACGCAGCTGGTCGGAATCGCCGTGGTGCAGGATGGCGTCGAAGGCCTTGTCGGTGGTGCTCCAGTCAGCGACCAGTTCGATGCGCTGGGCGACTTCCTTCGGCAGCTCCTTCACCAGGGCGGCGTTGGACTCGGCGACCAGCGCACGGCTGCCCACCGCGAGCACGGCGGCCAGTTGCGCGAGCAGGTCGGCGCGGTCTTCCGCCAGGCACAGCACGTGCTCGCGCGGCAGCAGGGTGTAGCTGTTGCGCTCGCCGGTCGGGCCGGTCAGCACCTGCTGGGTGAAGCTCTGCGACAGCGCGACGTAGCCGGCCAGTTGCGCCGCCAGGGCGGTGTCCTTCTGCGCCCACTGAGCGAGTGCTTCCACGGCCTTCTCGGCATCCTTCGGACGCGGCAGCGCCTGCGCGCCGTCGCCCTTGAGCTGGTTGGCCACCGCCTCCTGCGGGCGGGTCGAGAGCAGGCGGTACAGGTACAGCGGGCCGCCAGCCTTCGGGCCGGTGCCGGACAGGCCTTCGCCACCGAAAGGCTGCACGCCGACCACGGCGCCAACCACGTTACGGTTGACGTAGAGGTTGCCGACGTGGGCGGTGCCAACCACCTGGGCGATGGTCTCGTCGATGCGGGTGTGCACGCCGAGGGTCAGGCCGTAACCGGATTCGTTGATCTGCGCGAGCAGCTGGTCCAGCTCGGCACGCTCGTAACGCACCACGTGCAGCACCGGGCCGAAGATTTCGCGCTTGAGCTCGCTGAAGCTGTCCAGCTCGATCAGGGTCGGTACGACGAAGGTGCCGCGCTTGATTTCCTCGGCGTCCACGCGGGCGCTCTGGAATACCTTGCGGCCTTTGTCGCGCATCACCTGGATGTGCTTGTCGATATTGCCCTTGGCTTCCTCGTCGATCACCGGGCCGATGTCGGTATGCAGGCGCTCCGGCGCACCGACGCGGTACTCGGCCATGGCGCCCTTGAGCATGGCGATCACGCGGTCGGCGGCGTCTTCCTGCACGCACAGTACACGCAGCGCGGAGCAGCGCTGGCCGGCGCTATCGAAGGCGGAGTTGACCACGTCTACCACCACCTGCTCGGCCAGCGCCGAGGAGTCGACGATCATGGCGTTGAGGCCGCCGGTTTCGGCGATCAGCGGGATGGTGCGGCCCTGGGCGTCGAGACGGCCGGCGATGTTGCGCTGGAGGATGCCGGCCACTTCGGTGGAGCCGGTGAACATCACGCCACGCACGCGCTCGTCGCCCACCAGACGGGCACCGACGGTTTCACCACGGCCCGGCAGCAATTGCACGGCACCAGCCGGCACGCCGGCTTCCAGCAGGATGCGCACGGCTTGCGCGGCGATCAGCGGGGTCTGCTCGGCGGGCTTGGCCAGCACGGTGTTGCCGGCGGCCAAAGCGGCGGCCACCTGGCCGCTGAAGATCGCCAGCGGGAAGTTCCACGGGCTGATGCAGACCACCGGGCCCAGCGGGCGGTGGCTGTCGTTGGCGAAGTGGGTGCTGGCCTGGGCGCCGTAGTAGCGCAGGAAGTCCACGGCCTCGCGCACTTCGGCGATGGCGTTGGCGAAGGTCTTGCCCGATTCGCGCACCAGCACGCCCATCAGCGACTGGATCTCAGCTTCCATCAGGTCGGCGGCGCGCATCAGGATGGCGCCGCGTTCGGACGGCTGGGTCGATTGCCAGATCTGCGCGCTGGAGAGCGCACCGAGGATGGCGTTGTTCACGTCGGCTTCGCTGGCTTCACGCACGTGGCCCACGACGTCGCGCAGGTCGGCCGGGTTGCGCACCGGTTGCGCCTCACCCGGCGCCGCGTCGGCCAGGCCGAGGATCGGCTCGGCGACGTAGGCGTGGTTGGTGCTCGACAGCAGCGCCGAGGACAGCGAACCCAGGCGGTGTTCGTTGGCCAGGTCGATGCCGGCGGAGTTCAGTCGGGCATCGCCATAAAGATCGCGCGGCAGCGGAATGCGCGGGTGCGGCAGGCCCAGGGTGCCTTCCTGCGCGGCCATCTGCTCGACCTGCAGCACCGGGTCCAGCACCAGGTCCTTCAGCGAAATGCTGTGGTCGGCAATGCGGTTGACGAAAGAGGTGTTGGCACCGTTTTCCAGCAGGCGGCGCACCAGGTACGCCAGCAGCGTTTCGTGGCTGCCCACCGGTGCGTAGATGCGGCACGGGCGGTTGAACTTGCCGTCGGCAATCTTGCCCACGACCTGCTCGTACAGCGGCTCGCCCATGCCGTGCAGGCACTGGAACTCGTACTGGCCCGGGTAGTAGTTCTGCCCGGCGAGTTGGTAGATGGCCGACAGCGAGTGGGCGTTGTGGGTGGCGAACTGCGGGTAGATGGCTTCCGGCACGGCCAGCAGCTTGCGCGCACAGGCCAGGTAGGAAACGTCGGTGTAGGGCTTGCGGGTGTAGACCGGGTAGCCTTCCAGGCCGTTGACCTGGGCCAGCTTGATCTCGCTGTCCCAGTAGGCGCCCTTCACCAGGCGGATCATCAGGCGGTGGCGGCTGCGCTTGGCCAGGTCGATGACGTAGTCGATCACGTACGGGCAGCGCTTCTGGTAGGCCTGGATGACGAAGCCGATGCCATTCCAGCCCGCCAGCGACGGCTCGAAGCACAGGCGCTCGAGCAGGTCGAGGGAGATTTCCAGGCGGTCGGCTTCCTCGGCGTCGATGTTGATGCCGATGTCGTAGTCGCGGGCCATCTTCACCAGGCCGAGCACGGTCGGATACAGCTCGTCCATCACGCGGTCGTACTGGGCGCGGCTGTAGCGCGGGTGCAAGGCGGAGAGCTTGATCGAGATGCCCGGGCCTTCGTAGATGCCACGGCCGTGGGAGGCCTTGCCGATGGCATGGATGGCCTGCTCGTAGGACGCCAGGTAGTGGCGGGCGTCTTCCTCGGTCAGCGCGGCTTCGCCGAGCATGTCGTAGGAGTAGCGGAAGCCCTTGGATTCCATGTTGGCCGCGTTGGCGAGCGCCTCGGCGATGGTCTCGCCGGTGACGAACTGCTCGCCCATCAGGCGCATGGCCATGTCCACGCCCTTGCGGATCAGCGGCTCGCCGGACTTGCCGATGATGCGGTTGAGCGCCGAGGACATGCCGGTCTCGGTGTGGGTCGAGACCAGCTTGCCGGTGATCAGCAGGCCCCAGGAGGCGGCGTTGACGAACATCGACGGGCTCTGGCCCAGGTGCTGGCTCCAGTTGCCGTTGCTGATCTTGTCGCGGATCAGTGCATCACGGGTGGCCTTGTCCGGGATGCGCAGCAGCGCTTCGGCCAGGCACATCAGCGCCACGCCTTCCTGGGACGACAGGGAAAACTCCTGCAGCAGGCCCTGCACCAGGCCCTGGCGGCCGCCGGCGTTCTTCTGGTTGCGCAGCTTCTCGGCGATGCCCAGCGCCATCTTGTTGGCGGCGGAGGCCTGCTCTTTCGGCAGGCGGGCGAGGTCCAGCAGCATCGGCAACGCTTCGGTTTCCGGGCGGCGGTAGGCGGCGGTGATGGCCGCGCGCAGTACCGACTGCGGCAGGATGCTTTCGGCGAAATCGAGGAAGACCTGCAACCCTTGGTCGTTCAGCGAATCCAGCGACTCTTCGCCCGCGGCCGCGGCCAGACCGGACTGCTCCGCCGGAGTGAGACCGCCTTCCACCTGCTCCAGGTAGGAGAAGATGGCCTGCTTGATCAGCCAGTGCGGGGTACGGTCGAGTTGCTGGGCAGCCAGCTTGAGACGCTCGCGGGTGGCGTCGTCGAGCTTCACGCCAAGGGTGGTGGTGGCCATGGGGCTTCCTGTTGTTAGAAGGTGTGCCTGAAAACGGCGCAAGGTTATACCGCCGAATTGCAAGGCGCAACCAGGTGCAACCCAATAAAAACAAGCCTTTGGTCGTACGCGCAAATTCGGTGCAACCGGTGACATTTCCCCCACACGGCGCTACCAAACGGAGCACGGCCACGGGCTCGCCCGACTGCAACCCGCAAGGGTCGGCCGGACGGCAGGAGGAAAGCAGTGTTCGTGCCAGGGGTGGAAAAGGTGCAACCCACTGCGCAGATGGCCGACCAGGTGTGGGAGCGGCGGGTGGACAACGCGGACAGGGGGCGGCCCTGTGAAGATCAACTGCCCCTCACCCTAACCCTCTCCCGGGGGGAGAGGGGACTGTGCGGTGCAGGAGGGGCCCTCGGCGCCAGTCGGCTCGGGCCGCCCCCTCTCCTGAGGGAGAGGGCTGGGGTGAGGGGAATGCATCGGTACGGACTTCCCGGAAGAAGACGGTTGCTCCTCCGGGGAGAGTCCGCGCCGGATCAATCCAACGGCAGGTAGACGCAGAACTCCGCGCCCTGCCCCGGCTCGCTGCGCACCTCGATGCGCCCGCCGTGGGCCTGGACGATCTGCTCGGAGATGAACAGCCCCAACCCCAGCCCGGCGATGCGGGTTGCACCGGTGCCACGCTCGAACTGCTGGAAGATGCGGCGCTGCTCCTCGGAACCGATGCCATTGCCATGGTCGCGCACGCACAACCGCGCCTGGCCTTCGTGGGCCGCGACGCTTACCGCTACCGGCTGACCGGGTCCGTAGCGCAGGGCATTGCTGAGCAGATTGCTGATCACCTGCTCGACGCGATACGCATCCCACACGCCGTCCACCGCGTCGGGCGCGTCCAGGCTCAATTCGCAACCCACGGCCTGGGCCTGCACCGCGAAGTTGCCCAGCACGCGGCGCGCGATATCCGCGAGATTGGTGGGCTCCGGGCGAATCGACAGCTTGCCGGTGCGAATGCGCGAGACATCGAGCATGTCCTCGATCAGCCGCGTCAGGCCCGTGAGCTGGCGCTCGTCGCGCTCGAACAGCACACCCAGGCGCTCTGCCGCGAAGTTTTCCAGCTTGCCCTTGGCCAGGTGCAACCGGCGCAATTGGGTATCGAGCATCAGGCCGTTGAGCGGCGTGCGCAGCTCGTGGGAAACGATGGACATGAAGTCGTCGCGCATCTTCACCGCGCGCTGCAGCTCCACCTGGGTCTCGCGCAGCTCCGCGAGCAGCGCGTCCTGTTCCGCCCGGCTGCGCTCCAGCGCCTCGACGTGATGGTCGAGCACCTTGCGCTGGCGATAGAGGTCGACGAACACGCTGACCTTGCTGCGCACCGCATGGTTGTCCAGCGGCTTGTAGAGAAAGTCCACCGCGCCGCTTTCGTAGCCTTTGAACGCATAGTTCAGCTCACGTCCGGCGGCGGTGACGAAGACGATGGGAATGTTCTTGGTGCGCTCGGTGCCGCGCATCAGCTCGGCCAGGCCGAAGCCGTCCATGCCCGGCATCTGCACGTCGAGGATGGCGAGGGCGAAGTCGTGCTCCAGCAGCAGCGACAGCGCCTCGTCCGCCGAGGATGCCTTGAACACCTCGCGCCCCTCTCCCTTGATCAACGCCTCGAGCGCCAGCAGGTTCTCCGGCAGGTCGTCGACGATCAGCAGCTTGCTTCCCTGGTTACGCAACATGTTGAGGGTCCAGTCGGGTCAGGAGCGCGTGAATCTCGCGCAGGGGAAGAATGTAGTCCGGAGCGTGCAATGCGATCGCCGCCTCCGGCATGGTGGACACGGCGGCATCGGTCGGGTCCTGAACGATGCTGAGGCCACCCAGGCGATGGATATGCGCCAGCCCTTCGGCGCCATCCTGGTTGGCGCCGGTGAGCAGGATGCCGGCAAGCCCCTCGCGATAAGCATCCGCCGCCGAATCGAAGAGGATATCGATGGAGGGCCGGGAGAAATTGCGAGGCGCCTCGCGACTCAGGGCGAAGGTGTGGTCGCGCTCGATGGACAGGTGATAGCCGGCACTGGCGAAGTACAGCGTGCCCGCCTCCACCGGTGCCTTGTCGCGGGCTTCCTGCACCGGGATTGCCAGGCGCCGGGCGAACAGGTCGACCAACTGGCTCTCGTGGTCTTCGGGCAGGTGCAGCACTGCCACCAGCGGCAACGAGAAGTTCGCCGGCAGCCCGGTGAACAGCTGGAACAGCGCATCCACGCCACCTGCGGAAGCGCCAATGACCACGGCCCGGACCTCGCGCGGCGCGCTCATCGCTTGCGGAACACCCGTTCGCGGCGGTTCACCACCTCGAACTCGGAGGCGAAGTCGGTGAAGTCCAGGCTTTCCTTGCTACCCAGGCCGAGGAAGCCGCGGTGGCAGAGCGACTCGTGGAACAGGCCGATGGCGCGGTTCTGCAACTGGCGGTTGAAGTAGATCAGCACGTTGCGGCAGGACACCAGGTGCGTCTCGGAGAACACGCTGTCGGTGGCCAGGCTGTGGTCGGCGAAGGTCACGTTCTGCCGCAGCATCTTGTCGAACAGCGCACCGTCGTAGGCGGCCGTGTAGTAGTCCGAGAGCGAGCCCTTGCCGCCGGCGGCGCGGTAGTTCTCGCTGGCCTGGGCCAGGTCCTCCGCCGCGTAGATGCCGCGCTGCGCCTGCTCCAGCGAGCGCGGATTGATGTCGGTGGCATAGATCAGCGTGCGCTCCAGCAGACCTTCCTCGTGCAGCAGGATGGCCAGCGAATGCACTTCCTCACCGGTACTGCAGCCCGCCACCCAGATACGCAACGACGGGTAGGTGCGCAGCAGCGGTACCACTTCCTGGCGCAGCGCGAGGAAGTAGGACGGGTCGCGGAACATCTCGCTCACCGAAATGGTGAGGTACTGCAGCAGTTCGTGGAACGCATGGGGGTCGTGCAGGATGCGCTCCTGCAGGGCCGAGATACTGCGGCACTCGAACAGCTGGGTGGCATGCAGCACGCGGCGTTTGAGCGACGTGCCGGAGTAGTCCCGGAAGTCGTAGCTGTACTTCAGGTAGATCGCCTCGATGAGGAGGCGCAGCTCGATATCCTGGCTGCGATCAGGCATGTCAGATGCGCTCCAGCTTGGGTAGCCATACACGGATCAGGGAGAACAGGCGGTCCAGGTCGATGGGCTTGGCCAGGTAGTCGTTGGCGCCGGCGCGCAGGCACAGCTCGTGGTCGTCCTTCATCGCCTTGGCGGTGACCGCAAGAATGGGCAATTTCTTCCAGCGCGCGTCCTGGCGGATCAGGCGCGTGGCTTCGTAGCCGTCCATCTCCGGCATCATCACGTCCATCAGCACCAGGTCGATGTCGCCCACCTGGTTGAGCTTCTCGATGGCTTCGCGGCCGTTGCGCGCCACTTCCACCCGCGCGCCCTTGTGCTCCAGGGCGCTGGTCAGGGCGAAGATGTTGCGCACGTCGTCGTCCACCAGCAGGATGCGCCGCTCCTCGAACGCCCGGTCGCGGTTGCGCGAGGTACGCAGCATGCGCTGGCGCTCGCTGGAAAGCTGCGACTCGACCTTGTGCAGGAACAGCGTGACTTCGTCCAGCAGGCGCTCCGGCGAGCGCGCCCCCTTGATGATGATCGAGCGCGAATACTTGAGCAGCTCGGCTTCCTCGTCGCGGGTCAGGTTGCGCCCGGTGTAGACGATCACCGGCGGGAACGAGCAGATTTCTTCCTCGCCCATGCGCCGCAGCAGCTCGTTGCCCTGCATGTCCGGCAGCTTGAGGTCGATGATCATGCAGTCGTAGATGTTCTTGCGCAGCAGCTCCAGGGCCTGCTCGCCCTGCTCCACCGCGGTGATCTCGATGTCGTCGTCGCCGATCAGGCGCGAAACGCTGTCGCGCTGCAGCGGGTCGTCCTCCACCAGCAGGATGCGCTTGACCTCCTGGGTCAGCTTGGCCTCCAGCTTGCCGAACACCTCGCGCAGTTGCTCGCGGGAGGTGGGCTTGAGCGCGTAGCCGATGGCGCCCAGGTGCAGGGCCGCTTCGCTACGGTCTTCCACCGAGACGACGTGCACCGGCACATGGCGGGTGCGCGGGTTGGCTTTCAGCCGTTGCAGTACGGCGAGACCGGATTCGTCGGGCAGGTGCATGTCCAGCAGGATGGCGTCGGGAGCGTGCTGGTCGGCCAGGCGCAAGCCCTCCTCCGCGCCCATCGCCACCAGGCAGCGGTAACCCAGCTCATGGGCCAGGTCGTAGAGGATGCGGGCGAATTTCGGCTCGTCTTCCACCACCAGCACGCAGCGCTGACCGACGCTGGCCTGTTCGCGATCGTCGGCGAAGGTCGCAGCCACCGGGGCGCGCACCATCGGTTCGAGCACCTGAACGGGAGCCGGAGCGACCGCCGCGAGCGGCGCCGGCGCGCTGGGCGACTCTACCTCGGCGGGCGCCTCGTAGTTCAGCGGCAGCAGCAGGCTGAACACGCTGCCTTTGCCCGGCTGGCTGCTGACGATGATGCTGCCGCCCAGCAAATGCGCCAGGTCGCGGGAGATCGACAGCCCCAGGCCGGTGCCGCCGTAACGGCGATTGGTGGCGCCGTCGGCCTGCTGGAACGCCTCGAAGATACGTTGCAGCTGGTCCTCGGCGATACCGATGCCGCTGTCACGCACGTCGAAGCGCAGCCCTTCGGGCGCTGCGCTCACGCGCAGGGAAACCTCGCCGGCATCGGTGAACTTGAAGGCGTTGGACAGCAGGTTCTTGAGGATCTGCTCGACCCGCTGGCGGTCGCTGAACAGCATGGCCGGCGCATCCTCGGCCACTTCGGCGACGAAGCTCAGCCCCTTGTCGTCGGCCTGTGGACGGAACAGCCCTTCCACAGCCTCCACCAGGCGCCGCACGCTGGCGTTTTCCGGGCGCACTTCCAGCTTGCCGGCCTCGACCTTGGAGATGTCGAGGATGTCGTTGATCAGGTTGAGCAGGTCATTGCCGGCGCCATAGATCGACTCGGCGAACTTCACCTGCTCGTCGTCCAGATTGCCCTGCTCATTGTCCGCCAGCAGGCGCGCCAGGATCAGCGAACTGTTGAGCGGCGTGCGCAGCTCGTGGGACATGTTGGCAAGGAACTCGGACTTGTAGCGGCTGGCGCGCTGCAGCTCGTCGGCGCGGCCCTGCAGGTCCAGGCGAGCCTGGTTCAATTCGGTGTTCTTGGTGTCCAGGTCGTCGCGCTGGGCGGCCAGCTCCTGGGTCTGCTCGGCCAGGCGCTCATTGGTCTGCTCCAGTTCCGCCTGCTGGGCCTCGAGATGCGCCTGGGACTCCTTGAGCACCCGCGACTGCTCTTCGAGCTCCTCGTTGGCGGTCTTCAGCTCTTCCTGCTGGACCTGCAGCTCCTCGTTGAGCTGCTGGGTCTCGGCCAGCAGGTCCTGCTGGCGCTGGCGATGCAGGGCGGCGGCGACGGCGCTGCCCAAGGTTTCCGAGACACCCTGTAGGAACGCCTGCTCGCGCTCGCTCAGCGAGCGTAGGAAACCCAGCTCCAGCACACCCACCACGCCGCCTTCGCTGAGCAGCGGCAGCAGCGCCACGCTCACCGGCGAGCCATTGCCCAGCGCCGAGTTGACCTTCAGGTAATCCGCCGGCAAGCCCTCCAGCACGCGCAGCTTGCGTTGCCGCGCGGCCTGGGCGATCAGGCTTTCATCGGCGGCGAAGTACTCCTCGCCGCCATCTTCCCGGGCGAATCCATAGGTGGCGCCACGCAGCAGGCCACCGTGATCGTCGCGAACGTACAGCGCGCCGATGGGCGAGCCGACGAAGTCCCCGAGGAATTCCATCAGGCTGCGCCCCAGCAGCGGCAGCGACTGCTGGCCGATCAACTGGTCACCCAGGCGGCTCTGGCCGTCGCGCAGCCACGCCTGCTGCTGCAATTGCTCGTTATGCAGCACCTGGCGGCGCAGGGATTCGCCGTAGGACTCGGAAAGGCTCAGCAACTGGCGGCGGCCGAAATAGGCCAGCAAAGCGCCAACCACGATGCTGAAGACCAGGTAAAGGATCACCACGCCGGTGGACAGGCTCGAGGCGAACTGGTTGCGGTCGTGGCGCAGCTGCTGCTCGGTATTGATCAGCGAGGCGTACTGGGCGCGGATGGCGTCCATCATGCTCTTGCCCCGTCCGGACCTGATCGCATCGGTGGTTTCCTGACCGTTGCGACGCAGCTGGATCATCTCCTGGGCGAAGGTCATCCACTCGTCCTGCATCGCACTCAGGCGTTGCACCCGCTCCACTTGCGGCGGGTTGTCCGCCACCAGTTGGGCAAGGCTCTTCAGCCCGGCATTGATGCGCGGCCGGGCCTGTTCCAAGGGTTCGAGGAAGCGCGGATCAGCGGTGATCAGGAAGCCCCGCAGGCCGCTTTCCTGGTCGACGCTCAGGCGCTGCATCTCGTTGGCGCTGGAAATCACCCGGTCGGTGTGCTCGACCCAGCCCAGCACGTCGAGCATGTAGAGAATCAGGCCGATGAACAGCACCGCGCCCAGCAGACAGATACCCAGCGGCAACGCCATGTTGCGCGCAAGGATGCGGCGGAAAGCGCTTTCGTCGGCGAGGGCCTTCTGATTCATCACTGAATTCCTGGTGGCTATCCCTGCTGATTTGAAGGAAAAATCCGCCAAATTGCAGGTAAGTGTTTGAAGTTATTGTGAGATCTTTCTGAATACTACAGAGATTAATGTAGGCTAGACACAGGCTGGCGAATTGACACCCGCTCCTGCGGGTCGTTCGAAATATTCGCGACTATCGATAGAAATAAGTGGAATCTTCTGCCGACGGGCACGATCCAACGTCCGATAGGGACCATGATCAACCGTCGGACTGATCAATCGCAGGATCTGCAGATGCCAACACTTCCAGGGGAAACCGTCGCATCGCCCGAACCGGGCCAGGGCGAGTTCCTCAACAGCAGTAGCGCCATGGCACCGTTGATTCGCCAGCATGACTGGGCGGCTTCACCCCTCGGTCCCATGGAGCAATGGCCGGCCACGCTCAAGGGCATCCTCGAAGTCGGCCTCAATTCGCGCCTGCCGGTATGCATCTACTGGGGCCCGGAATTCATTCTGCTGTACAACGACGCCTGGAGTGCGATTCCCGGCGACAAGCATCCCGGCTGCCTGGGCCAGCCGGCGCGCGAGGCCTGGTCGGACATCTGGTCGATCCTCGACCCCATGTACAACGGCATCCTGCAGACCGGCGTGGCCGCCCACGAGGAAGATCGCCTGCTGCCCATGGTGCGCTTCGGCTATGTCGAAGAAGCCTACTTCACCTACAACGTCAGCCCGATCTTCGGCCAGGACGGCAAACCCGTCGGCCTGTTCAATACGGCGGTGGAAACCACCGGCACCGTCATCCAGCAGCGCCGCCAGCGCCTGCTCACGCGCCTGGCCGAGCGCCTGGGGCACGTCGACGACAGCAAGCAGATCTGCACCCAGGCAATCGCGCTGCTCGCCGATGCCGCCCATGACGTGCCCTTCTGCCTGATCTACCACGCCGGCACCCTGCTCGGCGCCAGCGGGACCGACGCCCGCGACCGTTTCGCCCCGGCGCAACTGACGGTGGACGACGATCCGCTGCACCTGTTCAGCGGCCTCAATCATGCGCATCAGTCGCCCCTGGGTAGCCAGCACGTCCGCGCTTTCGCGCCCTGGCCGGAGGCCCTCGACAGCACCTACGCCACGCCACTGACGGGCTATGCCGACAGCCTCGCGGTATTCGGCATCAGTCCGCGGCGCCGCCTGGACGAACACTACGCCGAGTTCTTCAACGAACTGGCCGCCCTGCTCGGCAGCGCCCTGGCCGCGGCCACCCAGCGCTCGCAAGAGCGGCAGGTCCAGGAGGCGGTCCAGGAGGATGCCCGGCAACGTACCCTGGAGCGCGACCGCGTCTGGGCCATGAGCCAGGACCTGCTGTGTGTGCTCGACCACCAGGGCGTCCTGCGCAGCGTCAACCCCGCCTGGACCAGCCTCCTGGGCTGGACAGAGCAGCAACTGAGCGGAAGCAGCAGCGAGTCACTGGTGCACCCGGACGACCTGCCCGCCAGTATCGACATGCGCGCCGTCCTGTCCCGTGGCGAGCGCCTGCAGCATTTCGAGAACCGCTTGCGCCACGCCGACGGCAGCTACCGCTGGGTGTCCTGGCACGCCAGCGAGGACAACGGCCTGATCTACGGCTGCGGGCGCGACATCACCGAGCAGAAGCGCAGCGCCGAACTGCTGAAACAGGCGCAACTGGCGCTGCTGAGCGCCCAGCGCATGGAAGCGGTCGGCCAGCTCACCGGCGGCATCGCCCATGACTTCAACAACCTGCTGGCCAGCATCCGTTTCAGCCTCGACCTGATCACCCGCCGCGCGCCGGCCAACGCCCAGCCGGAGATCAACCACATTCTCCACGCCGCCACCCAGGCCACCGAGCGCGCCGCCGAACTGACCCACAACCTGCTCGCCTTCGCCCGCCGCCAGGCGCTGGCGATGCACCCCGTGGCGCTCGACCAACAGTTGCACGCCTGGCAGGCCGAACTGAGCGAGCGGGCCGGACCGGGAGTCGAGCTGACCCTCGACACCGATGCCGCCGACAGCGTCATCAGCGACCGCGACCAGTTGCACAAGACCCTGCAGCACCTGGTGGACAATGCGCGAGACGCCATGCCCTCGGGCGGCACCCTGGAAATCACCCTGCGCACCCAGGAGATCGTCAGCGGCGACAGCGATCTACCGGCCGGCGACTACCTCGCCCTCAGCGTGCAGGACAACGGCCAGGGCATGAGCGAAGCGACGCTGGCCCACGTCTTCGACCCGTTCTTCACCACCAAGGGCATCGGCCCCAACAGCGGCCTGGGCCTGTCGATGGTCTACGGTTTCATCAAACAATCCGGCGGACACATCCGCCTGCGCAGCCAGCCCGGCCAGGGCACCTGCGTCACACTCTATTTCCCGAGAGGCAGCTCCGTGGTCAGCATCCCCGACATTCCCGTCACCCCCAACCAAACGGCCAACCAGCAACTCTGCGTGCTGGTGGTCGAGGACAATGACCTGGTGCGCATGCTCACCGTGGAAGTGCTGGAGGAGATCGGCTACCAGGTGCTGCAGGCCGAGGATGCCGAGCAGGCGCTGCCGGTCCTGCAGGGCGAAACGCGCATCGACCTGCTGCTCACCGACGTGGGCCTGCCGGGGATGAACGGCGAGGAATTGGCGCAAGCCGCGCGCCAGGTGCGCCCCGAGCTGCCCATCCTGTTCGCCACCGGCTTCGCCGAGATCGTGCACATCGACGGCAGCGAACTGGCCACGCGCATGTCGATGATCGCCAAGCCCTTCTCCATCGACGCGTTGCGCGACAAGGTCAACGGCATGCTGGGCCGCCAGGGCGACTGATCGCCCGCGCG